>JBPYFM010000162.1:0-33461 GCA_051986435.1 Solirubrobacterales bacterium | reverse complement strand
GCACGACACGCACGGGGGTGCGGTCGTCCTAACCGGCGCTATAGGTCGGTTAGGACGACCGCACCCCGGGGGACCCTCGATCCGGGCCCGGAAAGGGACGGAAGGCGCCCGGGCGTGTGACGTTCCCGGCAGACGTGTGACGTTCCCGGCATCTTCGTCACGGATCGGCCCCTGATGGCCCCCGATCGGAGGGGACGGAGGGTCTGGGCCGGAGGTGTGCCTTCTCTCGCGCATCACTCCGACGTGAGTCCGACTTCGTCACGTCCCTGCGCAAGCTCTCCCACGAAACCCTCCCGTCCTGGGCGCCTCATGGGGGTCACACCCTGCCAGGACCCCCATGAGGCGCCCAGGACGCAACTCGGACGGCCGCCCCACGGAGCGCAACTCGGTCGGCCGGCCCGGGGGCACCCCGGACGCCCAGAATCGAGCCCCAGACCGCCCGCCCCTACACCACCGGCACGGACCCGAGCACCGAGTCGAGCAGGCCGGGGAAGCGGGCGTCGATGTCGTCGCGGCGCAGGCGGCTCATCTTGCTCGTCCCCTCCTTCCACTGCTCGACCAGACCCGCCTCGCGCAGCACGCGGAAGTGGTGGGTGCGGGTCGATTTGGTGATCGCGGGCGCGAAGCTGCCGCAGGGACGCGGGACATCGGCGGCGGCCAGTTCGGCGACGATGCGGCGGCGCTGCGGATCGCTCAGGGCGTGCAGGACGGCGGAGAGGTCGATCTGCTCGCGGTCGGGGTACTCGAAGCTCATCACGACAATGATACGACGATCATCGAACTTAATGGTACGATGATCGTCAAACTATGAAGAGACTCCAGAAAGACGCCCTCCTCATCACCATCTGCCTCGCCCAGTTCATGGTGATTCTCGACATCTCGATCGTCAACGTCGCCCTGCCGAAGATACACACCGCGCTCGGCTTCTCCGACTCCGGGTTGCAGTGGGTCGTCAACGCCTACACGCTGACCTTCGCCGGCTTCCTGATGCTCGCCGGCCGCGCCACCGACCTCCTCCCCCGCCGGCAGGTGTTCCTGATCGGCGTCGTCCTCTTCGCCGCCGCCTCGCTCGGCTGCGCGCTCGCCGACGGGCAGGGCGTCCTGATCGGCGCCCGCGCGATCCAGGGCTTCGGCGCCGCGGTGATCTCCGCCGCCAGCCTCGCGATCGTCACCGGCTCCTTCAAGGAGGGTGCGGAGCGCAACCGCGCGCTCGGCCTCTGGGCGGCGATGGGCGGGATCGGCGGCAGCGCCGGCGCGCTGCTCGGCGGCGCCCTGACCCAGGCCTTCGACTGGCCCGCGATCTTCATCATCAACGTCCCGGTCGGCCTCGCCGTCCTGGTCGCCGCCCGCCGACTGATCCCGCGGCACGCCGCGGTCGCCGGCGAGCGCAAGCTCGACGTCCCCGGCGCGGTGCTGATCACCGGCGGCCTGACCGCGATCGTCTACGGCATCGTCCGCACCGACACGCTCGGCTGGGGCTCGGTCGGCGTGCTGGCGCCTCTGGCGCTGGGGCTGGTCCTGCTCGGGCTCTTCGCCCTGGTCGAGGGCCGCCTGGCCGCGGACCCGCTGATCCCCCTCGACGTGTTCAAGATGCCCGCCCTGCGCGCCGCCAATCTGATCGTCGCGCTGCTCTTCGCCGCGACCTTCGCCATGTGGTACTTCATCTCCCTCTACCTGCAGGAAGTGAAGGGCGAGGACGCGCTGGTCGCCGGGATCTCGTTCCTGCCGCTGACGCTCCTCTTCTTCGCCGGGTCGGCGAGCGCGCCGAAGCTGGTCGCGCGGCTGGGCGTGCGGATGACGCTCGGCATCGGCATGACGCTGGCGACGATCGGCTTCCTGGTCCTCGCCACCGTCGAGGCCACGAGCGCCTACGAGGTGGCGATCCTGCCCGGCGGCATGCTCGTGACCCTCGGCGCCGGCTGGTCGATGGTGCCGGCGACGATCGTCGCGGTCAAAGGCGTGCCGCCGGAGCAGAACGGCCTCGCGTCCGGCGTCGTGAACACCTCACGGATGGTCGGCGGCACGCTCGGCCTGGCGGTGCTGGCGACCCTCGCCACCTCGCGCACCAACGATCTGCTCGGGGCCGGGACGGCGCACCTGGACGCGCTGACCAGCGGCTACCGGCTGGCCTTCCTGGTCGGCGCGGGCCTCTGCCTCCTCGGCGGCGTCGCGGCGGTCACCCTGCTGCGCGGCCGCCCCGAGGCGGTCCCGCAGGCCGTCTGAGCCGTGTAGGGTCAGCGGCCGTGGCACCGAACCCGCGGCCGATCCCCCGCTTCATCGCCGACACGAGCCAGGAGGGCATCGCCGCCGGCCGCTTCGCCGCGCGCCTGCGCGAAGCCTTCGTCGAAGCGGTCGCGGCGATCGGCGACCTCCCCGCCGGCGCCGCCGTGCCCGAGGAGGTCGACTTTTTCCCGGAGCGCACCTGGGGCGGCCGCGTCTGGATCCCCTGCTCGGCGCGCACCGAGAGCGACGAGGGCACCCTGGAGCTCTTCGGCCACGTCTCCTACGCCCTGCCCGTCGGCGAGGGCGACGCCACCGACTTCCGCGCCACCGCCGACTTCACCGACGTCCTCGCCGAGGACAACCCGGACTGGAAGATCGACCTCAACGACGACGTGATCGGCCGCTGGCGGGGTGAGAACGGCCGCGCCGGCGCCGTCACCCTCGTCTGGGGCCGCCCCCTGGTCCGCGGCGCCGTCGCCGCCACCGCCGAGCTGGACGACGACACCGTCGACCAGGAAGAGATCAACCGCGACCGCTTCACCCTGATCGCCCTCGACGCCCTCGAGGCCTACGGCGACGACGTATTCATGCAGGTCAAGCTCTGGAGCCGCCGCGCGATGGAGCTCGCGTCGGAGAGCCTCTACGACGAGCAAGACGCCGGCGGTTTCGGGCGGGCATAGCCTACGAGGACTCCGCATCGCAGGAGCGGTTTGGCGTGGCCTGTCACGCATCCAGGCATCGATCGGACAGATGTTCGACCACCATCGCCAGATAGTCCCTGACATCGCCAGGACGGCTCCGTTCTTCTTCCCGGACATCCAATTTGACGGGCTCGGCCCTGATGGGAGGAGTTTTGAGGAACCATCTGAAGATCGCGATTCTGGCCGGCGTCCTGGCGCTGGTGGCGTTGCCCGCCACGGCGCTGGCGACCCGACCTGCAGAACCTGGCAACGGGAAGGGGAACACGCCGACCGAACCGGGCAACGGGCACAAGCCCACCGAAGGGACGAGCGGGCAGGGGAATGGCCCGAACTACGCGCCCGAATCGCCACCGACGACGAAGGCGTTCGGCTACTACTGCCAGGGCGAGAGCAAGAAGCACGTCCCCGGCACCCCAGGTACGCCTTTCAGCGCGTGCGTGAAAGCCCACGAAACGGCCGCCGCCCACCCGAACATGAGCCCCGGTCGGGCCTGCAGGGCGCTCCCCGGCAAGCACGTCGTGAAGGGCGAAAAGGGGACGCCGCGCTCACGCTGCGTCGCCAAGGTGATCGAACAGCGCAAGAAAGAACGCGAAGCGGCCGCCTGAGCGAGCCGGCTCGAGGCGATGCCCGCGCCGGCGCGGGCATCGCCCCGACGACTGCGACCGCGTCGGCCGCTCGGTCCCGTTGAAGGCGGCGACGAGCGAAGCGACCGTGCCGAGGTTCACCCGCAGACGTCCGTCCCCCGCCGTCGGACGATCTCGCCGAGCTGTCGATGGTCGGGCTCGGCCGCCAGGCCGTAGGCGGGCCTAGCTTCCGGCGACCCGACCACGTTCGCAAGCGTTCCTCCGGACCGGATCCTGGTGGCCAACCCTGGCGCAGATCGATTCGGTCCTCAACCGCTCTCCAGCCGTTGACGCAGGGCACGGAGGAAGCGCGCCGCATAGACGCCGTCCATGGCGCGGTGGTCCCAACCGAGGATCAGGTTGACCATCGAGCGGATCGCGATCGACTCGTTGCCTGAGTCGTCCGTGACCACGATCGGGCGACGAACGATCGCCTCGAGGTCGAGAATGCCGGTCTGCGGGACATCGATCACTGGAGTCGCCCAGAGAGCCCCGAAGGCACCAGGATTGGTGATCGTGAAGGTGGCACCCTGGACGTCGTCGGGCGACAGATGCTTGTCGCGCGCGCGGCGGGCGAGGTCCCTGATCCGCCGGCCCAGTCCCTCGGGTGAGAGGTTTTGGGCGTCATGGATGACGGGCACGATCAGCCCGTCGTCGCCGAGCGACACGGCGATGCCAAGATGGACTCGCTCGAAGCGGGTCAGCATCCCCTCGGCGAGGGTAGCGTTCAGGTCAGGGAACTCGGCGAGCGTCTCGATCACCGCTCGGCAGACGAACGGCAGCGCGGTCAGTTCGAGCTCGGATCGCTTCTCCTCGATCGCCGTCATGTCGCATTCGACCGTGGTGTGACAGGTCGCGGTGCCCTGCTGAGAACCGTGCATCGCCTCTCCGATCCGCTGCCGCATGCGGCTGAGGGGCGCCGCGACTCCGCCGAGGTCGGGGAGGCCGGGACCCGTCGCCGGGACCGCGGTGGCGGCGAGCGCCGCCGCGGTGGCCGTCCCCAGGTCGGGATCTGGCCGATAGGGCGAATCGCTGTGAAGGGGCGGCTCGACACCTGCCTCGATGTAGGCGAGCACGTCCTTTTTGGTCACTCGCCCACCCCGCCCGGTCCCGGCTACGGTGGCGAGGTCGACACCGTGCTCGGCGGCGATCCGACGCGAGATCGGCGAGGAGCGGATCGCGTCGTTCGCGACCGACTCGGTTCCGCCGCCCGCAGTGTCGGCAGGCGGCAGGGCCTTTCCCACCGCAGCCGGCTCCTTCCCGCCCTCGGCGCCCTCCTCGCCGTCGGTCGCGATACGCCCGAGGACGACACCGACCTCGACCGTCTCCCCCGGCTCGACGAGGATCTCCGCCAGAGTCCCGGACGCCGGTGCCGGGCACTCGGAATCGATCTTGTCGGTGCTGATCTCGCAGACGGTCGCCTCGGCGACGACCGCGCCGCCGACCGCGGCATGCCACTCGATCACCGTCCCCTCGACGACGGATGAGCCTAGCTGCGGCATCAGGATGTCAACCAACGCCATGTCGACCCCGCCTCAGTAGCCGAGCAGCTCGAGCAGGGCTCGCTCGATCGCTCGCGGACCCGGCAGGACGGCCTGCTCGAGCGTGGGGCTGAACGGGATCGGGACATCCGGGGTCGCCAGACGACGTACCGGCGCGTCGAGATCCTCGAACGCGCGATCGGCGATCAACGAGGCGATCTCGGCGCCCGCAGCGCAGGTGCGGTTCGCCTCGTCGAGGACGAGAACCTTCGAGGTGGCGCGGACCGCGGCGAGGATCGCCTCGGTGTCGAGGGGGACCAGGGAGCGCAGGTCGAGGACGCGGACGTCCCCCGAACCGGCGGCGGCGACGGCCTCGGCCGCCTCGAGCGCTGCGTGGACCATCGCCCCGTAGGCGATCACGGTCGCGTCGGCGCCCGGACGCACGGTCCGCGCCGTAAACGGATCTGCCTCGGGCATCCCGGGGAGCTCGCCTTTTACGCGGCGATAGAGGTTCTTGTGCTCGAGGAAGACGACCGGGTTGGGGTCGCGGATCGCCGCGACCAACAGTGAGTAGGCGTCCGCCGGAGTGGAGGGAGCGACGACCTTGAGCCCCGGCGCGTGCATGAACCAGGCCTCGGGATTCTGCGAATGGAACGGCCCCCCGGAGAAGCCTCCGCCGCTCGGCAGCCGCAACACCATCGGCACCGCGAGACCGAGGCGGTAGAACATCTTGCCCGCCACGTTGACCAGCTGGTCGAAGCCGCAGGCGACGAAATCGGCGAACTGCATCTCGCAGACCGGGCGCAGGCCCTCGATCGCGGCGCCGACGGCCGCGCCGATGATCCCCGCCTCGGCGATCGGCGTGTCGCGGACGCGTTCCGCCCCGAACTTGCCCAGGAGGCCGTCGGTGACCTTGAAAGCACCGCCGAAGGCACCGACGTCCTCCCCCAGGACGATCACCCGCTCGTCGGCCGCCATCTCGTCGCGGAGCGCCTTGGCGATCGCCTTCAGGTAGGTGGTCGGACCGCCGGCCGGCTCCGGCGACGACACCACGGCCGCGGGCTTCCGCCGCGCGGGGCTCGGCTCCGCCGAGAAGCCGCTCCACGGCGCCGCACCCCAGCCGAGCGGCTCGGCCGCGGAGTCGGCGGCAGCGAAGACGTCGGTGGTCGCGTCGGCGGGATCGGCCATCGGCGTCGCGAGGGCCGCCTCGACCGCCGCCTCGACGACGGCGTCGACCCGCTCGCGGTACTCGGCGATGTCGAGATCCGCGTCCGTCAGGCGCTCGGAGTAGAGCTCGATCGGATCGCGGCGCAGCCACTCGTTGAGCAACTCCGGCTCGACGTAGGAGGCGTCGTCGTGGGCGCCATGCCCGTGCATCCGCATCGTCCGCGCCACGACCAAGGTCGGTCCCTCGCCCGCCAGGGCCCGTGCGCGGGCCCGGTAGGTGGCCTCGAAGACGGCCTCGACGTCGTTGCCGTCGATCGACACGGCAGGCATCCCGTACCCGGCCGCGCGCTCGATCGGGTCGACGGCGAACTGACGATCCTGCCGGGTCGAGTAGGCGAGTTGGTTGTCCTCCAGCACGAAGATCACCGGCAGCTTGTCGAGCGCGGCGAAATTCATCGCCTCGTGCCAGTCACCTCGCGAGGTGGAGCCATCGCCGAAGAAGGAGAGGGCGCAGCGCGCTTCACCGCGGATCTTGATCGCCGTGGCGATGCCGACCGCCACCACCATCATGTCCGGGAGCATCGAGACCGGGCCGACGATCCCCAGCTTCCGGTCGCCGAAGTGGATGTTCCCCTCGCGGCCTCTGCTGAGGGCGTTCGCACGGCCCATGTAGTGCCGGAAGATCTCGCTGAGATCGGTACCGCGGACCAGGTGCGCGCCGAGGTCGCGGATCAAGGGCGAGGAAACCTGGTCTCCTGGGCCGAGTGCCCAAGTGGCCCCGACGCTGATCGCCTCCTGGCCGCGGCCGTCGTAGTAGGAGCCTGGAATTTTGCCCTGCTTGTAGAGGCTGATGCCGCGCTCCTCCACCGCCCTCATCAAGAGCATGTGGCGAAGGAGGCCCTTGCGGTCCGCGGCGTCGAGTAGGCCGACGCTCTCGCCGATCCGGCCACCGCGATCCTTGACGGCACTGTCGCCCACGCGCTCGCCGACCTCTCAGACTGCGTCTGCCGAGCCTCGGCGACCCCGGGTAACTCGCTCCTGGGCGAGCTCCAGCGCCAGGTCGGCGGCAGGTCGGCGAGCGTCGGCTGCCGCGACCAGGACCTCGGTGAGACGGATTTCGGCTGCCACCAGGAGGTCCTCGACCTCCTGGTCGGCGAGACCCAGGACCTCCGCGCCGACGTGGATGATGCCGCCGCAGTTCGCCAGGAAGTCCGGGACGTACAGGACCCCGGCGACCTCCAGGGCCTGCGCGATGGTGGGGTCTGCGAGTTGGTTGTTGGCGGCGCCGGCGATCACCCGCGCCGGGTGGCGGCCGACGTGGCGAGGCTCGATCGCGCCGCCGAGCGCGCAGGGCGAGAGCACGTCAAGGTCGGCCAGGATCAGCTCGGCAGGCTCGGCGACGACGCCGCCGACCTCCGCCGCGATCTCGGCTGCGCGCGCCGGAACGGCATCGGCGACGACGACCACCGCACCCGCCTCGGCCAACATCGCCGCCAGTCGCGAGCCGACGTGGCCGACGCCGACGACGCCGACCCGGACTCCTCGCAGATCCTCCCGGCCCAGCCGCACCGCGACGCCCGCGCGGATCGCGGCGAAGACCGTCCGGGCCGTCGCGGGTGACGGATCGCCGCGGCCACCCTCGCTCAGCGGCCTGCCGGCGACCCACTCGGTCTCATCGGCGATGACGAGCATGTCATCGGGGCTGGTACCGACGTCCTCGGCGGTCACGTAGTCGCCGCCCAGACGCTCGATCCGTCGACCGAAGGCGCGCATCCGTGCCTCTCGCACCCCCGGCTCCGCCCAGGCGCCGTCGTCGACCAGAACCGCCTTCCCGCCGCCCAGGTCCAGGCCGGCCGCGGCGTTCTTGAAGGTCATCGCTCGGGAGAGCCGCAGGGCGTCGACGACGGCCGCGTCGAAGTTCGGGTAGGCATGCAGGCGCAGGCCGCCCATCGCCGGGCCCAACGCACGCGAGTGGACCGCGATCACCCCGCGCAGGCCCGTGTCGGGGTCGCTGATCAGCTCGACCCGGTCATGATCGAACTCCAGCTCGAATGCCGAAGTGGGCTCGCGTTCCATGACGTCGAGGCTACGACGGCAGAGCGGCCCAAGGGGAGGAGAAGCGTCGCTGTCTCAGCCTCGCGGAGGGGACGATCGTCCCCCGTCCTCACCGAGCCGCCAGAGCCTCAGACCCAGATGGAGCTCCAGGCGATCGTCACCCCGGCGCAGGTCGTACCCGGTGACGCGTTCGATCCGTTGGAGGCGCTTGTAGAGCCCGGAGCGATGGAGGACGAGCGCGGCGGCGGTCCCTTTCGCGTCGCCGCCATTGTCGAGGTAGGCCTCGGCGGTCTGGACCAGGGTATGGCCGTCGCGATCCCCCAGCAGCGCCACCAAGGCCTTGGGCAACATCGGGGTTGGGTCCCGGTCGTCCCCCAGCAGCATCGCGATGGTCCGGTAGGCACCGAGCTCCTCCCAAAGCACCGGTTCAGAGAGGTCGACCACGGCGCCCCGGTCAGCGACCTCCGCCGCAAGGTGAGCCTCCTCGTAGGATCTGGCAAGACCCGCGATCTCCCTCTGTGAGGAGCCGATGCCGACCACGATGTCCAAGCCGGCGGCGACCGGGTCGGTCGCCAGATGTCGACGGCAGGCGTCGAGAAGCGCCCCGCCGCGCCGCGCCGGCTCGTCGGGGTCGTCGAACGCCAACGCGAGGATCACCTCGTGTGGCCGGGCGATCGCAAGGGCATGTTTGGAGGAGATCCCGCGGCGGACCTCCTCGGCCGCAAGCGAGAGATGGACCCCGATCTCGGGACCCGGCTCGGAGACGCCGGGATCGGCGCTGCCGGAGCACGCCACCTGCGCGAGGACGACGACGAAGCTGCCCGAGCCGGTGAGGATGCCCTCCGCCGCCAGTTGCGCCGCGGCGGCGGCAGGATCGTCGCCGGAGAGCAGCGCGGACAGTGCCCGCGCCTGTTGCTCACGCTCCGCGCTCTCCAGTTGCCGGACCCGGACGAGCTCGGCTGCCAGCTGCCCGACATAGTCGGTGGCGACCTCGAGCGAGCGCCGCTCGCCCACCGACGGATCGTCGATCAGCCAGAGGTATCCCATCGTCACCCCCTCGAAGCGGAGGGGAAAGCAGAGCCGCGACTGCATCCCGAACTCCGGGTTGGCCGGAACCCGCACGAAGCTTGGAGCGTCCTCTATCCCCAGCGAGGAAAGCCAGCGAGTCACCGCCTGCGGCGCCTCGCGACGAAGGATCGAATCGCGACGCACCTGATCGATCTCGTCCTCGTGCGCGCTGTAGGCGAGAGCGCGGAATCGTCGATCGTCGACGCCGACGGGCGACCGGAGCTCGCTCGCGAGAGCGTCGGCCAGCTCCTGCAACGACCTCATCGGCGAGCCTCCGTCCACTCGACCTGATCGGCGGCGGCGGCGCCGGGCGGGATCATCGGATAGCACTCGGCGTGTGGGTCGACCCTGACGTCGAGGACGAAGGTTCGTTCGGCGACGAGCGCAGCACTCAAGGCGTCGTCCAGCTCCTGCTCGGTATGCACGGTCGCCGCCAAGGCACCGTAGCTCCTCGCGAGACCCTCGAAGTCGGGCATCGCGCGGCTCAGGTCGACCTCGGAGAGACGCTCGTCGTGAAACAGGGTCTGCCATTGGTGCACCATCCCCAGGCGCCGGTTGTTGAGGATCACGACGACGACCGGCAGCTTCGCCCGCGCCGAGGTCACCAGCTCCTGGGCGGTCATCTGGAAGGAGCCGTCGCCGTCGACGCAGATCACGGTGGCGTCGGGCCGCGCGGCCTTAGCTCCGATCGCGGCGGGAAGGCCGAAGCCCATCGTCCCGTGGCCGCCGGAGGTCACGAACGAGCGCGGCGCCTCGCTGCGCAGGTACTGCATCGCCCACATCTGGTGCTGACCGACGCCGGTGGTCCAGATGACCTCCCCGGCCGTCGAGGCAGCGACCGCCATTCGCTCCATCGCCCGCTGGGGAGCCAGGGGCATCCCGGCCCCGGTCACGGCGTAGCGGAGCGGAAAACGGTCTTGCCACTCGGCGATCGTCCGCCGCCAGGCGCCGGTGCGGGACTCGGCCCCGGAGAACGGCCGGCCCGCCTCGAGGGTCGCCGCAAGACAGGGACCCAAGTCGCCGACCAGGGGCAGGTCGGGCCGGCGGATCTTGCCCATCTCGGCGGGATCGATGTCGATGTGCGCGACTCGGGCGCGGGGCGCGAAAGCGTCGAGGCGGCCGGTGACGCGATCGTCGAAGCGGGCCCCGGCAGCGATCAGGAGATCTGCCTCGTGCATCGCCCAGTTCGCCGCCTTGACCCCGTGCATGCCCGGCCAACCGACGAACAGCTCGTGGGACTCGGGGAAGGCCCCCTTGCCCATCAACGTGGCGACCACCGGGATCCGGGCAGCCTCGGCCAGCGCAAGCAACTCGGCGGCGGCCCCCTGCGCCCCGCCACCGACATAGAGGACCGGCCGCTCGGCCGACTCGATCTCGGCGACCAGGCTCGCCACGGCATCCCTGTCCGGCGGACAGGTGGGACGCAAACCCGGCGCCCGGCGCCCGGCGCGCGCGGGCGCCTCCTGCACGTCACGCGGGATGTCGACGAGCACGGGGCCCGGACGGCCCTCGCGAGCGGTGTGGATCGCCTCGGCGACGACCTCCGGGATGTCGGCGACGTCGCGGAGGAGCCAGGCCCGCTTGACCAACGGGGCGACGACCGAGGTGATGTCGCACTCCTGGAAAGCCTGGGTACCGATCAGCTCCTGTCTCACCTGTCCGGTGATGCAGACGAGCGGCGTCGAGTCCATCCTCGCGTCGGCGATCGGGGTCACGAGGTTCGTCGCGCCCGGTCCCGAGGTGGCGAAGGCGACGCCGACGCGACCGCTTGCTCGAGCGTATCCCTGCGCCATGTGACCCGCGCCCTGCTCGTGGGCGACGAGCACATGGCGGATCGTCGTGCCGCGGGCGATCGCGTCGTAGAGCGGCAACACGGCGCCGCCTGGCATGCCGAAGCAGAGGTCGACGCCCTCTGTCGCAAGGGACCGCAACACGGCGTCGGCCCCGAGCGGCGGCGCGATCCGAGGGTCGGGAAACTGCGAGGAAGTGGCGGGCGGCGAGGTGGATCTACCAAGGGGCAGCATCGGTCATCCGATCTGTAGCCGGCTCCCTTGTGGGAGCGAGAAGGTCGAGGCGCCGAGATGGAACGCTGAAAAGTCTTCCCCTAACGGGGAATGCTGCCGCCCAGGACGATCTCCCTGCGAATGTGGCGGAGGAGCTTGTCGCCGGGAGTCGTCACACCAGCCGATTCTAGGGCTGTATGCAGGAGCTTCAGGAGACGATCGTCGCCAAGAAGCCGCGACTGGGTAAACCGCGCGCGCCGGGGGCGAGGCGAAAGCGGGGGTCGCCCGGATCAGATCGCCGACCAACTCCGCCTGCTCCTTCCGTCGAGCAACGCGCACTCGACCGCGCCGCGGTCGGGCTCGACCAAGCGCACCCAATCGTCTCGCAACCGCGCCGACCGACCTGGACCGACCCGTGCCAGCCGCTGCTCGTGGAGCGTCTCTCCCCCCTGCCGCACGAGGATCCGCGCACCGAGGAGCTCGCGCCGGGCTCGCACGAGGAATGTGTGGCGCGCCGGCCGCTCGGGATCGACGGGCCCCAGTGACACGGCGTTGGGCACCACCCATGCCAGCGGATCCCTGCTGAGGATCGGGACTCGGGCGGGCCATTCACGACGCTCCAGGTAGTCGAGGATGCCGGCGACCACCCGGCTGCCCGACAGCGAGGCGACATCGGCGGT
Organism: Solirubrobacterales bacterium; assembly: GCA_051986435.1. Lineage (GTDB taxonomy): Bacteria > Actinomycetota > Thermoleophilia > Solirubrobacterales > 70-9 > VAYN01. Next base: position 21,460 of record JBPYFM010000162.1, on the reverse strand, counting down.
CTCGGCACCATGGAGTAGGTTGCCGGCGGCGAAGACGCCGGGGATCGCCGTCCGCTGGGACGCGTCGATGCGAGGCCCGCGCGTGCCTGGGTCGAGCTCGACGCCGGCGACGACCGCCAGCTCGTTGTCGGGGATCCAGTCGGCGGTGAAGATGACCAGCTCGCACGGCACCCTCCTCACCGCGCCGCTGTCGAGGTCGGTCAGCTCGACCGCCTCCACCCGTCCTCGCCCGAGCACCGAGCTGAGTCTGGTCCGGGTCTGCGGCGAGACCCGATGGCGGACGACGGCCCCGGCGCGGAAGGCGAAGAAGGACTGATGGGCCGGCAGCTCCGTCACCATCGCGACCGGCCGCGCTCCGGCGTGGCGGAGGGTCTCCAAGGCGGAGAAGGAGACGTGCTCGGCGCCGACGACCACCGCCCTCCCCTCGAACCGGCGCCCCTCGAGGTACACGGCCTGCTGCAAGGTCCCCGTGGTCATCACCCCGGGCACCCGGGCGCCCGGCACCCAGCGGGCGGAACGGGGCCGCTCCCGACATCCCGAGGCCAGGAGCACCGCCTCCGCCGCCAGCGACCCGCGGCCCCCCGCACCGGTCGTGGCCAGGCGACCGTCGTCCCACCCCGTGACCTGGGTCGCGGTGCGGATCTCGGCTCCGGCGGCGCTGGCGCGCCTCACCCAACCGCGGGCGTAGCCGGGACCGCTCTGCACGCGATGCAGGTCGCGCAGCCCGAACCCCTGATGGTCGGCGTGGCGTGGGACCCCGCCTGCCTCGCGCTCGCGCTCGATCACGACCACCGCGGCGCCCGCCGCGGCCAACCCGGTGGCGGCGGCGAGCCCGGCCGGCCCGCCTCCGACGATCGCGACCTCGGTGCTCCGGCGCTCGCCGCTCATCGCCCCGGCTCGCGTTCCATGGCGTCGGCGCTTCGCTCGATCTGGGCGGCGACCGCGGCACCGCAGTAGAACCCCTGGCAGCGCCCGGACACGGCGCGGGTCCGCCGCCGGAGCCCGTCGAGGTCGAAGGCGGGGATGGTCGAGTCGAGGGCGTCGCGGACCTCGCCGCGACTGACCCGCTCGCAGAAGCAGAGGACCTCGCCGTAGGCCGGGTCGGCAGCGATCGCATCGGGATCGTCGTAGGGGCGGGTGGTGCGCTCGCCGATGTTCGGCATCCGGATCGGCGGCAGCCCGGCGGCCGTCGGGCGCAGCTCGAGCCCCGCCGAGTCGAGCGCCTCGACCCCCCACTCGGCGATCGCCATCGCCGCGCTGAGGCCGGTCGAACGGATCCCGCCCGCCCATAGATAGCGCTCCTCGGCGTCGACGCCGAGCTGGTAGTCGGCGTGCTCGGTCGCCGCCCGCAGGCCGGCGAAGGTCGCGGTCAGCTCATGGTCGAGGAGGCCGGGCATCAACCGTCTGGCAGCTTCCCGCAGGTAGGCGAGGCCGGCCGCGCTGGTGTCGGTTTCGGCCTTGTCCTCGAGGTCCTCGGCGGTGGGGCCGACGAGGATGTTGCCGAAGACCGTCGGCGAGACCAGGACGCCCTTCGTGCGTGCGGTCGGCACCGGCAGGATCACGTGGTCGACCAGCGGCCGGCTCAGCTTGTCGAAGACGAGCAGCTCGCCCCGCCGCGGGGTCACGGTGAAGCCATCGTGACCGGCGGCCCGATGGAGGTCATCTGAGTAGAGGCCCGCCGCGTTCACCAGCCAGCGAGCATGGAGCTCCCGGCCGCCGGAGCCGAGGCGCCAGAGCCCATCCGCGGTCCGCTCCACCTCGTCAACCTTCCAGCGGCGCCGCAGCATGACCCCCGCCGCAACCGCCTGCGTCGCATAGGCGAGCACCGGGGTCCAGGGGCAGACGATGAACTCGTCCGGCACCGCCAGCGCCGCGTGGGCGCCGCGGGCCAGGTGCGGCTCGAGCCGGTAGAGCTCCTCGACCGCGACCGGCTCCGTCCTCTCGTAGCCGCAGGCGACGGCGTTGGCGGCGATCGCCGGCAGGCGCTCAGCCTCCTCCTCGCTCCAGGCGACGAGCAGTGCGCCGGTGCGCTCCACCGGGATGCCGACCTCCGCCGCATACCCCAGCAGCAGGTCATGGCCGCGGGCCACCAGGCGCGCCTCGGCCGTGCCCGGCTTGGCGTCGAAGCCGGTGTGGAGGATCGCCGTGTTCGCCTTGCTGGTCCCGGCACCGACGTCGCCGGCGTCGACCAGCACGGTCCGCAGCTCGAACCTACCCAACTCGCGGGCGAGCGCCGCGCCGACATTGCCGGCGCCGACGATGGCGATGTCGAATGGCCTGCTCAACGTCCTTCCTCGGCGAGTTGGATCTGAGCGTCGGCCACACGACGGAACGCCTCCAGCCGCTCCGCCGCCTCCTCGGCGCCGATCGATGGCTCGAAGACGGCGCTCGGCGACCAGGGTGAAACCGCGTCGGAGGGTGTCGTCGCGGCACCGGTGGCGAGGCGGGCGAGGGCGCCGACGCCGAGCGCCGTCGCATCGGGATGCGGATAGCACTCGACCAGTACCTGGGCAAGGTCGGCTTGCGTCTGCATCAGGGCCCGCGAGCGGGTCAGGCCGCCGTCGGCGCGCAGGACCGAGAGGGGCGCGGCGAGGTCATCGGCAGTGGTGCGGGTGAGCCAGGCGACCTCGGCGGCGATGCCGGCAACCACCGCGGCGGCAAGCTCCGCCCGCCCGGTCGCCAAGGACAGGCCGCTCCAAGCGCCGCGCGCGTCCGCCGACCAGCGCGGCGCCCCCATGCCGGCCAGCGCCGGGACGAAGGTCGGCTGCGCTTCGCGTTCCGCCGCCGCGCAGAGCCCGTCGAGCTCCTCGGGGGAACCGATCAGCCCGACCCGCTGGAGCCAGCCGACGGCGGCTCCCGCGGCGTAGACCTGGCCGTCGAGGCAGTAGGAGATCTCGTCACCCAACCGCCAGGCGACCGAGGCGGCGAGCCGGTGGATCGAGCGGTGCGGGGCCTTGCCCGAGTTGGCCAGGAGGAATGCGCCGGTGCCGTAGGTGCACTTGGCGTCGCCGACCGCCAGGCATGACTCGGCGAAGAGCGCTGCCTGCTGGTCGACGATCAGGCCGGCGAGCGGCAGCTCCCCGCCGAACGCCGCCGTGGTGCCGACGACCGCGTCGCAGGCGACGACCTCCGGCAGGTCGTCGGGCTCGAACTCGAACCTCGCACACGCCTCCTGCGACCACTCGCCGGAGTCGAGGTCCAGCAGCATCGTGCGCGAGGCGGTCGCCGCGTCGGTGACGAAGGCCCCGGTGAGCTGACGAGTCAGCCAGGCGTCGACCGTGGTGATCACCTCGGCCGAGTCGGCCGTGGGGCTCTGCTCGGCGAGCCAGCGCATCTTCGGGGCGGCAAAGTACGCGTCGAGCGGCAGGCCGCTGATCTCGGTCAGCCGCGCGGCGCTCTCGCCCATACGTTCGACCACCGACGTCGCCCGACGGTCCTGCCAGACGAGCGCCGGCCCGCGCGCCGAGCCGCTGTGCCGGTCCCAGCGAAGGACGGTCTCACCCTGGTTGCCGAGGGCGACGGCGTCGACCGCGCCCCCGGCTCCCGCCAGCGCCTCGCGACCGGCGGCGAGGATCGAGTCGAGCAGTTCCTGAGGATCCTGCTCGACCGTCCCGTCTGCCCCTGCCCGCGGCGCGACCGCGGCGCCGCCGGTGGCCGCGACCGTGCCGTCGTCCTCGATCACCAGCGCCTTCGTGGCCGACGTCCCTTGGTCTATCGCCAGTACGCGCACCTCTTGATCAGCGCTCGAAGTCGACGTCGCCGGTGAGCCGTTCGGCGAAGGCGGAGATCAGCTCGACGCAGGCCTCGACGTCGCGTAGATCGCACATCTCGACCGGCGAGTGCATGTAGCGGAGCGGGATCGAGACCAGCCCGGTCGGGATCCCCTGACGCGAGATCTGGATCGAATCCGCGTCGCTGCCGGTGCTCATGCCGAAGGCGGCGAGGCCGTAACCGGCGAGGGTGTGCTCGATCCCCCGTTCCTCGGCGATCTCGATCAGGAGCTGGGAGACCTTCGGATCGAGCGTCGGGCCGCGACCGATGATCGGGCCGGAGCCGAGCTCATGCTCGCCGACGTCGCGTGCGGGCGCTCCGGGGGTGTCGCTGGCGAAATAGACGTCGACCGCGATCGCGACGTCGGGCTCGATCGCATGGACCGCGGTCTGCGCCCCGCGCAGGCCGATCTCCTCCTGGACCGAGGCGACCGCCGCAAAGCTGCCGGCGGGGCCTCCCCGCTCGACGCAGCGACGCAGCGCCTCGATCGCGACGTAGGCACCGAGCCGGTTGTCGAGCGCCCGCGAGGCGACCCGCTCGGCGGTGACCATGACCGGCTCGACCGCGATCACGAACGAGTCGCCGACCCGGACGCGCGTCTTCGCCTCGGCACAGGTGTCCACCCCGATGTCGACGTGGAGGTCGCGCATCGACAGCGGCTTGCCGAGCCGTTCATCGCCGGTGAGCACGTCCATCGACTTCGGCCGCCGCCCGACCACGCCGAGCACCCGCTCACCGTCGTTGCCGCGGATCGCAACCCGCTGGCCGATCAGGATGTAGGGATCCCAGAACCCGTCGGCGAGGAAGCGAAGGCAACCGTCCTCCTCGATGTGGTTGATGACGAAGCCGATCTCGTCGATGTGCCCGATCACCGCGAGCAGCGGCCCGCCCTCGCCGGCTCGGGCGATCGAGGACCCGATCCGATCCGCGCTCTGCTCGGCGAACGATGCGGCCTCGCGCCAGATCGCGCTGGCGGGCTCCTCATACCCGGACGGGGCTTCGGCCCGAAGCAGCGAGTCAAGCAGCGGTGGAAGGGGCATCGGGGCGATCCTTTCGGGGGGTTGAGGGCCGGGTCACGAGAGCCGTTCGACGATCATCGCCATCCCCTGCCCGCCCGCGACGCACATCGTCTCGAGGCCGAACTGGGCGTCCCGGCTCCGCATGCCGTTGAGCAGCGTGGTGGTGATCCGCGCCCCGGTCATCCCGAACGGGTGCCCGAGGGCGATCGCGCCACCATGAACGTTGAGCCTGTCCTCCTCGATGCCGAGCTCACGGGCGGAGGCGATCGCCTGGGCGGCGAAGGCCTCGTTGATCTCGAACAGGTCGATGTCGTCGATCGTCATCCCGGCCAGCGTCAGCGCCCGCCGGGAGGCCTCGACCGGCCCCAGGCCCATGATCTCCGGCGAGAGGGCCGAGACCCCGGTGGCGACGACCCGGGCCAGTGGCTCGATCTCGAGCTCGCGCGCACGCGCGTCGCTCATCACGACCAGGGCGGCGGCGCCGTCGTTCAGCGGGCAGGCGTTGCCGGCCGTCACCGTCCCGCGCTCGCGGAAGACCGGCTTCAACGTCGCGACCTTCTCGTAGGTGGTACCGGGACGCGGCCCGTCGTCGGCGTCGACGACCGAGCCGCCGGGCAGCTCGAGCGGGGTGATCTCGCGGGCGAAGAAGCCCTCCGCGATCGCCCGCTCGGCACGCTGCTGACTGCGCACCGCGAATCGGTCCTGCTCCTCGCGCGTGATGCCCCGGCTGGTGGCGACGTTCTCCGCGGTCTGCCCCATCGCGATGTAGACGTCGGGCAGCTTGCCGTCCTCGCGCGGATCGTGCCAGCGCTCGCCTGTCATGGCCTGGCGTCCGGTCCGCGCGACGGCCTCGTCGAAGCGGTGGTTCCGGTCACGCTCCTCCCGCGCGGCCCGGTCGAGCGGATCGGCGTAGCGCGAGACGCACTCGGCGCCCGCGGAGATGAAGACCTCTCCCTCGCCCGCGCGGATCGCGTGCATCGCCATGCGGGTGGTCTGCAGGCTCGACGAGCAGAAGCGGTTCACGGTGGCACCTGGCAGGCCGTCGAACCCCAACTGCACTGCCACCCGCCGTGCCAGGTTGCCGCCCTGCTCGTCATAGGGGTGGCCGCAGCCGAGGTGGAGGTCGTCGATCTCGGTCGGGTCCAGCTGTGGGAGCTGGTCGAGCGCCGCACGGACGATCCGCGCCGCCATGTCGTCGGCGCGGAGCTCGGTGAGGGATCCCTTCCCGGCACGCCCGATCGGCGAACGGGCGGCGGCGGCGATTACGGCTTCAGGCAATGTTCGCTCCTTGTTGAATCCGACGTCAATATCATAGTGACGCCCGACCGACGAGGAGATCCGATGAGCCTTACGCCGATGACCACCCTGCTAGCTACCGCCGCCGAGGCCGCGCCGGACGCGCCCAGCCTGACCGTGGACGAGCGGACCCTGACCCGGTCCGAGCTCCTCGAGCGCGCCCGAGAATTCGCCCTCGCGTTTGACCGGGGCGGAGTCGAGCGAGGCGATTTCGTCAGCATCCTCCTGCCGACCAACCATGACTTCCTCGCCGCCGCGATCGGCGCCTACCTGGTCGCGGCGACGCCCCAACCGCTCTCGCGCGGGTTGGCGCCGGCGGAGCTCACGGCGATCCTCGCCCTGACCGAGCCTGCCGTGGTCGTGATCGAGGACGACGACTCGCGCGAGCTGGATCACCCCACCCTCGGGCGCGGTGAGGTGACCGGCGAGAAGGTGGACGGGCCGCTCCCGGACTCCTTCCGCAACGCGGTGGCCCCGAGCTGGAAGGCGCCGACCTCGGGCGGCAGCACGGGGCGGCCGAAGGTGATCGTCGCCGCCGGGCCGGCGGCGATCGACCTCGACGACGACGCGACCTACAACTCGCCCCACCTGCCGCTGGACAGCACCGTGGTGATCCCGGCGCCGCTCTACCACAACGCCCCGTTCACCTGGGGGATGCTCGCCCTTCTGCGGCGTAACCACCTGGTGCTCAGCTCGCGCTTCGATCCGCGGCGAACGCTCGAACAGATCCAGCGCCACCGCGCCACCTACCTCTACGCGGTGCCGACGATGATGCAGCGGATCTCGCGCCTCCCGATCGCCGAGCGCGAATCGTTCGACCTCTCGAGCCTGACCACGGTGATGCACCTGGCCTCGGCCTGCCCGGCCTGGCTGAAGGAAGAATGGATGGACCGCCTCGGCGACGAGACGATCTATGAGCTCTATGCCGGTACCGAGGCCCAGGCACGGACCGTGATCACCGGCCCGGAATGGCGCCTGCACCGTGGCTCCGTGGGCCGTCCGTTCATGGGCGAATTCAAGATCCTCGGCGAGGACGGCAAGCAGCTCGAGCCGGGCCAGGTCGGCGACATCTACATGCGCAGCGATCCGTCGGCGACGCCGACCTATCGCTACCTCGGTGCCGAAGCGAAACGGATCGAGGGCGGCTGGGAGACGCTCGGGGACATCGGCTGGCTGGACCCCGACGGGTACCTCTACCTCGCCGACCGCCGGGCGGACCTGATCCTGCGCGGCGGGGCGAACATCTACCCGGCCGAGGTCGAGGCGGCGATCGAATCGCACCCGGCTGCCCTCGAAGCAGTGGTGGTCGGCCTGCCGGACGAGGACCTCGGCGAGCGCGTCCACGCACTTATCCGCGCCGACGGCGACCTCGACCTGGAGGGTCTGAACGCCCACCTCGCGACGCGGATCAGCAAGTACAAACTCCCGTCCAGCATCGAGCTCGTCGGCGACCCGCTGCGCGACGACAGCGGGAAGGTCAGGCGCTCGTTGCTGCGCGAATAGGGTCGGTCGAGCCGCACCCCGATTCCGCCGCCCAGCGCCGTCGAGCTGCTGCGGCCGATCCGCGCGAGCCGACCGCCCCGCTGGTCGATCTCGGATCCGGCTACGTGCGGCGCGCATGGATTTCTACGACCGCGGCCTTCTCCTCGAGGGCCCGGTCGGCGACCACATCAGCTTCGCGCGGGTCGCCGAAACGGCGGTCGCCGCCTAGCGTGCGAGGACGCGTTCGAGGCGCACCAGCGCCCGCGAGCGATGGTCGTCCAACTCGGCGACGAGCGCGGTGGCATCGTGACGACGGGCGGCGGCCAGGATACGATCGTGAGAGGCGACCGCGTCGCGTCGCGCCTCGAGCGCGTTGTAGTCCATCGCCCGGAACATTTCGCTGGAGTCCCAGAGCCGCTTGATCAGGTCCAGCGTGTGGTCCTGGCCTGGTGAATCGAGGAAACCGAAGTGGAAACGACGGTTCGCCTCCAGCTCGGCGGCGATATCGCCGCCATCGACCGCCTCGACGCAATCGCGCGCCGCGATCGCGATCCGCTCGAGCGCGTCGGCGCTGAGGAGGGGTAGCGCCCGGCGTGCGGCGCGCGCCTCCAGGACCGAGCGCAGTTCGTAGATTTCCCGCAGGTCGCCGAGGTCGAGAGCGACGACGAAGTAGCCCCGTAGGGGCTGGTAGGTGACCTGCCCCTCGCGCTCCAGCACGGCGAGTCCCTCGCGCAGGTGGTCGACGCTGAAGCCGAGCGACCTGGCGACTCCCTCGAGGTCGATCGTGTCGCCGGGCGTGAGACGACCGGCGATCAAGGACGCCCGCAGCTCGTCGACCGCGTTCCGGGCGATCGTGCCCGGTCGTGCGAGGGCGGTGCCCATCAGACGGCGGACCCCTGACCGGATCTCACCTCGAGGGCGGCATCCGCCAGATCGGCGAGGAATGCCTGGGCGCTGGCACGCTCCTTCAACGGGTGCACATACATGCGCAGGTGCTGTATCCCGGAGGGCCGTAGCGGGTTGAGAGGGACGGCCCAGCGGCGTTGCCAGAGCAGCTGCGAGATCGCTCCCATCTCCTCGTCGTCCCCCGTGGTGAAGCAGACGATGTTGGTGTCGGGGTCGCGAAGGAGCCTCATCCCGGGGATGGTCTTCACGGTCTTCGCGATCAGCTCGACGAGCTCCATCTGGTGACGGACCGCGTCGGTGTAGCCGTCGGCGCCGAGGTGCTTGAGCATCGCCCACACCGCCGCGGTCGCGGCCCCCGGACGGCCCGACGCCACCAGCGTGTCGATGGCCACCTGGTCGAGGTCGATGCCACGCTCGAGCAGGTCACGGCTGCGGAGCATCAGGCCGCCGGCCGGTTTCGGGCACATCCCCAGCTTGTGCGGGTCGACGGTCATCGACATGACCGCGGGATGGCGGAAATCCCACGCCGGGATATCGCGGCCGAGCCGCTCGAGGAACGGGAGCATGAAACCCCCGATCGCCGCATCGACGTGCATGTAGAGGTCGTTTTCGGCGGCGATCCGGGCCACCTCCTCGACCGGATCGATGCTGCCCATGAACATCTCCGGCGTCGAGCAGACGATCCCTACCGTGTTTGCGTTGAGCAGGTCCGGGACCGCATCGAGTTCGAGCGAGCGATCCTCGTTCACCGGAATCAGCCGCAGCTTGACGTCGAAGAGCTCCGATGCCAGGTCGAAGCTGTAGTGCCTGGTTTCGGGGATGATGATCTCGGGACTGTCGACCCCACCCAGGTTGCGGGCGAGGCGGACCGAGAGCAGGTTGGCCTCGGTGCCGCCGGTGGTGATGAAGCCATGCGGGTCATCGGCGTTCAGAAGGCTGCCGATCATCCGCACGGACTCCTGCGACATCTCCAGGACCCCCGGGTACATCTCGCGATAGAACTCGATCGCGTAGGAGTCGATCGCCTCCGGCACCGCGTAGACCCGCTTGCCGAAGTCGTGCGCCTGTGAGCCGTAGGTGGCCCAGTTGCGCTGGGCGGGGAGGTTGTCGGCGAGTTTGTCCTGGAGTTCTCCCCAGACCTTGGCCTCGGGGCTCCCGGTCTCGGGGAAATCGATCTGCCCGACCCCCATCACCGGCCGCTTCCGCAGCGCCTTACCTCGGCCCAGCGAAGCTACCTCCTCGTTTGCCGCCACTCCCTCTCCCTTCGCATCGGTCTCAGCTCTGGACTGCGAGCCCCAACCTAAGGACCGCCCGAGGGAAAACAACCACCGCCGAGTCAAGTGCCGGCCACCACCGGAATACAAAGCGTCAGATATCGTGAAGGCGCAGCGCCAACTGGATTCCGAGCAGGGTCTCCTCGTCGTCCAAGGACTCGCCGAGCAGCTCCTCGATCCGCGCCAGGCGGTGGTAGAGCGACTGCCGCTCGAGGTGCAGGGCGCGCGCGGTCTCGGTCTTGCTCATACCGTGGGCGAAATAGCTTTCGAGCGTCGCCAGGAGCTTCGGGTTCCTCGTCTTGTCGTGGTCGATCAGCCGACCGAGGCGGGCGCCCACGAATTCCTCGGCCTCCGGCAGCTGCGCTACCGCGAGCAGCAGCTGTGAGACGCTCGGCTTGGCGGCGTCGAACCAACGCGCGCCCGGGTCCGAGCCCGCCGCACGCAGGTTCCGGACCGCGATCGCAAGGCCGTGCCGGACGTCGCCCCACGTCGTCGCCGATTCGGCGACGGAGATCGCCACCTGGCCTCCCGACCCATGCGCGGCGGTCCGGGCGACCGTCTCGGCGACCATGTCCGCGACCACCTCCCGGTCACCGTTCAGCTCGACCACGAGGAGGATCGCGTCGGCGTCCTCGGAAACCCCTGACAACGCCGCCGTGCCGCACTTGGTGAGGTCCGCCGTCAGCTTCGCCGAGACGTCCGCCCGCCGACGACTGGCATCGGCCGAGGTATCCGGGTCGCCCTGCGTCCAGGCGATCGCGATCGGCAGCATGCTGCCCGCGCGAGGAGGATCGAAGCCGAGCGCCCGCGCGGCGCTGCCTGCCTGGGCCTCGTCGAGGCGCCCCTCCATCAGGCTGCGGAGCATGTCGCCCCGGCCACGGGCGACGAGCAGGTCTTCCTGGTGAAACTGGACCAAGGTCAGGGCGATGAGCCTGGCGGCGCGATCGACGGCGACCTCCGCCTGCGGCGACAGCGGACGCTCGAGGCCGAAGACGATGAGCCTGCCCCAGGGCTCCGAATCGCCGGTCCGGACCTCCTGCGCCAAGGCTTCGGCGGCGTCTGGAGAACGCCGGTAGGCCTGCCAGGCAGCGAAGACGAGGCCCTCTTCCACCATCGCCGTCGCCGCGTACATGACCCCGCGCTCGCGCTTCTCGAGGATCGCCGGATTGCCAACGATCTCGCTCAGCGCGACGACGATCTCCGCCACCCCGGCGCCGTTCAAGAGCAGGTCGCTGAACCGGTTGTGCAGCTCGTCGCCGCGGCGCAGGATGGAGAACTGGCGGTTGATGATCTCCGAGTGGACCTCCTCGGTGACGGAGACGAAGGGGACCGGCTGGTGCAGCACGACGACCGGGAGCCCGCGCTCCTGGGCGGCGGCGAGAAGCTGCTCCGGAGGCCGTTCGAACTTCGGCCCGAGCTCGAGCACGAGGGCCGCCAGCCCGCGGTCGGCAAGGTCGTGGATGAAGCGTTCCTGCTTCGCCGGCTGCAGGTCCAGGTTAAGGCCCGAGGTGAGGAGCATCTCGCCCCCCTCGAGCAAGGTCGCGATCCCGGCCCACTCGCTGCTGTGCACCCAACGCACCTGGCGCCGCAACGACACCTGGCCGGCGACCACCTCGGGCGCCCCACGCTTCAGCGCCGGCAGTTCAAGCGCCTCCTGGACGGTGAGGGAAGGGTGAAGCTCCGGGGGCGTAGCTGCGCTCACGACCGTTCTCTATTTACCAGTACAAAGCAGGAAATGGCAAGAGTTGAGCTTGACGCCAGATTTATAAATGCCATGATCCCGGCTCAAGCGAACGAATGGAGTCGAAGATGGGGATGCTGGACGGGAAGGTGGCGGTGGTCACGGGCGGTGCGCGCGGAATCGGGCTCGCGATCGCCGGTCGGCTGAGTGCCGAGGGGGCGAGCATCGCGGTGGCCGACCTCGACGCGGCGGCGGCGAGCGAGGCGGCCGCGGGACTACCGCGGAGGGCGATCGGCGTCGCCTGCGACGTCACCGACCCGGAGGCGGTGCAGGACCTCGTCGGCGAAGCCCAGGAGCAGTTGGGCGGCCTCGACATCATGGTCAACAATGCAGGCATCACCCGGGACGCGACGATGAAGAAGATGAGCCTGGAGGACTTCGACACGGTGATCGCCGTCCACATGCGCGGCACCTGGCTGGGCACGAAGGCTGCCTCGCTGGCGATGCGCGAGCAGGGCACCGCGGGCACGATCGTGAACATCTCCTCGATCTCGGGCAAGGTCGGCAACGCGGGCCAGACGAACTACTCGGCGGCCAAGGCCGGGATCGTCGGGATGACGAAGGCGGCGGCGAAGGAGCTGGGGCACACCGGCATCCGGGTGAACGCGATCCAGCCAGGCCTGATCAAGAGCGCGATGACCGCCAAGATGCCTGCCGACATCTTCGCCGCGCGGGAGAAGGAAATCCCGCTGGGCCGCGCGGGCGAGCCGGAGGACGTTGCCAACGCGGCCCTGTTCCTCGCATCCGACCTCGCCGCCTATATCACCGGGATCGTGATCGAGGTCGGCGGCGGCCGCCACATCTGAGTCGGGTTCGGATCAGGCCTGGGTCTTGGCGCGCTGGGCGGTCAGCATCTCGCGGGCGACGACCAGCTTCTGGATCTCGTCGGTTCCCTCGTAGATCCGGTAGAGCCGGGCGTCGCGGTAGAAGCGCTCGATCGGGACCGAACGCATGTACCCCATGCCGCCCAAAACCTGGACGCCGCGGTCGGCGACCCGGTTCACCATCTGAGCGCAGAACAGCTTCGCCGTCGCCGGGCCTTGGCGCATGTCGGTCCCGCCGTCGTAGGCGCGGGCCGACTCGAGCACCAGCGCCCGGCCGGCCCGGGCTTCGGTCTCCGATTCCGCCAGCAGCGCCTGGACGAGCTGGAAGTCCCCGATCGGCGTGCCACCCTGGCGGTGGTCGACGGCGTAGGCGGTCATCTCGGCGACGATCCGCTCGGCCAGCCCGACGCAACAGGCGGCGATCGTCAGCCGGCCCTTGGCGAGCGATTTCATCGCCGCGCGGAAGCCGCTTTCCTCTTCGCCGCCGATCAGCGCCGAGGCCGGCACGCGCACGTCGTCGAAGTAGATCTCCGAGGTCCAGGCCCCCTGCTGCCCCATCTTCTTGTCGTGCGGGCCGAGCGAAAGGCCCGGGGTGCCGGCATCGACCAGGAACGCCGAGATGCCCTTGGTGCCCACCGCATCCGGGTCGGTGCGGGCGAAGAGGACGAAGACCGTGGCCAGCTCGGCGTTCGTGATGAAGCGCTTGGAGCCGTTGATGACGTACTCGTCGCCCTCGCGGCGGGCGCGCGTCCGCATCCCGCTCGGATCGGATCCGGCCTCGGCCTCGGTGAGGGCGAAGCAGCCGATCTCCTCGCCGGCGGCGAAGGCCGAGAGGTAGCGCTGCTTCTGCTCCTCGGTGCCGTAGTTGGCGATCGTCTGACCGGCGATCCCGTTGTTCGTCCCGAACAGCGAGCGGAAGGCGGGCGAGACGCGCCCTACCTCGAAGCAGAGACGCACCTCCTCCGACATGTCGAACCCGAGGCCGCCGTAGCGCTCCGGCAAGGCGTAGCCGAACAGGCCCATCTTCGCCGCCTCGTCGCGGAGGAGCTCGGGGACCGAGTCGTTCTCTTCGATCTCGGCTTCACGCGGGATCACCTCGCGGTCGACGAACTCGCGGACGGCACTCGTTATCGCATCGAAATCCGCTGGATCCATGGCCTCAGATTCTCAGCCAGGCGCCGGAGCATCGCTCAGATCGGCGATTTCGAGCCGCGGCATGTCCGTGGTCGCGTCGAGGAGCTTCTGCGTGTACGCCTCCTGCGGATGGGCGAGCACCTCCGAGACCGGGCCTTCCTCGATCACCAGCCCGTCGTTCATCACCGCGACGCGATCGCAGAGCTGCTTCACCACGGCGAGGTCGTGTGAGATGAAGACCATGGTCAGGCCGAGTTCCCGCTGCAGTCGTTTCAGCAGGATCAGGATCGACGCCTGGATCGAGACGTCGAGGGCGGAGACCGGCTCGTCGGCGACCAGCAGCGTCGGGTCGATGGCGAGCGCCCGGGCGATGCCGATCCGCTGACGCTGACCGCCGGAGAAGGCGCGCGGCCGTTTCTCCAGCGCCGCCTCCGGCAACCCGACCATGTCGAGCAACTCGGCGGCGCGGGCGCGGGCCCCGGCCTTGTCCTTGGCGAGGCCGTTGACCCGGAGCAGTTCGACCAGCATCCCGCCGACGGTCATCCGCGGATTCAGCGATCCGTAGGGATCCTGGAACACCATCTGGATGGCCCGCCGTTGGTCCGCGTCGTGCTGTGGCCGCAGCGGCCCGCCGTCGAAGCGGAGCTCGCCGCCGGTCGGCTCCTGCAGCCCGACGATGCACTTGGCCACCGTCGACTTTCCGGCCCCCGACTCACCGACGATCGCGAACGCCTCGCCGCGCTCGATCGTCAGCGTGACGCCGCGAACGGCTTCGAAACGCTTCTTCGGGCGCAGGAAGATGTCGCGGCCACCGCCGAAGGCGACGGTCAGGTCATCCACCTCGAGCAGTGCCTCAGCCATCGACCGGCTCCGCGACCTCGGTGAACAGCTCCTGACGACGACAGCCGCTTACCCGCCCGGGGGCAACCTCGCGCAGGCGGATCGGCTCGGCGCACTGCGGGCGCGCGAACGCACAGCGGGGTACGAACGGGCAACCGGGCTCGACTTCGCCCAAGGTCGGCGGCGCGCCGGGGATCGCCTCGAGATCCTCGATCGTGGACTCCCGGGTCGGCACCGCCCGGAGCAAGGCGAAGGTGTAGGGATGGCGAGGCCGCCGGAGGACGTCCGCGGCGGGACCCTGCTCGACCATCTTCCCCCCGTACATGACGACGAGGCGATCGCAGATCCGCGAGGCGACGCCGAGATCGTGGGTGACCAGGACGACGCCGATGTTGCGCTCCGCGGCGAGCCCGACGATCAAGTCGAGGACCCGCATCGTCACCGTGGCGTCGAGCGCCGTGGTCGGCTCGTCGCAGAGGAGGAGCGAAGGGTCCCCGGCCAGGGCGATCGCGATCACGACCCGCTGCCGCATCCCGCCGGAGAGTTCGTGGGGGAACATTCCGGCGGTCCGCTGCGGATCCTTGAAGCCCATCTCCGCCAGCAGCTCCAGGGCGCGGGCGCGCGCCTCCTTCTTCGAGGCCTTCTTGTGGGCGCTTACCGACTCGGCGATCTGGCGACCGATCCGCATCGTCGGGTTCAACGCGGTCATCGGTTCCTGGAAGATCATCCCGACCACGCCGCCCCGGAGCCTGCGCAGCTCCCCCCCGGAGGCGTTCACGGCGTCGATCCCGGCGACCTCGATCTCTCCGTCGCAGACCGTCACCCCGCGTGGGAGCAGCCCGGCGACCGCCTTCAGCGTCAGCGACTTGCCGGAGCCGGACTCGCCGACGATGCCGAGCACCTCGCCGCGAGCGACCGTGAGCCCGACGCCGGTGACGGGATGGAGCCCACCGATGACCTCGACGTGCAGGTCCTTGACGGAGAGCAGCTGTGGGGTGGAGCTCGCGGTCCGGCTCGAATCGCTCATCGGATATCCAACTTCTGCGCCAGACCGTCACCGATCAAAGACAGTCCGAACGCGGTTATCACGATGGCCGCGCCGGGGCAGACGGCAAGCCACCATTGATGGTTGAAGTAGGGCTGCGCTTCGGAGATCATCGTCCCCCAGTCGGGCGAGGGTGGTGGGACGCCCAGGCCCAGGTACCCCAGCGTGGTGATGAAGAGGATGATCATCACAGCGTCCGACATCGCGTACACGAATGATTGCGTGACGATGTTGGGCAGGATGTGGCGGAACATGATCCGCCAAGTCGGAATGCCCCCGATCCGCGCCGCCATCACGTACTCCAGCGCCTCTTCTCTTCGCGCCGACGTACGCGCGAGCCGCGCGTAGACGACCCAGTCGATGACGCTGACGGAGATGATGATGGTGGTGACGCCGGTGCCGAGGACGAAGACGAGCGCGATCAGCAGGACGAGGACCGGGAAGGCGATGATCACGTCGATCACGCCGACCGTCACGGTGTCCAGCCAGCCGCCACGGTAGCCCGCGACGATGCCGATCGCGGTACCTAGGAAGAAGGGCAGGATCAGAGCCGCCAGCGCCGTGTAGAAATCGTTCCTGGCGCCATAGATAAGGCGCGAGAGGGTGTCTCGTCCAAGTTGGTCCGTTCCGAGGAGGTGGCCCGGCGTGCCTGGTGGCCGCAGCGCGTTCGCGACGTCCTGGTGGAGCGGGTTGTCGGGGGCGACGAGCCCGGCAAAGGCACCGGCCAGGGCGATCAAGGCGACGATGAAGATCCCGACGGTGAGGGTGATGTTCGCCCCTAGCCTCCGTCGGGTGGCGGCGGCAAGCGCGGTCGGGCGGAGCGGCGAGCGCGCCGCGACCATCGCGTCGGCCGCCGAGGACGGCTCCATGAATCCACCGGAGCTCATCGCGCCTCCACCCTCGGGTCGATCAGCGCCTGGACGAGGTCGCCCGCGATATTCACCAGCACGACGATCAGCGCCAGGATCAGCGTCACCGCCTGCACCAACGGGAAGTCGCGGTTGGTGATCGCCTGCAGCATCAGCGTGCCGACGCCGCCGAGGCTGAAGACCTGTTCGATGACCAGCGTCCCGCCGACCAGGAAGCTGATGTTCACCGCCAGCACGGTCACGGTCGGCGCGAGCGCGTTCCGCAGCACGTGCCGGTAGCGGATCCGCCGCTCGGTGAGGCCCTTGGCCCGCGCGGTGGTGACGAAGTCAGCCTCGGCTACGCGAAGCAGCTCGGCCCGGAGGCTGCGGATCACCAGCGGCACGATTCCGGCGGCGATGGTGAGGCTGGGAAGGAAAAGGGATTCGAGGTGGCCGCCGAAGCCTTCGCCGAAGCCCGCCGCCGGGAACAGACCCGCCTCGATCGCGACGTACTCGACCAGGATCAGGCCAAGCCAGAACCCGGGGATCCCGAGCGAGACGACGGATACCCAGCGAACGAGCTTGTCGCGTATCGCGCCGCTCTTCGACGCCGCCAAAAGCGCGGCCGGGATCGCGATCAGCCCGGTCAGGACGGTCGCGTAGGCGAGCAGCCAGAGGGTGACGGGCATCCGTTCGATCACCAGGTGGCCGGCCGATTGTTCGTAGCGGAGCGAGGTGCCGAGATCACCGGTGACCAGCCGCTTCATGAACAGCCAGTACTGCTCTGGCAGGGATGAGTCCAGTCCCCATTTGTGTTCGAGGGCCGCCACCGCACTTGGCGTGGCATGCACACCGAGGGCGGTCCTCGCCGGGTTTCCTGGTACCAGGTGGATCAGGAAGAACACCACCACCGTCACACCCAGTACCACCGGGATGGCCTGGAGGAAACGCCGAACGAGGAACCGTAGATATTCCATCGGTGTGGGACTTGCTCCTAGGGGTTCGGGCTACCCCGTAAATCCTGCTTCACCGAGCCAGAGGATGCCGGTCTTGCCGGCGAAGGCTCCCACGAGGCTCTTCTGCAGGACCCAGGTGTAGGGGGACCAGGCGACCGGGATGACCGCCTGCTCGTCATAGATCACTTCCTGGGCTTTCCCCCAGATGGCGAGGCGCTTTGCTTCGTTGGGCTCAGCCTGCGCTTCGGTATACAGCTGTTCGATTTCTTTGGTGTCCACGTTCGCCCAGTTGCCCCTGACCGCAATGTAGAAGCCGAACAATTCGGTCGGCGTCTGGAACTGCTCGGTGTTGAGCAGCGCACCAGCTTCGAATTCCTTGTTTTCCATCGCTTCGATGCCGCTGCTGATGTCAGCGTTCTTGATCGTGACGCTGAAGCCCACTTCTTCCAGGTTCGCCTGGGCGACCTGGATCGCCTGAGTCCAGAATGGCGATTCGCCGAGATTCAGGAGTTCGAACGACGGCTTGACGCCTTCCTTCACCGCTTCGGCCAGCAGCGCCTTCGCCTTTTCGATGTCCTGCTTCTTCGGTTCGAGGCTTTCGTTGAAGCCGGGGACCCACGGAAGCAGGTAGGCGGCGGCGGGCTCGCCGTGGCCCAGGAGCGCGGTCGCAATCATGCCTTCGCGATCGAGGGCATAGTTGACCGCTTCGCGCACCTTTTCGTTCTTGAACAGGGGCGTTTCGGTGTTCAGGTTGATGATCCAGTTGGTCCCGGGATATTCCGTGTTCACGGTCAGTTCGGGATCCTGTTCGAGCGATTCGAGTTCCGGGAATGGCGCTCCGTAGGCAACGTCGAGCTGCCCACCCCGCACCTGCGAAGCCCGCGCCTCGGGACTCGGGATCGTTTTGTAGACAACTTCATCAAGGTAGGGACGATCGGGCATCCAGTAGTGTGGATTTTTCTTCAGCGTGATCGCTTCTCCCTTCTTCCATGAAGCGAACTCGAACGGGCCGGTGCCGACCGGATGCTCATAGAAGTCCTTTTCGGATTCCCCGTCCCACTTGTTCGGCACGATGCTGAAAGTGGTCAGGGTGAGCGTCGCCGGGATTTCAGCGTTCGGACTCTTCAACTTGATCACCAGCGTGTCCGGCGACGGCGCTTCGACCTTGGCGAAGTTTTCGATTCCCTGTTCGGGGCTGTGTTCGATCGACCATTTGGCATCGGCTGAGGTAAGCGGTTTGCCGTTGGAGAAGTCGATTCCCTTTTTCAGCTGCATCGTCCAGACGGTGTTGGCAGGATTCGGCTTGAAGCTTTCGACCAGCCACGGCGACACGTTGCCTTCGTAGTCTTCTTTGAAGAGGGTCTCGAATATCTGAGACGTGACGTTGACGTTTTGCAGGGTGGTGTTCTCGACCATGCTCGGGTTGAGGCCGATGATTTCGGCTTCCTGCGCGATCTCGACCCGGCCGCCCGCCTGCGGTTCGCCCGATGGCTCTTCACTGGTCGAAGTGGTTCCTTCGGTCGAGGCGGTTTCGCCGCCGGGACTGCTGTTGCTGCCGCCGCCACAGCCCGCGACGAGAAGGGCGACCGCTGCCAGCGCCAACAGCGGCGCCATCAGTGACTTCAACGTTCTGCTCAACGTTTCTCTCTCCTAAGGTAGATCGCAGGACGACCGTTTGGTTGGGTCTCTTTGTTCGTGAAGTGGGTCTGGCGCCGTCCGGCAAGAGGGGCGGGCCCTACTTCCCTTTCCCGACCGCCATCGGCGGCTGCGGCCGAACGGACTCTGCGACCACACGGCCAGGCAGGGCTTCCCTCCCATTCGGCTTGCGCACCGGGACAACCTAGCCAAGATTGAAACCGACGTCAAGTTCTAGGAATGCCCTTCTCTAACTTGATGTCAGATTCAAGTCGGCTTACGATGCGGACAGCCGACACCCAACAGAGGAGGATGAGATGAGTATCTACGCGGTGGTCAACCCGGCCACGGGACAGACGCTTGCTGAATATCCCGAGATCACCGACGAGGAGCTCCAGGCAGCCATCGCGCGGGCCGAGACCGCCTACAAAAGCTGGGGTTGCACCTCCACGGTCGCCGACCGGGCCAAGCTCGTACGCAAGGTGGCCGAGCTCCATCGCGAGCGCCGCCAGGAGCTTGCCGAGATCATCGGCCGCGAGATGGGTAAGCCGATCCGTGACGCGCTTGGCGAGGTCAGCGTGGCTGCCTCGATCTACGAGTTTTACGCCGACAACGCCGAGTCCCTGCTTGCCGACGAGACCATCGACCTGCTCGGCGGCGAAGGCACGGCGGTGGTCCGCAGCAGCGGCTACGGCCCGCTCCTCGGGATCATGCCGTGGAACTATCCCTACTACCAGGTTGCCCGCTTCGCCGGTCCCAACCTGGTGATCGGCAACACGATTCTGCTGAAGCACGCCCCGCAGTGCCCCGAATCGGCGGCGGCGATGCAGCAGATCTTCGTCGATGCCCGTTTCGTCGAGGGCGCCTACGAGAACCTCTACGCCACCCATGAGCAGATCGAGTGGGTGATCGCCGACCCACGGGTTCGCGGCGTCTCGGTCACCGGGTCCGAGCGGGCCGGCGCCGCGGTGGCGGAGATCGCGGGACGGAACCTGAAGAAGGTCGTGCTCGAGCTGGGCGGTTCGGACCCGTTCATATTGCTCGGCACCGATGATCTCGACAAGACCGTGAAGGCCGCGACCTACGCGCGCCTGAAGAACGCGGGCCAATCCTGCAACGCGGCGAAGCGCTTCATCGTCCACGAGGACGTCTATGACGACTTCCTTGCCAAGTTTGCCGCCTCACTCGAGTCCGCGCGGCCCGCCGACCCGACCCTGGAGGACACCACGATCGGGCCGCTCTCCTCGAGCGACGCGGCGGACCGACTCGAGGCCCAGGTCGAGCGCGCGGTCGCCGCCGGCGCCGTGGTCGCGGTGGGTGGCAAACGGCATGGCAACTACTTCGAGCCGACGATCCTCACGGGGATCAGCCCGGACGACGAGGCGAGCCAGGAAGAGTTCTTCGGCCCGGTCGCGCAGGTCTACAAGGTCAGCTCCGAGGAGGAGGCTGTGGCCCTTGCCAACCAGACGCCGTACGGTCTCGGCTCATACGTGATGTCCACGGACCCCGATCAGATCGAGCGCGTTGCCGATCAGATCGAAGCGGGGATGGTGTTCGTGAACGTGGTCGGCGCCGAGTCGGCCGAGCTGCCGTTCGGCGGGATGAAGCGATCGGGATTCGGCCGCGAGCTCGGCCGCCTCGGGGCGGACGAGTTCGTGAACAAGAAGCTGATCCGCAGCGCCGAGTAGCTCAACGGGTGGTGCCGCGCTTCGCCTTGGTTCCGCTCCCACCGGGGGATGCGAAATCGAGGCGCAGCGCGTTCGCCCACAGGCGGTTCAGGTTCGCCACCAGGCGCTCGACCGGGATGTGTTCCCCGAGCACGTAAACGTCGAAGGCCATCCGGCCGACCATCACCGAGAGCGCGTGCGAGGCGACGGCGGGATCGAGCTCTGGGTCTATCCGGCCTTCCTTCTGCAGCTGCGCGATCAGCCGCGCGTTGCGAGCGGCGAAGCTCTTCGCCCGCTTCTGTCGCATTTCGCGGAAGCCGTCGTCAACGTTCTCCACCTGCTCGAAGAGCGCCACGAGGCGGGCGTTCTTGCGCACCGATTCGACGTAGTCGCTGTTGGCCGCATCGATCGCGGACTCGATCCCGTCGTCGCCGAAAAGCCGCTCCACGCCCGGGTGCAACATCTCGTCCTGGAACTCGTCGACGACGGCGGCGAACACCTCCTCCTTGCCGTCGAAGTAGGTGTAAAAGGAGCCCGAGGACATCCCCGCGTCGGCGGTGATGTCGGTGACCCGCGCGTCGAGATAACCGTCCCGTTCGAAGACGCGGCGGGCAGCGTCGATCAGCCGCGCCCTGGTTCTTTCGCCCTTACCGCCGCGAGCCGACGATTTTGATCCC
This sequence comes from Solirubrobacterales bacterium, assembly GCA_051986435.1. GTDB lineage: Bacteria > Actinomycetota > Thermoleophilia > Solirubrobacterales > 70-9 > VAYN01. The sequence continues at coordinate 345 of JBPYFM010000162.1, read as the reverse complement.
GAGGTCAGCGAGCCGGGCAAGTCAGATTGAAGTCGCGGTCGGATTCACATTCCACAGACTACCCGAGGACGATGCATCCTCAAAAGAAGGGTGCCGACGGCTCAGCTCCCGCGATGCTGGAGCAGCTCGCCCTCGGCCGCGAGCGGCGCGATCTCGAGGCCGGACATCGCCTCGCCGAGGCCGATCGAGGCCGCCGCGACCCGCTCCGGGTCCTCGTGGTGCGTGGTCGCCTCGACGATCGCCTTGGCGCGCCGCGCCGGATCTGAGGATTTGAAGATCCCCGAGCCGACGAAGTTGCCCTCGGCGCCGAGCTGCATCATCAGCGCCGCGTCGGCGGGCGTCGCG
>JBPYFM010000161.1:0-89527 GCA_051986435.1 Solirubrobacterales bacterium | reverse complement strand
TCGCGCATCACTCCGACGTGAGTCCGACTTCGTCACGTCCCTGCGCAAGCTCTCCCCCGCACCCCTCACGTCCTGGGCGCCTCATGGGGGTCACAGCCTGCCAGGACCCCCATGAGGCGCCCAGGACACCCGCCGGCGCCGCGAGGTGGTGTGGACGGCCCGGCCCGGAGTGGTGCGGACGGCCCGGGCCGCAGTAATGTGGACGGCCCGGCGCGAAGTGGGTGCGCCCGCCCGTCCCCAACCTCCGCCCGTCCCCTCAGTTGTTCAGCATCCCCATGCCGGACTCGTCGTAGCGGGCACCGCGCACCGCGTCGCGGGATACGGCCTTGTCGAGCTCCGCTACCTGGGCGTCGGTCAGCCCGAGGTCCGCGGCGGCGGCGTTCTCCTCCAGGCGCTTCGGGCTTTTCGTGCCGGGGATCGGGACCAGGTCGTCGCCTTTCGCGAGCACCCAGGCGAGGGCGACCTGGGCCGGCGTCGCCCCGATCCCCTCGGCGAGCTCCGCCACGCGGTCGGCGAGGCGCAGGTTCTCCTCGAACGCCTCCACCTGGAAGCGCGGGTTGGTGCGGCGCCAGTCGTCCTCGGCCAGGTCGTCGAGCGAGCGGATCTGGCCGGTGAGGAAGCCGCGACCGAGCGGCGAGTAGGGGACGAAGCCGATGCCCAGCTCGCGCAGCGTTGGCAGCACCTCGTCCTCGGGGTCGCGCGTCCACAGCGAGTACTCGCTCTGCACCGCGGTCAGCGGGTGGGTCGCGTGGGCGCGGCGGATCGTCTCCGGCGCCGCCTCGGAGAGGCCGATGAAGCGGACCTTCCCGGCGGCGACCAGCTCGCCCATCGCGCCGACGGTCTCCTCGATCGGCACGTCCGGGTCGACGCGGTGCTGGTAGTAGAGGTCGATGTGGTCAGTGCCGAGGCGGCGCAGCGATTCGTCGCAGACGCGCTTCGCGTTCTCCGGGCTGCCGTCGACGCCGCGGTCGGCGAGGTCCTCCCCCTTGAAGGCGAATCCGAACTTGGTCGCAATCTCGAACTCGTCGCGGCGACCGGCGACGGCGCGGCCGACGAGTTCCTCGTTCGTGTAGGGGCCGTAGACCTCGGCGGTGTCGAGAAAGGTGACGCCGAGCTCCAGCGCCCGGTGGATCGTCGCGACCCCCGATGCCTCGTCGCCACCGCTGTAGGCGTAGGTCATGCCCATGCAGCCGAGACCCTCGGCCGAGACCTCGAAGCCTTGGCTCCCCAAACTTCTTCTGTCGATCATCGATTCAGAATGGCAAAACGAGGGAGCCGTCCTCGCGCAAGGTGAAGCCCGGGTTGTGGGCGATCTCCCAGAGGTGGCCGTCGAGGTCGGCGAAGTACGCGGCGTAGCCGCCGTAGAAGGTCTCGGCCGCCGGCTTCGTGACCGTCGCGCCCGCCGCCTCGGCCGCGGCGACGGCCTCGTCGACCTCCTCCCGAGAGCGCACGTTCTGGGCGAGCGCGATGCCGCCGAACCCGTCCGTCCGCGCGTCCTCGACCCCAGCGTCGTCGGCGAGCTTCTCCCACCCCCACAGCACGACCGCCGACCCGCCCGCCTGGACGAACACGGTCTCCTCGACTTCCTTGCACTCCCACCCGAGCGCCTCATAGAAGCGCCGCGCCACCCCGACGTCCGCGACGCCGAGGGTGATCAGGCTGACCCGCTGCTCCACCCCGCGATCCTAGCCGCCGGTGTTGATGGGCCGAAAAACCACGATATACGTGGTTTTTCGGCCCATCAACATGGGGTCAGGCGGCGGCGCGGGTCTCGCTCAGCGCCTCGAAGGCCTGCCACATCGCGGCGTAGTGGCCGCCTCGGGCGAGGAGCTCGGGGTGGGTGCCGACCTCGGCGACGCGGCCGGCATCGAGGAGGACGATGCGGTCGGCGGTGCGGGCGGTCTGGAGGCGGTGGGCGATGACGATCGTGGTGCGGTCGGCCGAGAGACGCTGCATCGCGGCGACGACGCGGGCCTCGCCCGCGAGGTCGAGGTTCGAGGTCGCCTCGTCGAGGAGGAGGATCGCGGGGTCGACCAGCTCGGCCCGGGCGAGGGCGATCAGCTGGCGCTCGCCCGCCGACAGCGAGCGGCCGCGCTCGGCCACCTGGTGCTGGTAGCCGCCGGGCAGGGCGGCGATGAAGTCGTGGGCGCCGACCGCACGGGCCGCCGCCTCGACCTCGGCGTCGGTCGCGTCGGGGCGGCCGTAGGCGATGTTGTCGCGGATCGTGCCGGTGAAGAGGAACGCCTCCTGCGGGACGTAGCCGAGGCGGCGGCGGTAGGCGGGCAGGTCGAGATCGCGGAGGTCGTGACCGTCGACGGTGACGCGCCCGGCGTCGGGGTCGTAGAAGCGCGCCAGGAGCTTCACCAGCGTCGACTTCCCCGCCCCCGTTTCGCCGACGAGCGCGACGGTCTCCCCCGCCTCGATCGCCAGATCGATCTCCCGCAGCGCCTCCGGCGCCTTGGCGGCGAGGAGTTCGGCCTCCGGCGCGCCGCCGAGTCTGGCGTCGGCCGGGCCGCGGACCGCGGAGGCGGCGCTCGGCGCCGCGGTCGGCTCGGGATAGGAGAAGCTCACGCCTTCGAGCGCCACGGCGCCGGCGAGACGTCCAGGGTCGACCGGCTCGGCGGGCGGCGGGGTGGTCGTCTCCAGCCCCATCAGCTCGTCGATCCGCGCCACCGAGATCCGCGTCTGCTGCCAGGAGTCGAACACCTGGGAGAGCTGCTGGATCGGGCTGAAGAACATGTCGACGTAGAGGACGAAGGCGATCAGGACGCCGGTCGTCAGCCGCCCTTCGTGGATCATCTGCGCGCCGACGGCGAGCACGATCACGTCCGCCAGCGAGGAGAGGAACTGGACGAAGGGGAAGTAGGTCGCAACAAGCCGCTGGGCGCCGACCCGCGACTCCAGGTAGTCGTCGCCGAGGCGGCGAAAGCGACGCTCGGTCTCCGCCTCGTGGACGGCGGCCTGGGCCTCGCGCACGCCGGAGAGGCTCTCCTGGAAGTCGGCGTTGACGATCGCGATGCGGTCGCGCGCCTGGTCGTAGAGCACGCCGGAGCGGCGCCGGAAGGCGACGGTGGCGAAGGCGAGCGGGATGACGACGGCCAGCGTCGCCAGGCCGAGCTCGAAGTTGAGGACGAGGAGCGCGACGCCGACCCCGAAGAAGGTGGCGAAGGCGACCAGGGCCGACAGCAGGCCGTTCTCGATCAGCGCTTCGAACTGGTCGACGTCGGTCGTCATCCGGGTCATGATCCGGCCGGCCATCTCGCGCTCGTAGTGGTCGAGACCGAGGCGCTGCAGCTGCGCCCAGATGCGGATCCGCAGCGACAGCATCACCCGCTGCGCGGTGCGCCCGGTGACGAAGGTCTCCCCGACCTCGTCGATCAGGTCGGCGAGGGTGACGAAGGCGAAGACCGCCGAGGCGGTGAAGAGCGCGGCCTGCGAGCCGGCGGCGACCCCGCCGTCGATGCCGTTCTTGACGAGCACCGGCCCGGCGAGGCCGGCGATCGCGTCGAGGACGACCAGCACCAGGCCGAGGAGGAGCGGCGCCCGGAACTCGCGCAGCAGCTTGCGCAGGGTGAAGCCTTGCCGGCGGCGCGCCTCGCGGTCGAGGTCGACGTCGGCGCGGTCGCGGACCGGCCGCAGCTTCGCCACCTGGGCGAGCAGTTGCGGCGTCGGCGCCAGGCTTTTGCCCATCGCCCCGGCGCGCACGCCCCCGGGTTTGCCGAGCCCGCCGCCGATGTTGGGGGCGCCGAAGCCGCCGGTGGTGGCCGCTGCCGCCCCGAGCGGCGCGCCCGGAGCCGAAGCGGCGGGGGCGCCGTTCGCGGTGGTCGCGCCAGGGGACGCCCGCCAGGCGGCCCTGGTCGTCGTCCCGGCCCGCGCGCTCAGCGCCTCGACCCGGCCCGCGACCGCCTCGGCGACGTCCTCGTCCAGCCCCGTCAGCAGGCCGCGGTAGACGGCGGAGCGCTCGACCAGCTCCTCGTGGGTGCCTTCGTCGATGATCCGGCCCTCGTCGAGGACGACGATGCGGTCGGCGAGGTGGAGGGTCGAGCGGCGGTGGGCGACGAGCAGCGTCGTCCGGCCGGCCAGCACCGTGCGCAGGCCCTCGTTGATCGCCTCCTCGGTGCGGGCGTCGACGGCGCTGGTCGCGTCGTCGAGGATCAGGATCCGCGGGTCCTGCAGGACCGCGCGCGCGAGGGCGATCCGCTGGCGCTGCCCGCCGGAGAGCGTCAGGCCGCGCTCCCCGACGACGCTGTCGTAGCCGCGTGGCAGTGCCGTGATGAAGTCGTGCGCCTGGGCGACGCGGGCGGCCGCCTCGATCTCGGCATCGCCGGCGCCCGGCCGGCCGTAGGCGATGTTCGCGCGGACCGAGTCGGAGAAGAGGAACGCCTCCTCGAAGACGACGCCGACCTGGCTGCGCAGGCTATGCAGGGTGACGCCGCGCACGTCGTGGCCGTCGATCAGCACCGCGCCGCGGTCGGGCTCGTAGAAGCGGGAGACGAGGAGGGTCGCGGTGGTCTTGCCGCTGCCGCTGGGCCCGACGATCGCGACCCGCTCCCCCGCCTTCACGTGGAGGTCGAATCCGCACAGGACGTCGCGGCGCTCGTCATAGCCGAAGTGGACGTCGTCGAAGTCGATCTCCCCCGCGAGCGGGCCGAGCTCGACCGCGTCGGGGGCGTCGGCGATGTCGGGCTGGAGGTCGAGCAGCTGGAAGATCCGCTCGACCCCCGCGCGCGCCTGCTGGCCGATCGCCATCAGCCCGGCGAGCTGGCGCGTCGGCGAGACGAGCTGGCCGACGTAGGTGGTGAAGGCGAGGAAGGTGCCGAGGCTGATCGACCCGCGCAGGGCCAGCCAGCCGCCGAAGGCGAGGATCGCGACCTGGCCGAAGGAGGGGATCGCCTGCAGCAGCGGCTGGAAGCGGGAGGTCACGCGCACCGCGCGCATCTGGGAGCCGTAGAGGTCCTCGGAGGCGGCGGCGACCCGCTCCAGCTCGCGCCGTTCCTGGCCGAACGCCTTCACGACGCGCACCCCGCCGACCGCCTCGTCGACCAGCTGGATCACCTCGCCTTCCCGCTGCTGGGCGTCCCAGGTCGCCGGGTAGATCCGCGTCCGCATCCGGTAGCTGATCGCGAGCAGGGCGGGCGCGATGATCAGGCTGACCAACGCCAGCGGCGGCGAGAGCCAGAGCATCACGCCGAGCGAGAGCACCAGCAGCAGCAGGTTGCCGCTCATCATCGGGATGAACATCAGGAGGCCCTGGACGAGGGTCGTGTCGGAGCCGGCGCGGGCGACGAGCTGGCCGGTCGGCATCCGGTCGAGCGCGGCGAAGTCCATCTTCTGCAGGTGCGCCTGCATCTCGTTGCGGAGGTCGTACTGGACCTCGAGCGCGACCTTGCCGCCGCGATAGCGCCGCTGGTTGGCGCCGACGAAGGCGCCGATCGCGACGACGACGAGGGCGATCAGCCAGGGCAGGAGCGATTCGGAGCCTTCGACGATCACCCCGTCGACGATCTGGCGCTCGAGCAGGGGCGCGCCGGCCTGGCAGGCGGCGCCGAGAATCGCGGCGGCGAAGGAGATGGCGACGTCGCGGCGGTGGCGGAGGACGTAGCCGACGAGCCGCCGCAGCCCGCCCTGCTCGCTCAAGCCGACTTCCCCGCGGCCCGCTTCGCGGCCTTGCGGGCGGCGAGCCGCTCGGCGGCGACCTCGTCCAGCGCCTCGCCGAGGCGGGCGAGCGAGTCGAGCACCGCGTCGGGGTCCGGGGTGCGCGCACAGAGGAGGTCGAGGCGGGCGAGCATCTCCTCCTCGACCGCGGCGAGCGCCGCCTCCCCGGCCGGGGTCAGCGCCAGGGTCGCGGCGCGGCGGTCGTCCTCCGCGTCCTCCCGCGAGAGCAGCCCGCGCTTGGTCAGCGACTCGACCGAGGCACTGACGGTCGGCTTTCCCAGCGCCAGGCGGTCGGCGACCATCGAGGCCCGCTCATCGCCGTCGGCGACCGCGGCGAGGACGCGGTAGTGGGCGAGGTTGAGGTCGCCGGAGGAGCGTTCGAGCTGCCGCGCCATCCGCGCGAGCGCCCGGATCGCCTGCCTGCGGTTTTCGTTCGACCGTCGAACCATCTGCAAGCCAGCCTAGCAACACTGGTTCGTCGGCCGAACTATCTGAGGGGCCATCGGGCATTCGTTGAGGGCCGGTGACGGTTCGGTACGGTGGGTTCCGATGAAGCTCGGGGCACTGACCGGTCGGACCGGAAGGGCGGTGCTGCTGTTGGTCGTCGGCGCCGTGGCCGGCGCCGCCGCGGCGGCGATCGCGGCCGTCCCCGGCAGCGACGGGGTGATCCACGCCTGTTATGAGGTGCAGCAGGACGGGACCACGCCCGTGGAAGCCCCGGGGAACGTGCGGATCATCGACCCATCGGCGGGCCAGACGTGCAGCACCCCGGTCGGTGCCGTCCGTACGCCCGAGCATGCGCTCGACTGGAACGTATCCGGCCCACCCGGCCCGCAAGGCGCCGCCGGACCTCCCGGGGCCCAGGGCGCGAGCGGGCCCCAAGGGACGAGCGGACCCGCCGGAACGACGGTGTCGATCGACGGACAGACGTTCACGCTCGGCCGCGGGAAGACGCTCACGGCGCCGAGCCCGGTCCCGCCGCTAGAGGTCGCGCCGAGCGGAGGTCCGGTCGCGACGATGACCCTCGACAGCGGCGACGGCGGGGTCTCCTCCGACGTCCTCGCATGGCAACTCGTCAACGCACCCGGCGCGGCGGCGCGCAGCATCAAGGGCATCCAGATCGTCAAGCATGTCGACAAATCCTCGCCGACTTTGTTCAAGGCATGCGTCAACGGCAAGCACTTCAAGAAAGCCGTGCTTCACGTGCGCGCGGCCGCTTCCGGCGGCGGGCCGCAGACGATCGTCCTCACCAACGCGACCGTCGAGTCCTTCGGCACCGACAAGGGCACGGCCAAGGGCAGCGGCGGCGGCCCGCCGACCGAGAGCCTCTCGCTGAACTTCACCAAGATCCAGGTCAGCTACCAGGCGCAATAGGGGCCACGCCGAGCTCCTCGAGCTTGCGGTCGAAATCGACGATTTCCTGGGTGTCGACGTAGAAGTCGTGTTGCTCGACCACCTTGCCGAGGCGGGTGCGGAGGACGAGGACGGTCGAGTTGGAGTAGAGGCGGGTGCCGTCGGGGGCGTCCGCGTGGTCGTCGAAGCGCACCCACATGGTCAGCGCCCAGAGCGGGCCGCTGGTGGCGATCGCCTTGATCTCGCCCTTGATCCCGGCGGCGGTGAAGTTCCGGAGAAAGCGGTCCATGCCCGCCTTGCCGACCCAGTCGCCGCGCCAGCGGTGCGGCCCGTCGTGGAAGTGGAGAACGAAGTCCTCGGCGTAGTTGTCGAGCAGGGCGGTGTGGTCGCCGGCGTTCAGCTTCGCCACCGACGGGGCGAATCGGAGGAGCAGGAGGCGGGGAAGCGCGGCGCGTGCGGCGAGGGCGAGCGCGGCGCCGAGGAGGACGTTCGAGAGCTTCATCGCGGTGTCCCTTCTGGGGTTGATCGCTCTGGTTCAAGGATCAGCAGAGCATGCCGGCGCATGGGAACACCTAGGGCGCGCGGCGGGCGGTCACGCGTGTCGCCGCGCCGTGCATCAGGGCCGGGACGACCCGCCGGTGCGGCCGGCCGATCGGCGCCCACAGCGCGTGCACGAACGGGTTGCGCTGCTGGATCAGGGTGGCGAAGAAGAAGCCGCCCGGCTCGGGGCGGAAGAGGAGCTCCGCGGGCATGCCGATCCGTGACTCGGCGCCGAGCAGAGCGTAGTCGGGTCCGCTGTGGCGGATGCGCCAGCCGAGGATCGCCCCCTCCTCCCCGTTCGCCGCCATCCTCAGCCCGAGGAGCGGCCAGCCCCGCCGCAGCGAGCGCCGCGTCTTCGGCCTCGCGCCCTCGAGCATCTCCCGCGCCCACTCCTCGCCGCTCAGCTCGGGGTCGTCGCCGACCTCGAGGCGGAAGCCGTCGCGGTAGTCGACCCACGGCAGCGTCGAGAGCCCCGACGCGCTCGCCGGGACATCGACTTCCCGGATCGTGATCGCCCGTCTCTGCACCCCCATCGTCTGCCTCATGATCCATACAGTACTGTATGGATCGAGCTTCGTCGAGACTTCTTCTTCGATGGCCCCGCCTACCCGCACCCCGCGCAGCAGATGGATCGAGGAGGGACAGCGGATGCTCGCCGAGGGCGGGCCCGAGGCGGTCCGGATCGAGCCGCTCGCCGCCCGGCTCGGAGTCAGCCGGGGCGGCTTCTACTGGCACTTCGAGGATCGCCGGGCACTGCTCGAGGAGATCCTCGACAGTTGGGAGCGCGAGAGCGTCGGCAGGGTGATCGAGCGCTACCAGGAGGGAGACGACCCGCGCCAGAGCATCCAGCGCGCCGGCGCCGTCACCTTCTCCGACCGCCTCCTGCCGATCGACCTGGCGATCCGCGACTGGGCGCGCCGCGATGCCGCCGTGGCCGCGCGCCTGCGGCGCGTCGACAACCAGCGCATGGACTTCCTCCGCGCCCGCTTCGCCGAATTCGTCGACGACGAGGCGGAGGTCGAGGCCCGCTCGATGCTCTCCTTCTCGCTGATGATCGGCAACCACTTCATGGCCGCCGACCACGGCTCCCGGCCGCGCTCAGAGGTGCTGGAGCTGGCGGCGGCGCACCTGCTCTCCTAGCGGCGCGGCCGGGCGGGCTAAGACGCGGCGCTCGCCGCTTCGATCCAGTTGGAGAACTCGCAGGCGAGGTGCCGGCGGTGGGCGTTCACGAAGCGGCCCGGGGTGGCGCGGGGGAACTCGATGGTCAGGCGGGCGGTGAAGCGGCCGCCCGGCTCGTCGCGGAACTGGTGGCGGAAGGCGCCGGCAGGCGGACCGTCGAGGCAGGCGCGACCGAACGCGACCCATTGGACGGGGAAGGTCGCGTCGACGGGGGTGGAGATCGGGCCGACCCCGTCCTCGTCGAGGTAGATGCAGGAGGCGAGCGGCGAGCCGCCGGTCGTCTCGATCACCTGCTGGATGCCGTCGTCGCGCTTGCGCAGCATCCAGTGGTCGGGCGAGGCGGCCAGCAGCGGCGCCTCGTCGCCCGAGTCGATCACCGCCTTGTAGAAGGCGGGCATCGCCTCGGCGGAGGCGCCGCTGCCGCGCAGCTCGACGACGCAGAGGCGCCGGCCGCCACGCGAGAGCGCTGACATCAGCCGACTCGACCGCGCCGCCGCGGCCGTCTGGCGCGCGAGCCGGCGTTCGATCTCCGCGTGCCCGAGCTCCAGCTTCTTCGCGACGAGCGCCTCGCGGCGCGCCGCGACGTCGTCGGGCGGCGCGCCCATGCCGAGCTTCTTGTAGACGACGGCGGCGCGGCGTCCCTCCCACTCGAGCACCTCGGCCCGCGAGGCGCTCCCGTCGCCGATCGTCGCGGTGATGTCGAGGACGCCGCCCGTGGGCACGCGGGCGATGCTAGTTGCGCACCGCACATTTGAAAGTGACGTTCGGCACAGTGTCAGGAGCCGCCCAGCACGCGCTCCCAGCCGTGCCAGAGCGAGCCGAGCGCGGTGGCGACCAGGCGTTCGCGGGGGACGTCGGGATGGTCGACCCACCAGAGTGCGAGGCCCTGCAGCACGCCGCGGAGGACGATCCAGGTCATCTCGGCGTCGCGGCCGGCGTCGGTGAGAGGCGCGGCCGCAGGTGCATCGAGGAGCGGCTGCATAACGAGGCCGCGACTGCGCTCGGAGATGTCGCGGTGGACGGCGGCGGCCTCCGGGTCGGCCGGCTCGCGGAAGAGGATGCGGGCGGCGTCAGCGTTCGCTTCGACGTAGGCGAACCAGGCGTCGAAGGAGGCTCCGACCGACTCGGTCGAGAGCTCGGCGACCCGGAGCTGCGCCCAGATCGCGCGCAGGTTGGCGAAGTGCGTGTCGAGTACCGCCTCGTAGAGGGCGAGCTTCGAGGCGAAGTGGTCGTAGAGCACCGGCGGCGAGACCCCGGCGGCCCGGGCGATCGCGTCGACCGGCGCGTCGGCGTATCCCCGCTCGGCGAAGAGGCCGGTCCCAGCCGCGACGATCCGTTCCCGCCGCTCGCCCGCGCTGAGTCTTTTCTTCGGCGCCATCAGTGCTAACCTAGTCGCCACTAGGTTAGCTGCAGAGGAGGACGCCAGTGATCGCATCCGTGCACCTCGCCGCGCCCGGGGCCCGGGCCGGCCTCCGCGCCTATTTCCGCTCGGCGCCCGACCCAGCCGCGATCCCCGGCCTGACCTACGCCGAGACCGTCCTCACCGCCCCGCTCTCCTCCGCGCTCCTGCCGAAGCCGACGGCGGCCGAGGTCGGCCTGGTCGCGAGCTGGGAGGACGACGAGCACCTCGACCGGTTCCTCGCCGACCCGACCCTCGCCGGATCCTTCGCCGCCGGGTGGCACGTGCGGATGCGACCGCTGCGCGTCTTCGGCGCCTGGCCCGCGATGCCCGGCCTACCGGAGAAGCCGCTCCCGGTCGACGACGACGAGCCGGTCGTCGTCCTCACCCTCGGCCGACCCCGACTCACCCGCCTCCATGCCTTCCTCCCCACCAGCGCCCGTGCCGAGGCCGCCCTCGCCGACGCCCCCGGTCTCCTCGCCGCGACCGGCCTCGCCCGTCCGCCCCGCCTCGTCTCGACGTTCTCGGTCTGGGAGTCCGCGGCCGCGATGCGCGCCTACGCCCACGACGCCGCCGGCCCCCACGAGGCCGCCGTCCACCGCGACCGCGCCGTCGGCTTCCACCACGAATCCGCCTTCATCCGCCTCCGCCCCTACTTCTCCGCCGGCGCTTGGTCGGGAGAAGACCCGCTGGCGGGACGGCTCGGGGGTGGCGTGCCGGCGTGATACGGGTGACGGGGCGGCCGTCCGAGATGCCGCGGATGCCATACCGACCCGGGCTGGCTGAGGTCGGTACGGCATCCGCGGCACCACGGAGCGCCTGCGGGGAGGACGAGGGAGGGACGACACGCCTCCGTCCCCCGATCCGGGCCCGCGATACGCCCTGCGTGGATAACCCGTGCCATGGCCCGGGTTATCCACGCAGCGCGAGACCGGCCCTCCCGGAACCCGCACGGAACCGTGGAGAAGGACACCGAAGGCGCACGAGGTCACCCCTCCGTGCGCCTTCCGTCGGCGGTCGGGCCTCCGGCCCGCAACCCATAGACCTTTGTCACCCTGTGGGTGACAAAGGTCTATGGGTTGGCCGTGGCGGTCGGGAAACGTCACGGAACCCTCACGCATCCGTGGAGAAGCCCACGGAGGCGTGACGAACCCCCGGCATCTCCCGCACCACCTCCCGACCTGGGCGGCTGATCGGGGGTCACAGCCTGCCAGGACCCCCGATCAGCCGCCCCGGGCGACAGCTTCCCCCGGCGCAGGGGCAAGAGGCGGCAGCTTCCCGGCGCAGGCGCCCGAGGCGCCAGCTTCCGCCCGAGCGACAGCTTCCCCGCCGCAGGCCCCCGAGGCGCCGGCCCCGCCGCCCTACCGCTCGTGCGGCTGGTGGATGACCAGCACCGAGCTTTCGAAGTGGGAGACCGTGGCGGCGGCGACGGAGCCGGCGAGGTGGCCGAGGAGGCCGCTGCGCTGGTGGGAGCCGATCACGATCAGGCCGCAGCGGTGCTCCTCGGCGACCTTGACCAGGCCCTTCCAGGTGGGAGCGGCTTCGACGGTCAGGGCGCGGGCCTTGAAGCCCGCCTTCGCGGCGATCTCGGCGCCGTGGGCGGCGGTCTCCTTCGCCGCCGCCTCGACCTCGTTGGCCGCCGCTGCATGCAGGTGGTGTCCGTGGACCGGCACGAAGCCGACGTCGGCGGGCTGCCAGACGCAGACGACGAGGGCTTCGCGGCCGGGGGCGAGCTGGATGCCCGCCTGTTCGATCGCATAGCCCGCGAGATCGGAGCCGTCGTAGGCGAAGATCGCCGGGCCGGCCACCTCGCAGGGCGAAGGGATCGCGCTCGATGCCTCCATCTACTCAGCTCCTTCGGTCAATGGGCGTCCGCGACCTGGGAGATTACGCACGCGAGCGAGGAGGGGCGGCGAGTAGTAGGCCGCGTCTTCGCCGGCGAGGAACTTTTCGATGTCCGGGGCTTCCGTGCGGGCGCCGCCGAGCACGTAGAGAAGGACCGGGATCGCCGCGCCGAGGAGGGCCAGGACGACGCCGATCCAGAGCACGACGCCGACGCCGTGGTCGAAGCCGCCGCTCGCGTTCACCGCGAAGTGGGCGAAGATCGGCGCGATCAGGAACGCCGCGACCGCGCGCATGAGCTCGACGATCGCGAACACCCGCTGCAGGTTCGTGGCCCGCAGGGCGAAGCCGGCGGCGAAGAGGGCCGGGGCGACGGTGGCGCCGAGGCCGATGCCGGTGAGGAAGGAGCCGATCAGGGTCGTCGTTTCGCTCGCGGGCACTTCGATCCGGAAGATGAGGATGCCGGCGGCGAGGAAGAACATGCCGACCAGCGGCAGGAAGTGGATCGAGCGCCGGGTGATGACGATGCCGAGGGCGAAGGCGGTGATCACCGCGCCGCCGAGCTCGGGCAGGTAGAGCAGGCCCAGGTGCAGCGGGCCGTACGTTTCCGAGAGCGCCTCGGCGGTGAGCGCCGTCGCCGACACCGAGGCCGCGGCGGCCAGCAGCGCCAACACGATGCCCGCGACGGGGATCGTCGATTTGACCATGTCGCCGATCGTCAGCAGCGGGTTGCGGGCGGTCGCCTGGTAGACGATCAGCGCGACGATCACGGCGAGGCCGCCGACCAGGGGGATGATCGCGATCGGGCTGAGGAAGGCGTGGCTGGTGAGCTGCGAGGCGCCGAAGAAGGCGGCGACGCAGCCGACCGCGGCCATCCCGAGGGCGAGTGGGTCTTTCGGCGAGGAGGGGTCGGCCGGGGGCGCGTCCTCGAAGGTGAGGAGGGCGAGGATCAGGGCTGAGACGGCGACCGCGGCGACGATCCAGAAGAGCGGGCGCCAGGCGTCGGCCTGCGCCTGCAGGCCGCCGATCGCGGGACCGGCGGCAACCGCGCCGAAGATGACCATGTTCATGATCATCGCCGTCGTTTTGAGTTTGGCGATCGGGTAGCCGAGCGCCAGCGGCGGGACCGCGGCGATCAGCAGGAGGCTGGTGCAGAGACCCTGCAGGACGCGACCGGCGATGAAGACGCCGGCGCTGGTCGCCGAGGCGGCGAGGATCGAGCCGATGACGAGGACGACGGCGTAGATCACGAGCATCCGGCGCTGCGGCAGGTGCTGCGCGAAGGCGACCGCGAGCACGGTGCCGACCGCGTAGGCGGCGTTGGCGAAGCCGGCGCCGAGGCTCATCGTCTGGGCGCTGGTGTGAAGCTGTTCGGTGATGATCGGCTGGACGGCCTCGAGCGCGCCGGACAGGGCGAGGTAGGGCAGCAGCGCCATCAGCACCATCGCGGCGACGGCGGGGTAGCGACCTGCGAGCGGGCCTTGGCGCATCAGCGACCTCCGCGTTTCGGGTCGGTGGACAAAACGGTTCTCATCTTCGGGCTGGGTCTCCGGTGGAAAGGCTGGGTCGAAAGAAAGGGTGAAGGGGGAAGCAAAGAAACGGACATCGATGTCCGCTCACCCCTTTCGGAATGGATATCAAACAAACGGAGACAAACTCCACTTGTGCTCCGGTTATGTGACGTAGTCACGCATATGGCCCCCCCGTCCAGGCTGGAGAGGGTGTCGACCCTAGCTGGACATGGCTGTCCGGTTGGTAGGGTTCTCCGCCGATGACGGTCGCGGCATCGCCAGAGCAGCTGCGTCGGGACGCCCGCGACAACCGCGAGGCGATCCTCGAGGCGGCGCGCGCGCTCTTCGCCGACTCCGCCGACGTCGCGATGTGCCAGGTGGCGCGCAGGGCCGGGGTCGGCCAGGCGACGCTCTACCGCAACTTCCCCAGCCGCGGGGCGCTCGCCGCCGAGATCCTCGACGAGCACGTCGAGCGCCTGGCGGCGCTGGCCGCCGAGCACGCGGGGCAGCCCGACGCGTTCTTCGTCCTGCTGCGCGGCCTGATCGACGGGATGGTCAGCCTCTATGGCCTTGCCGCGCTGGCGCGCCGCGACGCCGAGACCGACCTGCACCTGCAGGCCGGGCGGCGGCGCGTCGCCGAGCTGCTGAAGGGCCCGCTCTGCGACGCGAAGGCGGCCGGGACGCTGCGTCGCGACTTCTCGATCGACGATGTCTTCCTGCTGCTGGCGATGGGGCGCGGCGCGATGGAGGGACTAGCCGACTCCGGCGCCCGCTCCGCCGTCGCCCACCGGGTGCTGGCGCTGATCCTCGGCGGGATCGAGGCTACGCCCAGCGCGACGTGACGACCTTCTTGCGCGGGTAGAGCTCGAACGCGTCGTGGCCGTCGGCGTGGCGGTCGCCGGCGATCGAGTCCCTGGTCACGACCTCAGACATATGAGTGATCCTGGCGCATCGCGCCCGTCGCCCCGAGCGCCTCGGTGGGATCGGTCCACTCGCGGCCCTGGTCCTCGGCGACGGCCTTGTCGGTGAGGCGGCCGGCGCGGACGCTCAGGCCGCCGAGGAATCCCGGGTCGGCGCGCAGCGCGTCCTCGACCCCGTCGGCCAGGCGCACCACATACGGGAGGGTCGCGTTGGTCAGCGCGCGGGTCGAGGTGATCGGCACCGCGCCGGGCATGTTGGCGACGCAGTAGTGGCTGATCCCGTCGACCTCGTAGACCGGGTCGGTGTGGGTGGTCGGGTGGGAGGTCTCGAAGCAGCCGCCCTGGTCGATCGCGACGTCGACCATCACCGAGCGCGGCTTCATCAACTTCAGCTGCTCGCGGGTGACGACGTGCGGGGCCTTCGCGCCTTTGACCAGGACGGCGCCGATCACGAGGTCGGCTTCGGCGAGGCGTGCTTCGACCGCGAGGCCGGTCGCGTACTCGGTCTGGATCGCGCCGGCGAAGATCTCGTCGAGTTCGCGCAGGCGGTCGATCGAGCGGTCGAGGACGGTGACGTCGGCGCCGAGGCCGACCGCCATCCGCGCCGCGTTGGCGCCGACGATGCCGCCGCCGATCACCAGCACCTTGCCCGCGGCGACGCCGGGCACGCCGCCGAGGAGGACGCCGGAGCCGCCCGCCGGGCGTCCCAGCATGAAGGCGCCGGCCTGGGTCGCGAGCCGGCCCGCGACCTCGCTCATCGGGGCGAGCAGCGGCAGGCGACCGGCCGCGTCGGTGATCGTCTCGTAGGCGACGGCGGTGACGCCGGAGTCGAGCAGGCCCTGAGTCAGCTCGGGGTCCGGGGCGAGGTGCAGATAGGTGAAGAGGACGTGGCGGGCCTCCAGCATCGCGACCTCCTGCGGCTGGGGCTCCTTGACCTTGACGATCATGTCCGCGGCGGCGAAGACCGCGGCGGCGTCGGGGGCGATCGACGCGCCCTGGGCGACGTACTCGGCGTCGGCGAAGGCCGAGCCCTCCCCCGCGCCGGCCTGCACGACGACCTCGTGGCCGTGGTCGGTCAGCTCCCGCACCCCGGCAGGCGTCATCGCCACCCGGTACTCCTCGACCTTCACCTCGCTCGGCACACCGATCTTCATCGCCTTCTCCTTCTCAAAAGTCCATGGGGGGACTCCCCAGCACCTGTGGGGATCCCTGCGATGGTGCGCCCCGCTACTCGCTTCCGCAAGTAAACTGACGTAATCTCCACATTTCCACAGCGATGGACGAGATAGACGACAGAATCCTCAGCATCCTCGCCACAAACGGAAGGGCTTCCTTCGCGGCGATCGGCGAAGAGGTGGGACTCAGCCCCCATGGCGCCGCCGACCGCGTGCGCCGGCTCGAGCGCGACGGCGTCATCAGCGGCTACACGGCGCGCATCGACCCCGCGGGCGTCGGCCGCTCCCTCGACGCCTTCATCGACGTCCGCCTCCTCCCCACCACCGACTCCGAGGAGTTCGAGCGCCGCGTCGCCCGCCTCGACTCGGTCCGCGAAGTCGCCTTCCTGACCGGCCGCTTCGACTTCCAGCTCCGCGTCGCCTGCCGCGACGCCGACGACCTCAACGACACCGTCCGCGCCGTCCGCCGCGAAGCCGGCGCCGCCGGCACCGAGACCCGGATCGTCCTGCGGTCGACGGTCTTCGATCGAGCCCCGCTGGGGTAGCGGGTTGGGGCTACGGCGGGACGCCGGCCGGCGCCTCGGGGGCCGGCGGCGGGCCGGCCGGCGCCTCGGGGCCGGCGGCGGGAAGCTGTCGCTCGGGGCGGCTGATCGGGGGTCCTGGCAGGCTGTGACCCCCGATCAGCCGCCCAGGTCGCGAGGTGGTGCGGGAGACGCCGAGGGTTCGTCACGCCTCCGTGGGCCTCTCCACGGAGGCGTGAGGGTTCCGTGACGTTTCCCGACCGCCACGGCCAACCCATAGACCTTTGTCACCCTCTGGGTGACAAAGGTCTATGGGTTGCGGGCCGGAGGTCGGATCGCCGACCGAAGGCCCACGGAAGCGTGACCTCGTGCGCCTTCGGTGTCCTTCTCCACGGTTCCGTGCGTGTTCCTCGACGCCCTCCCGCGCCCTGCGTGGATAACCCGTGCCATGGCACGGGTTATCCACGCAGGGCGTATCGCGGCCCGGATCGGGTGACGGAGGCGTGTCGTCGCTCCGTCGTCCTCCCCGCGGGCGCCCCGTGCTGCCGCGGATGCCCTGCCGACCACTGCCGCCACGTCGGTCGGCAGGGCATCCGCGGCGCCCGGCGGGGCCCCGAAGCGTTGCCTGCCTACGCGCGGCCGGCGCGGAGGAGGCGGGCCAGGAACCTCTGCGTCTCCTCCGCCCGCGGTTCCTCCAGCACCTGGACCGGCGGGCCGGACTCGACGATGCGGCCCTCGTGGAGGAAGGCGACCTCGTCGGCGACCTCGCGGGCGAAGCTCATCTCGTGGGTGGCGATGACCATCGTCATGCCCTCGGCCTTGAGGTCGCGGACGGCCTCGAGGACCTCGCCGACGAGCTCGGGGTCGAGGGCGCTCGTCACCTCGTCGAGGAGGAGGGCGCGGGGCTTGCCGGCGAAGGCGCGGGCGATCGCCACCCGCTGCTGCTGGCCGCCCGAGAGCTCGTCGGGGCGGTCGCCCTCGCGGCCCTCGAGGCCGAAACGGGCCAGGAGCGCGCGGCCTTCCTCTTCGGCCTCCTTACGCCCCACCTTCTGCGCGCGCATCTGTCCCAGGACGACGTTCTGGAGCACGTTCATGTGGGGGAAGAGGTTGTAGGCCTGGAAGACGACGCCGAGGCGGCGGCGGACACCGACCGCGTCGACCGCAGGGTCGGTGATGACCTCGCCGTCGAGGAAGATGTCGCCGTCGTCGATCTCCTCCAACAGGTCGATGCAGCGCAGGAGCGTCGACTTGCCCGAGCCGGAGGCGCCGATCAGGACGACGGCCTCGTGCTCGGCGACGTCGAAGTCGACGCCGTGCAGAACCTCACGCTCGCCGAAGGCCTTGGTCACGCCCTTGACCTCGATCACCGGCCCTCCGCCGCGGGGCATCAGCGCACCGCCTCCCCGGTCCCGCCCATGCGATCGACCAGCCGCGCCAGCGGCACCGTGATCAGCAGGTAGAGCAGCGCCGCGGCGATGATCGGCGTGTAGTTGAAGTTTTCGCCCTGGTAGATCTGGGCGACGCGAAAGGCCTCCTGTGGGCCGATGATCGAGATCAGCGCGACGTCCTTCTGCAGGGCGACGAAGTCGTTCAGCAGCGGCGGGCCGACGCGGCGGATCGCCTGCGGCAAGATCACGTGGCGCATCGCCTGCGCGCGGGTGAGGCCGACCGAGAGCGCCGCGTCGGTCTGGCCTTTGTGGACCGAGTTGATGCCGGCGCGGTAGACCTCGGAGACGTAGCCGCTGTAGGAGAGCGTCAGCGCGATGCCGCCGAGGACGACCGGGTCGGTCGGCAGGCCTTCGAGTTCGAGCGCCGGGATGCCGAAGCCGATCAGGTAGACGAGCAGCACGGTCGGCACGCCGCGGAAGACGTCGACCCAGACCGTCGCCAGGAGGCGCACCGGGAAGAGGCCGGGAGAGCGGTTGACGCGGACCAGCGCGATCACCAGGGCGATCACGAGCACCGCCGCCTCGACCACCATGAAGACCTTGATGTCGAGCCAGAAGCCGCTGAGGACTTCCGGGAAGGCGTTCTTGAATTCGGTCCAGGAGAAGAAGGTTTCGCGGACCGTCGGCCATCCTCGGCTGGTGAGGACGAGCGCCGCTAGGCCGCCGATGATGACGACCGAGGAGAGCGCCGCGATCAGCGCGTTGCGGCGGGTCCGGCGTCGTTTCGCCGCCGCGCGTTCGAGGCGGCGCCGGCCGGGGGCGGTGGTGGCGGTCTCGGTCACCCGCCGCGGGATCCAGGGACGGGCAGATCCGCGGTCAGGTGTGACCGGGGGTGCGCCTGGCCGAGCGGATCAAGGACGCAGGGTGCAGCCTTTGCCGTGTGGCAAAGGCAAACCCGAGGACACCGATCCGCGAAGTGTGCCAGGCGTGCCATCCGGGTGCGCCTGACCGCGGATCTGCCCATCTTGCAGCTCAGTGGAGCTGCGGTGCTTCCGCGGCCTGGCTCATCCACCGCTGCGTGATCTTTTCCAGTTCGCCGGAGGCTTCGAGTTCTTCGATCGCCCAGGAGACGCAATCGGTGACCGGCGAGCCTTTCGCCAGCAGGGCGCCCCATTCTTCGCCTTCGGGCTTGCCGAACTGCCCGACGATCGTCGCGTTTTCGACCTGCGCGGCGGTCAGGTAGAGCGCCGTCGGCAGGTCCACCACCACCGCTTCGACCTGGCCGTTCTTCAGCGCCGTCACCACGTCGCCGGAGCTGTTGAAGACTTCCGGTTTGCTCGACGGTTCGATTTCTTCGTCGACCGTCGAGAGGCTCGTCGTGTTGATCTGGACGCCGATCTTGGTGTCCTTCAGGTCGGCCAGCGATTTGGCCTTCGCCGCTTCCGAGTCTTCGAGCGCGACGACAGCCTGGGTGGCCGAGTAGTACGGGACCGAGAAGTCGACTGCCTTTTCGCGGGTCGGCGTGATCGAGATCTCGTTGACGTCGAAGTCGAAGTCTTTCGGGCCGGGCGCGTAGGAGGAGTCGAACGGCTCGACCGTCCACTTGATCTGGTCTTTGGAGAAGCCGAGCTGCTTGCCGATCGCGTAGGCGACGGCGCTCTCGAAGCCTTCCCCGTTGGCCGGTTCGTCGTTTTCGAAGTACGGCGGGTAGGCCGGTTTGTCGGTGGCGACGGTCAGCGTGCCCGGGGTGTGCGTTTCCATCTTCGACGGGGTGCAGGCCGAGGCGTTGGCGGTTTCGCCGCCGCCTTCGGTCGACCCGCCCGTCGTCGAGTCCGACTTCTTGCCGCCGCAGCCGGACACGACAAGCACGAGGGCAAGCGTGAACAAGGCGAGGGTGGCAAGAGTGGATCGACGCATGGAACTCCGGGGCCGGAGCCGGTGCATCCTACGGGAAAGGGCGGCGCGACGGGGAATCGTCGCGGCGATCAGCCGACCGCGGCGCCTGCGCTCGCCCGGTTGCTGACCTTCGCGATCTGGGCGGCGAAGCGTTCGGCGTCCTGGAAGAGCATGCCGTGGGCGGCGCCGGCGTAGATCGAGAGCGCCGAGCCGGGGATGCGGGCGTGCATGCGGCGCGCGTTGACCGGGGGCACGCCGGGGTCGAGGGCGCCGTTGGTGATCAGCGTCGGCGTCGTGATGCCGGGGAGGCCGCGCCAGGTGCCTTCGTAGGAGAGAAACGCTTCCTCGGCGGCTTCCTGGCGCTTGAGGGTGCCGGAGGAGACCTTCTCCTGCGGAATCGACTCGAAACCGTGGACGAAGCGTGCCGTCGCGGCGCCGCCCGCGGCGGTCGGCGGGAAGAGCAGTTCGAGGAAGACGTTCGTGCTCGCGTGCGGGTTCGCGAGCTTGCGGATCAGGCCGGGCGGCGGCGGCACGGTGTGGGAGCTGCCCGCGTCGCCACCGGTCGTAACGAGGGCGCCCAGCAGCGAGGGCTGCTGCTCGGCCAGCGTGAGGCCGATCTCGCCGCCCATCGACCAGCCGACCAGCGTCGGGTCGACGAGGCCGAGCGCTTCGATCAGCCGGCCGGTGTCGCGCGCCATCAGGGGAACCGTGATCGGCTTGGAGAGGTCGTCGGTGGTGTAGCCGACTCCGCGGTTGTCGAAGATCGTGACGCGGAAGCTCTTCGCCAGCGGGTGCAGTAGGTAGGGCATCCAGAGGCTCATCGGCGCCGTGTCGCCCGGGACCATGATCAGGTCCGGCCCGTGCCCGAACTGGCGGTAGCCGATTTCGATCCCGTTGACCTGGAGCTTGTAGACGGGGCCCTCGAAGGCGCCGGCGCCGCGGAGCTTCGAGTGCGCGACGAGCTTCGGCGCGGCCTGGCCGACCACGGGGTCGGGAGCGACCTTCACCTGGCCGGCGGCGCTCGCCCCCGCGCAGAGCGCGAGCAGCGCGCAGGCGAGGAGCGGGAGGCCGATCCGACGAAGGGTCATGGTCGAGAAACCTAGGCGTTCGCCGCGACGGCAAAAGTCGTCAGACGCCGGACAGACGTCAGACGCCCAGTGCGCGGTCAGGCGCCCATGTCGACGGCGAAGACGTTCGTCGGCTCGATCGTCGCGATGACGCGCTTGTCGTCGGGGCCGTCGTGCTCGCGCAGGTCGGCGCCGTACTTGGCGCCGACCCGGTCGGCGAAGGCGTAATCGTCGTCGGGCTCGATCCGCGCCGCCCCCCGCACGTCCATGTAACGGAACGGGTTCTCCAGATCGAGGATGAAGAGGCTGCACCGCGGCCGCGCCAACAGGTTCTTGGTCTTCAGTCGCGAATCGTTCAACGAGATCTTCACGTGACCGTCGTCGAAGAGGAACCAGACCTCGGTCAGCTGCGGGCCCCCGTCCTTCCCCAGCGTCGCCAGGGTCGCGAACTTCGCGTCGAGCAGGTCGCGGTGGGTCTCCGGGAAGTCCGTGCTCATCGGGCTCAAATTGTTGCAACGTCGATGTGCCGGCGGTGACCAGGTGCACGTCCTCGCCGACGTGGATGGCCAGAAATGGTCGAAGTCGTCCGTCGCGCCGGCCGCGCCCCAAGGGCGGCCTCGGCGGATCGTCCATGCGGGCGGCCTGGACGTGTCCGGGCCGCCGGGGACGCCACTACGATGCCGCGATCGTCCACCGAACAAACATCTCGTTCCTTCATCGCGCGCGGGGAGCGCGGGCGCTCCCCGGCCTCGTCCTGGCGCTCGTCGCGCTGAGCGCCGTGCCGACGGGTGCCGCCGCGGAAGACCACTTCACGCCGCTCTCGGCGCGGGTGCTGCACGCGCCCGAACCGGTGCGCGGCGGCGACGGTCTCGAACACCTGGCCTACGAGCTCGTGCTGTCGAACGAGTCGGCCTTCCCGCCGCGGGCGGTGACGGTGCGCGAGATCGTGGCGACGGCGGGCGGCCAGCCGGTCGAGAAGCTCGCCGGGGCGCACCTCCGAGAAATGATGGAACCCTTCGGCGTCGTCAGGGAAGGGGCCCGGACGACGATCGCGCCCGGCGGCACCGCCAAGGTGCTGATGGACGTCACCTACCCGGCCGGCGGCAAGGCGCCGCGGGGGCTCGACCACGAGCTCGTCGTCTCCCCCGGCCCGCGCGGCTCGGTCGAACTCAGCCGTTTCGGCGCCGCCCCGACCCCGGTCGTCGGGCGCGGGGCGCCGGTCGTCTCGGCGCCGCTGCGGGGCCCCGGCTGGGTCGTCGTCAATGGCTGCTGCGACGAAAACACCTCGCACCGGCGCAGCCTGCCGGCGATCGACGGCGGCCTGCACGACGGCGAGCGCTACGCGATCGACTTCGTCCAGATGACCCCGGACGGGCGGATCGCCGAAGGCTCCAACAAGGCGCTCCGCAACTACCCGTTCTACGGCGACGAAGTGCTTTCGGCGACGGCCGGCAAGGTGGTCGGGGTCGTCGACCGCCTCCCCGACGGGCCGATCGACTTCGAACTGCCGCCGAAGGAGGCGGGCGACGCCGGGGGCAACCATGTGGTCGTCGCGATGGGCGGCGGCCGGTATGCCTTCTACGGCCACCTGAAGCCCGGCAGCGTCACGGTCAAGGTCGGCCGGCGCGTCCGGCCGGGCGAGGTGCTCGGGCTGCTCGGCAACTCCGGCAACTCGAACGCGCCGCACCTCCACTTCCAGATCATGGACGGCCCGACGCCGCTCGGCTCCGAAGGCCTCCCCTACACCTTTTCCTCCTTCACCGCCGAAGGGGCGCTGACGAACTTCGGGCGGTTCTTCGTGCTCGGAGACCGGGCGACGCTGGCCGGCGCGCCGCGTGGGCCGCGCCACGACGAGCTGCCGCTGAACCTGCAGGTCGTCGACTTCGGCGGATGAGTCGCTTCCGGCATCCTCCCCTTCGTGGGAGGATGCGGGCATGAGTCCCTCCCGTGCCCGCCGCGCCGAGCGCCCCGACTATGGCTGGGTGATCTCGTTCGGCTGCAAAGAGACCGGCGAACTCAAACGGCTGAAAGTCGAAACCGACCCGGCGTCCGACACCAGCCCGATCGACGTGCCCTGCACCTGCGGTGAGGTCCACCGCGTGACCGTTTCGCCCTACCGTCGCCGCCGCGCCGCCGACGAGCCGTTCGACCTCGAGGTCAAATCGCTCGACGAGCTCCGCGGGGACTGAGAGAAAGGAACCACGTTGCTGCCGCTCGCCGACGTCACCTTCGGGGATATCCTCCTGACGGTTTTCGAGGTGTTCCTGTTCGTGGTCTGGATCTGGATCCTGTTCACGATCATCACCGACCTCTTCCGCAACCACGAGATGTCGGGGTGGCTGAAGGCGGTCTGGCTCGTGCTGCTCGTCTTCATCCCTTACCTGACCGCGCTCGTCTACCTCATCGTCTACGGCTCCGACATGCGCGAACGCCAGCTGCGCGCCCAGGCCGAAGCCAGACACGAAGCCGACGCCTACATCCGCGCCGCGGCGCACGTGTCCCCCGCCGACGAACTCCACAAACTGCACGAACTCGTCGACAAAGGCGCGCTCACCCAGGAGGAGTACGACCGCGCCAAGCAGAAACTGCTGGCGGCGTAGGGCGGCATCTCGGCGGCGGGGCGCGATCCCGCCGCCGCCACTTCAGGCGGAGCCGAGGCTGACGAGGAAGGTCGCCACCAGCGCGGTCGCGAGCCCCAGCTTCTGCGCCGAGGACCAGCGCTCGCCGAGGACGATGCGCGCGAGGATCACGGTGAAGCCCGGGTAGAGCGCCGTGAGCACGGCGACGACCGCGAGCTCACCGTGATGGTTGGCGATGATGAAGGAGAGGTTGGCGGCGCCCGCGAGGAGGCCGGCCGCGAGCAGCAGGCCGAAGCTGCGGCGATCCGAAGCGGCTTCGACGCCGGCGGGTGCGATCCCGTCGCCGGAAGGCCGGTCCACTGCCGCCGCACCCCGCCCCCGCAAGGCGAGCAGCGCCGGCCCGATGGTGATGAGCGTCGCGGTCCCCTCGGCGACGACGAGCGGCCAGGCGCCGGCGCCGGCGCCGGCGCGGTCGTAGCCGACGAAGAGGAGGCCGAAGCCGAGGCCGGCGAGGATGCCCCAGATCGCGCCCGAGCCGGCCGCCCCGCCGGCGCCACCGGTCCAGGAGACGAGCCCGATCGCCGGGATCGCGGCGATGATCCCGAGGGCCGCCATCGCCGTGAGCGAGTCGCCGGTCGCCAGCCCCACCACCACCGGGATCACCGCGGTGAGGAGGCCCGAGAGCGTGGCGACGACGCTCATCTCGCCGCCGCCGAGGCCCCGATACAGCGCAAAGGTGCCCCCCGCGGACCCGAGGCCGCTCGCCGCGCCCCAGAGGAGAACCTTGCCTTCGATCCCGTCCCCGGGATAGAAGACGATCGCCACGAGCCCCACGCCAAGGCAGATCGCCTGCGCCCCCGCGGTGACGACGATCGGCGGCATCCGCCGACTGGCAAGGCCGGCAAGAAAATCCGAGCTCCCATAGGTGGCGGCGGCGAGCAGGCCAAGCAGGACGGACATCGCCGCAAGTTAGCCACTGTCTGCATTTGACCCGGACCAGAGCCGGTCACGGCGGCGCCCTAGGCGTTGAGGCCGACGCCGCGCAAGCGGCCGAGCAACGACCGCAGCTCGGCGCGCTCGGACTCGTCGAGGCCGGCGAGGATCTCGGTATCGATCTCGGCCAGCGCCGCGTCGCTCGCGGCGAGCGCTTCCCGGCCGTGATCGGTCAGCTCGAGGATGCCGCGGCGACGGTCCTCGCGGTCGCGCCGGCGGGCGATCAGGTCGCGGTCCTCGAGGTCGTTCAGCAGGCAGACGAGGCTGCTCGCATCCATACAGAGGCTTTGCGCCAGCGCCTGCTGGCGGGCCGGGCCATGATCGCGGAGGTAGGAGAGGGCGACGAGCTGGCGCTGGCGGAGCTCGCTCGGGCCGAGGGCCGCGTCGAGTCGCGAGCGGACGAGCCGCGCCACGCGCGCGATCAGAACGGCCGCGGGAAGGTCGGCGCGGGTACCAGAGGAAACGCCGTTCGCGCCCGCCGGCGCCGCGGCGGCGGCGGCGTTCCGCTCCCCGGCGCCGCCTTTCGCACCCCGTGCACGTTTGGCCAGCGTTTGGACAGCCATTCACGACATAGAAGCAAGATAAAGTTGAGGTTTCGTAAATGATTGGGGAAGAAAGGATCTACGCATGCTGCAGTTCGTAGAACCATCCCCTGAGCTGAAAGAGGACCCCTGCGCGGAGCTGCGGCGACGCGGCAAGGACTGCTCCGAAGAGGTCGACGCGGCGAAGGCGACCGCGCCGGAAGGCCACACGCTCCTGGTCAACGGGCTGCTCGCCGCCGGGCTCGCCGTGCTCGCCGCCGCGGCCGTCATCTGGGTCCCCTTCCTCGCCCCGATCCGCCATCGCTTCGCCGACACCGAGCCGGTCTGGGTCGTCGTCGCCTTTCTCCTGCAGCTGCTCTCCGTGCTGAGCTTCGTCGTCGCCCTGCGCGGCGCCTTCGAACGGCGCCTCAGCTGGCGCGAGGCCTTCGACGTCGGCGTCGTCGAGGAGAGCGCCAACGTCTTCCTTCCCAGCGGCGGCAGCGGCGGGCTCGCCCTCGGCGCCGTGATCCTGATCCGCTCCGGCATCCCGACCGCCTTCGCCGCCAGCCGCTCGGCCGTCCTCTTCCTCGTCACCAGCGGCGTCAGCCTCGGCGCGCTGCTCGTCTTCGGCCTGCTCGAGGCGGTGAACGTCCTCCCCGGCGACGCCTCGCTCGCCGCGACGCTGATCCCGGCCGCGGGCGCCGCGCTCGT
The DNA here is from genome assembly GCA_051986435.1 of Solirubrobacterales bacterium. Lineage (GTDB taxonomy): Bacteria > Actinomycetota > Thermoleophilia > Solirubrobacterales > 70-9 > VAYN01. The sequence goes on along the minus strand of JBPYFM010000161.1, from coordinate 64,277 downwards.
GATCGCCGCGGTGATCGTACTGCCGCGGGTGATCCCGCAGATCGACCCCGACAAGGGCGGCCGCGTCCGCCGCGCCCTCGCCCTCGCCCAGGCCTGGCTGGTCGGCGCCGTCGCCACCAGCATCGAGATGCTCGCCTCGCGCGACGTCCTCCTGATCGCCGGCTCGATCGGCTACTACGCCTTCGACGTCGCCTCGATGGGCGCCGCCTTCGAGGCGCTCGGCGGCGGCGGGCCGGCGCTCGGCCTCTTCGTCCTCGCTTACACGATCGGCCACGGCGGCGCGATCGTGCCGCTGCCCGGCAGCGCCGAGGGCGGCCTGGTCGGCGGCTTCACCCTCTACGGCGCGCCGCTCAGCCTCGCCGTCGGCGGCATCCTCCTCTACCGCGTGTTCCACGCCGGGGTCCCCTTCCTGCTCGGCGCGCTGGGCCTCGCCGACATGAGCCGGCAGCGGCTCTCCGGCGGCGGGGCCGAGGGCGGGGGGCGGCGCGGAGCGGGCGGCACGGGTTCCGCGGGCGGAGCGGGCTCCGCGGGCAGCGCGGGCGGTGCGGCTTCCGCGGGCGGCGCGGACCGGCGCCCGGGCCGCGCCGAGCGCGTCGGCTGACGCCGGCCTCCGGGCGGAGCCGCGTCGGCTGACGCCGGTCCAGCGGGTCAGGTCGTCGAGCGACGGAGCGCGCGGGCGGGCGCGGGGTGCCGGCGGCGCTCGCGGTCGGTGCGCTTGGCGCGGTGACCCGGCTCGGTCAGCCAGAACAGCATCGCGACCCTGGCGAAGGCGGCACCGGCACCGCAGACAGCGCCCCAGCCGCCGGAGGTCCAGGCGAGGGAGCCGGCGGCGGAGCCGATCGCGCCGCCGACGAAGTTCGAGGTCACGTAGGCGGTGGTGACGCGGCCGGTCGTCTCCCGCCCGAGCGCGTAGATCGCGCCCTGACTGAGAACGTTCTGGCCCTGGACGCCGAAGTCGAGCACGGCGAGGCCGACCAGGATCGCGACGACGCTGTCGCGACCGAGGAGGAAGATCGGCCAGCTGAGGAGGACGGCGGCGAGCACGGCGCCGGTGGCGATGCGGTTGTGGCCGCGGTCGTGGAGGCGGCCCATGCGCATCGCGGTCACCGCGCCGGCGAGGCCGGCGAGGCCGAACAGGCCGATCGCCGCCTCGCCGAGGTTGAACGGTGGGTCGGAGAGGAGGAACGACAGCGTCGTCCAGACGAGGCTGAACCCGGCAAACCCGCAGGCGCCGTAGACCATGCGCCGGCGCAGCACCGGCTCGCGGCGGATCAGCGCGCCGACGCTGGCAAGCAACTCGCCGTAGCGGAGCGAGGTCGAGGGGCGACGCTCCGGCATCGCCCGCCAGAGGGTGAGCGCCAGCAGCGCCATCGCCAGCGCGGCGATCGCGAAGACGACGCGCCAGCTCGTCGCCCCGGCGAGCAGCCCGGCGAAGGTGCGGGCGAGGAGGATCCCGGTCAACAGGCCGCCCATCACGAGGCCGACGACGTGGCCGCGTTCGCCCTCGGGGGCGAGGGTGCTGGCGAACGGGATGAGGATCTGGGCGACGACCGAGGTCGTCGAGGCGACCCCGATCGCCAGCGCGAGCACGAGGAACTGCGGCGCCGCGGCGGCCCCGGCCAGCGCCACGCAGCTGATCGCCAGCAGGGCGACTACGAGCCTGCGGCGGTCGAGGAGGTCGCTCAGCGGGGCGAGGAAGACGAGGCCGAGGCCGTAGAAGACCTGCGACACCGTGACCAGCAGGCCCGCGGTGCCGTCGGAGACGCCGAAGTGCGACCCGATCGCGTCGAGCAGCGGCTGGGCGTAGTAGAGGTTGGCGACGGTCGCGCCGGTGCCGATCGCCAGCAGCGCGATCAGCCTGCGAGACATGGGCCTGGCGTCGTCCGTGGACACCGGTCCTAAGCTACGCACGGCGCGGCGCGGCGACCGTCGGATCCCTCACACTGCCCGCCGGGACCCCACCCGCCCGGGGGGCGCGCCCCGCGTCAAGCGGCAGACGTCACAGTGTCCGGCGGCGGAGTCAGGGACGATGCCGGCGTGAGCGACGCCCTGCTGAGCCCGGACACCGCGACCGCCGCTCCCGGCCGGGCCGCGGCGCGCCTCGGGCTGGCGGCGATCTGCTCGGGCTTCCTCATCGTCACCATCGACGCGACGGTCGTGAACGTCGCGTTGGGGCCGATCGTCGCCGACCTCGGCGGCGCGCTGTCGGGGGCGCAGTGGATCGTCAGCGCCTACACGCTCGCCTTCGCCACCTTCCTGCTGACGGCGGGCGCGTGGTCAGACCGGATCGGGTCGAAGCGCGCGTTCCTGATCGGGCTCGGGCTGTTCGGCGTCGCGAGCGCGGGGTGCGCGGCGGCGCCGACGATGCCGGCGCTGATCGCGGCCCGGGCCGTGCAGGGCCTCGGCGCAGCGCTCCTGATGCCCTGCTCGCTGGCGCTGATCACCCACATGTTCCCGGCGGGGCCGGCGCGGCGCGGGGCCCTGGCCGCCTGGGGCGGCATCTCGAGCGTCGGCATGGCGGGCGGGCCGGTGCTGGGCGGCGCCCTCGTCGACAGCGTCGGCTGGCGCGCGATCTTCCTCGTCAACCTGCCGGTCGCGCTCGTCGCCGCGGTGGCGATGAGCGCCTACGTCGCCGAGACGCCGCGCCACCGCCATCCCTTCGACCTCCCCGGCCAGGTCCTCGTCGTCACCGCCCTCGGCGGCCTCAGCGGCGGCTTCATCGCGGCGGGGTCGGCAGGCTGGGGAGCGCCGGAGACGATCGGCCTGCTGGCGCTCGGCGTCCTCGCCGTGGTCGCCTTCTGGCGGGTCGAGCGCGCGGTGCCGCTGCCGATGATCCCGCCCGAGCTCTTCCGCAACCGCCAGTTCTCGCTCGTCGTCGGCGTCGCCGGGATCTTCAACTTCGGCATCTACGGGAGCCTCTTCTGCCTCTCGCTCCTCTACCACGAAAAGCTCGGGCTGAGCCCCTTCGCGACCGGCCTCGCCCTGCTCCCGCTACTCGGCGTGGTGATGTCGATCGCGTTCTCCTCGGCGCGCCTCATCGGCCGGCTCGGCGAGTGGCGCTCGATGGTCGTCGGCCTCTGCGGCGGCGCGACCGGGGCGGTGCTGCTGGCGGCGCTCGGGGGGAGCTCGACGGTGGTGACGATGCTCTGCACGGTGCCGCTCGGCACCGTGGCGCTGGCGATGCAGGCGATGACCGCGCTGGCGATGGAGGGCGCGCCGGTGGAGCGCATCGGCCTCGCCTCGGGGATCCAGAACGCGGCGCGCCAGGCGGGCGGCGCGCTCGGCGTGGCCCTCCTCGGCACCCTCCTCTCGGCGACCGGCACCCTCGCGCTGCACATCCCGATGAGCGTGGTCGCGGCGTTCTACGTGGTGGCGATCTGCCTGGCGCTCTATGGGTGGCGGTCGGCGCGGGAGCGGGCGCGGGCGCAAATCAGTAACGCCTGAACAGATCTTCAGGTATCGTGTGGAGCCATGAGCCACGGCGCAACCCCCGATCCGGGCGAGCTGCTCGAGCCCCAGGTGGCCGGACAGATCGCCGAGACGATGCAGGCACTGGCGACGCCGAGCCGCCTGCGGATCCTCGCCTGCCTGTATGCCGGTCCGGCCTCGGTCGGCGAGATCAGCGAGGCGGTGGACATGGACGGCTCGGCGGTGTCGCACCAGCTACGGATCCTCCGGCACCTGGGGTTGGTGGCCGGCGAGCGCGACGGGCGGCGGGTCGTCTACTCGCTGCACGACGACCATGTGGGCAGCCTGCTGGAGCAGGCGATGTCGCACGTCGAACACGTGCGGCTCGGGCTGGCCGAGCGAGGGCGGCGGGCCGACGCGGCGATCGCCTGATGTCGGCGCACGGGCACTCACAGGGCGCCGGCCACCCGCACGTCGGCGATCACCCCCATGGCCATGACCACGGCGGCGACCATGGCCACAGCCACGGGCTGCTCGCGGCATCGATCAAACGCTCGCGGGCCGGGCTGCGCGCCGTCCTCGCCAGCCTGCTCATCCTCGGCGCGACGGCGGCGCTGCAGCTCGTCGTCTTCGTCCTCTCCGGCTCGATCGCGCTGCTCGCCGACCTGATCCACAACTTCGGCGACGCGCTCACCGCGGTGCCGCTCGGCGCGGCCTTCCTGATGCGCTCCTTCAAGGTCGAGAGGTACGCGGGCTACTTCGTCGTCGCCACCATCTTCGTCAGCGCCTGCGTCGCCTTCGGCGAGTCGATCGACCGCCTCCTGAATCCGCAGCACCTGACCCACCTCTGGGCGCTGGCGGGCGCCGGCGTGCTCGGCTTCCTCGGCAACGAGGCGGCGGCGTGGGTGCGCCTGCGCGCGGGGCGCCGCCTGCAGAGCCCGGCCTTGGTCGCCGACGGCTACCACGCCCGCACCGACGGCCTCGTCAGCCTCGCGGTGGTCGCGAGCGCCGCCCTCGTCGCCCTCGGCCTCCAGGTCGCCGACCCGCTGATCGGCCTGATCGTCACCGTCGTGATCCTGCGGATCACCTGGCAGTCCTACCTCACCGTCCGCGACGACCCCGGCGACCCCGATGCCGACCTCCACTGACCCGGCTCGCGACGTCGGCGGGCCGGCAACCAGACATATAGACGGGTTTTCGGCCCGTCGACATCGGGCGGCCGGCGAACTGCGACGGCTTCTCGTGCGGGCGCCGGCGCGAGTGGCGAACGCCAGCCGCAACGCGGGGGCGGAGCTCGATCGACATCGGCGCTGGGGGCCGGTCCGGGACGCGCTCTGGGACTTCCTCGCCCCGTGCCTCGCCGAGGGCGACCGCGTGGCGATCGTCGGCGCAGGGAACGGCGACGACCTGCCGTTGCGGCGGATCGCCCGGCGCGCCGGCGAGGTCGTCCTCGTCGACATCGACCCCCGCGCGGCGCAGGGAGCACGCCGACGCCTCCCGCGGGCCGCGCGCCGCAAGGTGAGCATGGCCGGCCACGACGTGACGGGCGGCGACGCGGATCGGGCCGCGCTGGCGGCGCTGCGCGACGAGGAGGACGCCGCGGCAGGCAGGGTGGCGAAGAAGGTGGCGCCCGACGGTGCCGCGAACCCCGGGAGTCGCGGATACAGGGGCGAGCGCGGTCGCCCCGGGTCGGGTCGGAATCCGCCGCCCGGCTGTCCACCCTCCATCCCCCTCCCCGGCGCGCCGTACGACCTCGTCGTCGGCGACCTTCTCTACAGCCAGCTCCTCTACCCCGCGCTGCTCGACCTCGGAATCGACCCCGACCGTCGCGCCGCGACCCTGGCGCATCAAGGGCCCGCCCTCACGCGCGCGGTCGTCGCCCGCCTCCACGCCTCCGCGCCCTCGGTCGTCCACCTCCACGACCCGCTCGCCTGGTGGGCCGGGCACGAGCAGCCGGTCGCGCTCGGGGAGATCCTCTCCCTCGCGGCGAGCGACGGGCCCGACGCCGCCATCGCCCTCGCCGCCGGCGGCCTCGGCCCCCACGAGAGCGACCCGCGCACCGCTCTCGCCGAGCTCGGCCTCTCCCCCGCCGCCACCGCCCTCTGGCGCTGGCCCTTCGCCGCCGGCGTCGACTACCTGGTCAGCGCCACGCTCGCGCCGTCATCGCCTCAGCCGTCTTCCTCCATGAAGCGTTCGCCGTGCGGGCTGAAGCCGGGCGGGACGCGACCTCGGATCGCGTAGCGAAGGATCAGGTAGACGTTCTGCGCGCCACCTTCGACCAGTTCTTCGAGGGTCACGGAGACGCGCGGCCGCCGCACCACGCCGCCCCGTTCGATGTAGGCGCGGCCGGTGGCGGTGGTGACTTCGCTCCCCCATCCGCTCCACCGGAGTCGTTCGAACCGCAGGGCGCCGTCAGGATTCAGCACCATCGTCTTCGGCGCGTGGACGTACCTGTGCTTGCCGTAGACGGCGAGGACGACGGCTTCGGGTTCCTTGAACGGCGCCGCGCCGGGTGAGGCGGTGAAGGTCGCGTGGGTGTGGGGGCAGCTCGGCGTCATCCGGCTCGGAGCTTTGACCACGCCTTCGAGGCGGCCGGGTGCGACGAAGGTGCCTTCGACGTACTGACCCGATCCGTCTTCGGCCTTCCAGTGGCCGTCCGGTCCGATCGCCACCGGCGCGAGAGCCTGCGAGGTGTAGGTCCCGCAGAATCCCCACTTGAAGCGGAAGCGGAGGTTCGCCACCTGCCCGCCGGTCACTTCGAAGGCGACCGGGAGGCCTGCCGAGGTGGTCGCGTGCCACGGGCCTTCGACCGGGACGACCGTGTCCGCGCCCGCGCCCGCGGCGAGGAGGCCGCAACCGAGCGCGACCGCGCAGACCAAGACCACCACTTTCGGCATCGATCGAACCTAACCGACGCGCCGCCAGACGCAAGGCACCGTCACGGCTTGCCGTGCCCAGGGTGGTTCGCAATCACGACAATCCGCTTCTCGACCGCAGGCGCCGCGGCGACCCGCACCCCCGACTTCTCCGTTCCCACGCGAGCCGTGCCGGGATGGCGGCAAACGCGTCGGAACATATTGTCTGAGATCGGGGAGACAGGATTTGAACCTGCGACCGCTCGGCCCCCAGCCGAGTGCGCTACCAGACTGCGCCACTCCCCGTTGGGGTTCGTGCATTCTGACGGATTGTGGCGCCGGCGGCTACGCTCCTCCCTGCGCGCGGCGGTAGCTCAATGGTAGAGCCTCAGCCTTCCAAGCTGATGACGCGGGTTCGACTCCCGTCCGCCGCTCTGTTGCGTTCGTACTTTGTCCGGGATCCCGGACAAAGTACGAACGCTGCTAGGGGTCGTGGGGGATGCGGGCGATGGCGAGGTCGACGCGGTCGCCCTTGAAGGGGACGCCCTCGGCCATCAGGTGCTCGCGTTGTCGCCGGCCGACCGCGAGGGTGCCGTCGGCGCGGACGACGCGCCACCAGGGGAGGTCGCCGGGGTGCTGCTCGGTCGCGAGGATGCGGGCGCTGAGGCGGGGCGCGCCGGGCGAGACGTCGCCGTAGGTGCGCACGAAGCCCTCGGGGATCTCCCGGATGGCGTCGATGATCGCTTGGTGGCGCTTGGCGTCGATGCCGGAGTTCTAGCGCGCCCGCGCTCAGCGGTCGAGGCCGTGGGCGCCCGCGAGCACGATGATCGGCGTGACCGCGGTCGCTTCGACGATCCCCTCGGCGAGGGTCGCGGCGACCGGCGGCGAGATGAAGGCGCCGACGAGGTTCAGCAGGGCGGCGATGCCCGCCGCGATCTTCGGCGGCAGCGCGCCGGTGGCGATCCGCGACGACCAGGGCGACGATGATGTCTCCCGCGGGCACACCGGTATCTGAGCGCGGCCGGCGCGGGCGGATGTGAAACAGCGTGAGAGGTGGGGCGGGGCGTGCCGCCGGGAACGTGGCGCCGGGCGCTAGTCCTGCTGCTCGGTCGGGCGCACCAGGACCTCGTTGATCGCCATGTGGCGGGGGCGGGTGACGATGTAGGCGATCGTGTCGGCGACGTCGGCGGCTTCGAGGCGTTCGAGGTCGCCGAAGCGGCCTTTGAGTTCGTCGAGGACCTCGGGGCGGTTGTGGCTCGCGAGCTCGGTGGTCACGGCGCCCGGCTCGACCAGGGAGACGCGGAGGTGGCGCTCGGTGACCTCCTGGCGGAGCGCCTCGGAGAAGGCGCCGACGCCGTGCTTGGTCGCGTTGTAGACGGCCGATCCGGCGCGGGCGCGGCGGCCGGCGACGGATGAGATGTTGACCATGTCGGTGACCATCCGCGGCGCCTCGTCGGCGTATCCGAGGAGGTGCGGCAGCGCCGCCTTGGCGACGTAGAGAAGGCCTTTGAGGTTGAGGTCGACCATCAGCTCCCACTCCTCGATCGGCGCGCGCTCGGCCGGCCCGAGCAACATGACCCCGGCGTTGTTGACGACGGTGTCGAGGCGGCCGAGCTCGGCGACGGTGCGCTCGACCAGGGCCTCGGCCTGGGCGCGGTCGGTGACGTCGGACTCGATCGCCAGGGCGCGGCCGCCGGCGTCGTCGATCGCCTCGACCAGGCGCTCGAGGCGGTCGAACCGGCGCGCCGCCACCGCGACCGCCGCGCCTTCGGCGGCGAGCCGCTTCGCCGTCGCCTCGCCGATCCCACTGGAAGCCCCGGTGACGAGGGCGACGGTGCCGTCGAGGACCGGGTCGTTGGCCATCGCAGGAGCCTACGCCACCGGGCGATTTGGACCGGTCTGGGACGCTAGACGCGATGGCAGCGCCACGATCGCAGCGCAAGCAGCACGCGCTCGACATGTTCGAGCAGCTGCCGACGCACTACGACGAGATCGCCGCGCTGCTCAGCTTCTTCCAGGATCCGCGCTGGCGAGGGGCCGCCGTCGAGGCGGTCGCGGCGGGCCCGGGGGACCGCGTCCTCGACATCGCCTGCGGCACCGGCATGGTCAGCCGGGCGCTGGTCGAGCGCTGGGGCTGCCGGGTGGTCGGGCTCGACCAGAGCGCCGCGATGCTCGGGCGGGCGCGCGCGATGGTCGCCGCCTCGGCGCGCCTCACCGAGCGGATCGAGCTGGTCGAGGGCGAGGCCGAGTCGCTCCCCTTCGCCGACGGCGAGTTCGACCACCTCACCTTCACCTATCTGCTCCGTTACGTCGACGATCCGGCGGCGACGCTGGCGGAGCTGGCCCGGGTCGTGAAGCCGGGCGGCCGCGTCTCCAGCCTCGAGTTCTGCGTCCCGCGCGGCGTCTGGCTGCCGCTCTGGCGCCTCTACACCAGGATCGGTCTGCCGGCGCTGGCGCGGCTCGACTCGCGCGGCTGGTTCGAGGCGGGGCGCTTCCTCGGTCCGAGCATCGAAGGCTTCTACCGCGCCTGGCCGCTCCCGCGCCAGGTCGAGGCATGGCGGTCGGCGGGGATCGGCGCGGTCGAGGTGCGGCGGATGAGCCTCGGCGGCGGCGTCGTGATCTGGGGCACGGTTGGGGGCTGAACGGACTCCCCGGCCCGCGTTCTACGCCCTGGCGCCGGGCGGCGCCCGGGACCTGGTCAACGTCCTGCACCCTCCCTACACGCTCTGGCACGTCGCCAACGTGGCGCTCGGTGCCGCCGTCGCCGGCCACGTCTATCCGGTGCGCGTTGCCGCGGCGATCGCCGCCTTCTTCCTCGCCGTCGGGATCGGCGCCCACTGCCTCGACGAGCTGAACGGCCGGCCACTGGGCACGCGGCTGTCGGACCGCGCCCTGATCGCGATGGCGGTCGGCGGCCTCGGCGGAGCGCTCGCGATCGGCGCGGTCGGCGTCTTCGTCGTCTCCCCCACGCTGATCCCGCTGATCCTCTTCGGCGCCTTCATCGCGCCCGCCTACAACCTGGAGCTGTTCGGCGGCCGCTTCCACACCGACTTCTGGCTCGCCGCCTCCTGGGGAGGGTTCTCGGCGCTGACCGGATGGTGGGTCAACGCGCTCGGCGTCCACTCGGTGCGGGAAGGCGTGGCCGCGGCCGCGGTCGTGCTCGCCTGCTACACGCTCACCCGGGTCCAGCGGGTCCTCTCCACCCCGGTCCGAGAGCTGCGCCGGCGCACTCTGTCGGTGGACGGGGAGCAGCGCCTCGCCGACGGCACCGTCCGGGCGCTCGACCGGGCCTCGCTGACCGCGCCGCTCGACGCGGGCCTGCGCGGGCTCTCGATCGCGGTCCCGCTGCTGGCGACCGCGGCGCTGGTCGTCCGGTTGTAGGGAGACCTGGGTCCAGGCGGACCGGGTGCGCGCCGGCCCCATGTACGCCGCGGACAATGCCGCCCGCCGCGCTTCGCCTGCGCGCCGCGCGCGCGGCGGCGAGAATGCGCGGATGACGAACTCACGCGTGGAGGAGCTGACCGAGCGCGAGCTGAAGCGCTTCGCCGCCGGCCACCGCCGCTCCGGAGAGCTGCGCGACGCCGCCGCCGACTCGCTCCTCTCCGGCGTCCCGATGAACTGGATGACGCGCTGGCCGGGCGCCTTCCCGGTCGTCTTCGAGACCGCCGCGGGCGCCGCGTTGACCGACGTCGACGGCAACTCCTACGTCGACTTCTGCCTTGGCGACACCGGCGCGATGGCGGGCCACTCCCCCGCCCCGACCGTCGCCGCGGCGGCGGCGCAGATGTCGGGCGGGATCACGACGATGCTGCCGAGCGAGGACGCCGGCCCGCTCGGCGCGGAGCTGACGCGCCGCTTCGGCCTGCGCCACTGGCAGTTCACGCTCACCGCCACCGACGCGAACCGCTTCGCGATCCGCCTCTGCCGCGAGATCACCGGGCGGCCCAAGATCCTCGTCTTCGACCACTGCTACCACGGCTCGGTCGACGAGACCTTCGCCGAGCTCGGCGACGACGGCCACGTGGTCGCGCAGCTCGGCAACGTCGGGCCGCCGATACCGCTCACCGTGACGACGCGGGTCGTGCAGTTCAACGACATCGCGGCGCTGCGGCGCGAGCTCGCCGCGGGCGACGTCGCCTGCGTCCTCGCCGAGCCGGCGCTGACCAACGTCGGCATCGTCCTCGCCGAGCCCGGCTTCCACGACGCGATGCGCGAGCTGACCCGGGCGGCCGGCGCGCTGCTGATCATCGACGAGACCCACACCCTCTGCTGCGGGCCGGGCGGCTACACCGGCGCCGAGGGGCTCGCGCCAGACCTGCTGACGATCGGCAAGGCGATCGCCGGCGGCGTGCCGATCGGCGCCTACGGGATGAGCGACGAGGTCGCCGAGCAGGTCCTCGCGAAGACGGTCTGGGAGGCGGCCGACGAGGGCGGGATCGGCGGCACGCTGGCCGGCAACGCGCTGTCGCTGGCGGCGGCGCGGGCGACGCTCGCCGAGGTCCTGACCGAGGCGGCCTTCGAGCGGATGATCGCCCTCGGCGAGCGCTTCGCGGCGGGCTGCGACGAGGTCATCGCCGAGTTCGACCTGCCCTGGACGGCGACCCGGCTCGGCTGCCGGGTCGAGTACATGTTCCGGCCGACCCCGCCGCGCGACGGCGGCGAGGCGGCGGCCGCGTTCGACCCCCCGCTCGACGCCCTGCTGCACCTCTACATGCTGAACCGCGACATCCTGATGACGCCGTTCCACATGATGGCCCTGATGTCGCCGGCGACCAGCGAGTCCGACGTCGACGCCCACACCGACGCCCTCCGCCGGTTCGCCGCCGAGCTGACCGCCTGAGCACCCGCCGGTCCGGGTACAACTGGACCATGCGGTGGTTGGGATGTTGCGTGGGACTGCTGGTGTGCCTGGTCGCGGTCGGCTGCGGCGGCGGGTCGGGGACGACGGGCGGCGCGGCGACCACCGGCGCGGGCGCGGGCGCCGGCGGCGCCACGAACCGCCACGCGACCCAGGAACCGGTCCAGTCGCGCGGGATCAAAGGCGAAAGCCCGACCGCGGAAGCCGCAACGAACGCGCGCATCTCTCGGTCTGATTGCGTCGCCCTGCAGAAGCTCGCCGAAGAACGCCTCGGCACGAAGCTGACCCACCGCTCGAGCCCCGAGCCGCCGCTCTCCCGCTGCCGCCTCGACGGCGCCGGGACCCAGGTCAACGTCTACCTCGACAGCGGCTTCGCCGCCAACCGGCGCTACCACAACCGGATCGAGGAGACCGTCCAGTTCAACTACGAAGACCAGGGGGGCGTCCCCCACCCCGTGCCCCACGTCGGCGAAAAGTCCGCCTACAACTCGAGCGCCAGTTGGATCCCCAACCTGCGCTCGCTGCTCGCCGTGCGCGGCAACCGTTGGCTGACGGTGACGATCTCGGTCGAGGGCAGCTCCGACCGCCGGCTGCGCGACGAGGCAGCCGTCCTCGCCCGCGCCGGATTCAAGCTGACGGCGGTCGGGTAGACCTTCGCTCGTGCCTCGCGCGGTCCAATTCGACGAGTACGGCGGCCTCGACGTGCTCACGGTGCGCGACGTCGAACTCAGGGAGCTCGGCCGGGAAGACGTCCTGGTCGAGGTCAAGGCCGCCGGGATCAACCCGGGTGAGGCGTCGATCCGCAAAGGCCTGCTCGAGGAGCAGTTCCCGACGACCTTCCCCTCCGGACAGGGCTCGGACCTCGCCGGGGTCGTCAGAGAGGTCGGGATCGACGTCGAGGGCTTCGCGCCCGGGGACGAGGTGCTCGGCTGGAGCTGGGAGCGCTCGAGCCAGGCCGAGGAAGCCGTCGTCCCCGCCGACCAGCTGATCCGCAAACCGGCCGACCTGGGCTGGCCCGAGGCCGGAGCGCTCTACGTCGTCGGCGTGACCGCCTACGCCGCGGTGCGCGCGGTCGACATCTCGGAGGGCGACACGGTCGTCGTCAGCGCCGCCGCGGGCGGGGTCGGCACGCTCACGGTGCAGCTCCTGAAGGTGAAAGGCGCGAACGTCGTCGGCCTCGCCTCCCCCGACCACCACGACTGGCTGCGCGAGAAGGGCGTCACCCCGGTCGCCTACGGCGACGGCGTCCTGCAGCGGATCGTCGAGGCGACGCCGGCCGGGGTCGACGCCTTCATCGACCTCTTCGGCCCCGAGTACATCGACCTGGCGGTCGAGCTCGACGTGCCGCCGGAGAAGATCGAGACGATCATCTCCTGGGAACGCGCGAACGAGATCGGCGCGAAGACGGAAGGCTCGAGCGACGCGAGCACGCCCGAGATCCTCGCCGAGATGGCCGAGCTGGTCGCCGCCGGGAAGATCGAGGTGCCGATCGCCGCGACCTACCCGCTGGACGAAGTCCGCGAGGCCTTCGAACAGCTCGAAGACCGCCACACGCTCGGCAAGATCGTCCTGATCCCGTAGGGGGGCGCGGCGCGCGTCGCCGCGGCTCGGCACGGGGCGCGCCTCACCGCGCGCTCAGCGCGTCTGCTTCGCCTCCGGCGAGGCCTCCCAGAAGTCGTCGATCTTCGTCGCGTCTTGGTGCCCGGCGACGGAGACGGCCCAGATCTCGACCGGGTCCTCGCCCTCGTTGCGATGGGAGCGCGCCGTCCCTGGCGACACCCGCACGACCGCGGGCGCGGCGACGCGCTCGACGTGGTCGTCGCAGCGGAACGTGATCGTCCCTTTGGCGACGATGTAGAGCTCCTCGACCTCGGAGTGGGTGTGCCCGGTGCCCTGTTCGAAGTCCGAGCGCGGCGGCACGCGGATCAGCGTCACCGAGAGCTGCTCGGCGCCGAGGGCGTCGGTCAGTTTGCGGAACTCGCCGGGGACGTCGGTCCCGTCGTAGGGGTTGTCGACGTCGTCGGCGCGGACTATCGCGAAGCCTGGCATGGCGCACCCCTACCCGCGGGCGGGCGGGCTATGCGTCGGTGCGAACCTCGGCCCCGTCCTGGGGCCAGCGCACGTGGTAGGAGCCCTCGGCGTCGGTGCGCCGGTAGGTGTGGGCGCCGAAGTAGTCGCGCAGACCCTGGATCAGGCCGGCCGGCCCGTGCGCGCGGCGGTAGCCGTCGTAGTAGGCGAGGGAGCTCGTGAAGGCGGGGACGGCGACCCCCTGCTCGACCGCCGCGGCGATCACCCGCCGCCATGCCTCCTGCCCGCAGGCGACCGCATCGCGGAAGTAGGGCACGGTGAGGAGGTTGACGACCTCGCCCTCGTCGTAGGCCTCCTTGATGCGGTTGAGGAAACGGGCGCGGATGATGCAGCCGCCGCGCCAGATCGTCGCCATCGCACCGGGGTCGAGGTCCCAGTCGTTGGCCTTCGAGGCGGCCGCCATCTGCTGGAAGCCCTGCGCGTAGGCGACGACCTTGCTCGCGTAGAGGGCCGCCTGGATGTCGTCGACGAGCTCGCGGCGGTCCTCGGTGAGGGCGGGCTCGGGGCCGGCGAGGACCTTCGAGGCGGCGACGCGCTCCTCCTTGAGCGACGAGAGCGCGCGGGCGAAGACCGCCTCGGTGATCGCGGTCAGCGGCACGCCCTGCTCGAGCGCGTCCTCGGCGGTCCAGCGGCCGGTGCCTTTCTGCTCGGCCTGGTCGACGATCTTGTCGATCAGCGGCCCGTCGCCCCGCGGGTCCTGCTTGGCGAGGACCTTGGCGGTGATCTCGATCAGGAAGCTTTCGAGGTCGCCTTCGTTCCACTCTTCGAAGGTCTGCGCGATCTCCGGCACGGAGAGCCCGGCGACGTGCCGCATCAGGTCGTAGGCCTCGGTGATCAGCTGGATGTCGGCGTACTCGATGCCGTTGTGGACCATCTTCACGTAGTGGCCGGCGCCGTCGGGGCCGACGAAGGTGCAGCACGGCGTGCCGTCGACATGGGCGGCGATCGTGGTGAAGACGTCCTCGACCTCGGCGTAGGCCTCGCGGGTGCCGCCGGGCATGATGCTCGGCCCGAGGAGCGCGCCCTCCTCGCCGCCGGACACGCCGACGCCGAGGAATCGCAGCCCGCGCTCCTCCATTTCGGCGGTGCGGCGCCTCGTGTCGGGGAAGTGCGAGTTGCCGGCGTCGATCAGGATGTCGCCTTCGTCGAGCAGCGGCGCCAGCTCCCCGAGCACCGCGTCCACCGGCGCCCCGGCTTTGACCATGATGATGATCTTCCGCGGGCGCGCGAGCGCGGCGACGAACTCCTCGTTCGACTCGGTGCCGATGAAGTCGCCCTCCCCGGCGTATTCGGCCATGAACTGGCGGGTTTTCTCGGGGCTGCGGTTGTGGACGGCGACCGACCAGCCGTTGCGGCCGATGTTCCGGGCCAGGTTGGCCCCCATCACCGCGAGGCCGGTGACCCCGATCTGGCTCTGCTCGCTCATGCGGTGACCCTAGCGAGGGGACGGGGTTGGCTGGGGAGGGTCGGGGGTGACCCCCTCTCTCACGAACAGCGGGAGGTTCGTTCGGGGGTCACCCCCGACCCTCCCTACCGGGCACGGCGGGACTTCGCGCGGTCGAGGGTTGATCGCGATCCACGTTGATCGGCACGGGGAGCGGGCGCAGGGTTCGCAGCGACAAGCGAGTGAGAGAGGTGAGGCAGATGGCGGCAGTTGGTGAGATTCGGGACGGGTTGGAGGGGGTCTTGGCGTTTGCCTCGGAGATCGCGGAGCCGGACCGGGACGGCGGGGCGCTGCGCTATCGGGGGGTCGATGTAGAGGAGCTGGTCGGGGCGGTGCCGTTCGAGGGCGTCTGGGGGCTGCTCGTCGACGGCCGGCCCGACCGGCCGTTGGCGCCCGCCGAGGCCCACCCGATTGGTTTTCGCACCGGCGATACGCGGGTCGACGTGCAGTCGGCGATCGCCGCACTGGCGCCGGATTGGGGCTTCGGGCCGCTCGTGGACGTCGGCCCGGAGGTCGCCCGGGACCGGCTCGCCCGCACCGCCTCGACGACGCTCAGCTTCGTCGCCCAGTCCGCCCGCGGCGGCGGCGGCGCGCCCGTCCCGCAGTCCCCGGTCGACGAGGGCGCACGCTTGCCGAGCGCTTCCTGCTGCGCTGGCGCGGCGAGGCCGACCCGGCGGCGGTCGAGCTCATCGACGCCTACTGGATCACCGCCGCCGAGCACGGCATGAACGCCTCCACCTTCACCGCGCGGGTCGTCGCCTCCACCGGCGCCGACGTGGCGGCGGCGCTCTCGGCGGCGGTCGGTGCCCTCTCCGGCCCGCTCCACGGCGGCGCCCCGGCGGGCGTCCTGCGCATGCTCGACGCGGTCGAAGCGAGCGGCGACGCCGCCGCCTACGTGCGCGGGCTGCTCGATCGCGGCGAGCGGATCATGGGCTTCGGCCACCCCGTCTACCGCGCCGAGGACCCGCGCGCCCGCGTGCTCCGCGGCCTCGCCGAGCGCCTCGGCTCGCCGCGCCTCGACGTCGCGCCTCGACGGCGCGCGGGAGCTGGAGCGCGCCGCCTTGGCGGCGCTCGCCGAGCACAAGCCCGACCGCGTCCTCCCCACGAACGTCGAGTTCTGGTCGGCGGTGGTGCTCGAGCGCGCCAGCGTCCCCGAGCACCTCTTCACGCCGCTCTTCGTCTGCGCCCGCACGGCGGGTTGACGGCGCGCGACCCGGTGCGCGACACCCGCGCCCCGGAGTCGGTTCGCCGCGCCGGCACCGGAATCTTCGCCGCAATCCTCACCGCCCTCGCCCCCGAGAGCGGTCGACCTTTCCAACCGCCTCCCGACCGCGGTCGTCCTTACCCACCTATAGCGCCGGTTAAGTCGACCGCGCCGGGCGGGGCGCCGGTTAGGACGACCGCCGGTGGGGGGCCGGGCCGAAGCACTACCCCCTCGCGGGCGACGGTGGATCGGACGGCGAGCGCGGCCACCGGTGCCCACCTCGGGTCGGCCGTTGCCGGAGTGAGGTCGGCCGAACGTCGAGCGGCGGCGGGCGGGGCGGCAGGCGTCGCCGAGCGGCTGTGGTGGCGCTCGCCGACGGCGCTCGCCGGCCGCGGCCGGAGCAGGTCGCGGCGCTCGATGCCGCGTTGATCCTGCTCGCGGACCACGAACTCGCGGCGTCGACCTTCGCGGCCCGGGTCGCGGCCTCGGCCTGGGCGGGCCCGTATCGGGTGATCCTCGCCGGGCGGGGGCCGCTCGGCGGCGCGCTGCACGGCGGCGCCGGGCCGGCGGTCGAGGCGCTGACCGACGAGGTTGCCGGCGGGACCGATCCCGGCAAGGCCCTCGACGCCCGGATCGCCTCGGGCTCGGTCCCCGGCTTCGGCCACCGCGTCTACCGGGACCGCGATCCCCGCGCCGACCACCTCCTCGCCCGCCTCACCCCCCACCGCGGTCGAACCTTGTCGACCAGCCCTGATCGTGGTCGACCGGCCGGGACGGAGGGCGAGGATCCACGGCTCGGCGGCGCTTCGGCGCTGGACGCGGTCGGGGCGCTCCTTGACGCGGCGACGGAGCGGGGGATGCCGGCTCCGAACGTCGACTTCGCGCTCGCGGCGCTCGTGCGGGCGCATCGGCTGGGGTCCTCGGCGACGATCTCCACCGTCGCCCGGATCGCGGGGATCGTGGCGCACGCGCTCGAGGAGTACGAGCACCGGCTGCGGTTTCGGCCGCGGGCGTCCTACGTCGGGCCGGCGCCGCCGTCGACGCCGTAGTCGCCGAGGAGGGCGCGGATCCGCTCGATCGACGGCGACATCTCCGGGGTCAGCATGTCGACCATCTGCCGCCAGCCGGCGTGCTCGTCGATTGCCTCGCGCAGGAGGGCGGTGCCGCGCTCTGTCTCGCCCCGTTCGACCATCCCCAGCGCCGCCCAGAACTTCAGCTCGTGGTTCTCCGGCGCCCCTTCCCAGGCTTCGACGTAGAGGTCGGCGGCCTTGTCCTTGTCGCCGCCGATGAAGGTCTCGTCGGCTTCGCGCATCAGCCTGTAGCTCCCGGACAGGCGCACGATGCGGCGCAGCTCGCCGAGCGGGTCCTCATGGTCCTCGACCCGCAGCTCGACCAGCCGGTGCCAGGGCTCGCCCTCGGGCCCGACCACGAGGATCGCCGCCGACTGGCGCCCGCGCAGGTCGCCGCCCGCAGCCTCGCCGGCGTCGAGCGCGTCGAGCAGCCGCTCCGCCAGCGACCCACTCGCGCCGAGATAGGCCTCCGACATCGCCCCCCAGACCTCCGCCGTCCGCATCAGGTTCGCCTGGCAGGAGTGATGGTGGCCGACCGCCTGTCCGGCGAACGGCATGCAGTCGGCGCCGGTGTGGGCGGCGATGCCGCCCAGGGCGTCGACCATCGCCACCTGCCGCGCCCCGGCGAGCTCGTCGGCGGCGAGCAGCTCCGTGAGCGCTTCCGGTGCCGAGCGCCCCGCCCGCATGCGCTCCAGCCCGCGGGGGCCGTAGGCCGGCTCGACGACCGCCTGCGTGGCGACCGCCCCGACGCCCGGCTCGCCCCAGGTGACCAGCCCGCCGACCGAGAACCAGTGCGACTGCACGGCGACGCCGCACTGACGGGTCTCGGGATCGAAGGCGATGATCGAGTAGGTCAAGGCGCCGATGCTACGGCGCCTCCCGGCCGGCTCCCGGGCCGCCCGCCGGGCGCCCGGCGGCCGCTCGCCGCGCGACCGTCATCGCCGGGCGCGCCCGCGCCTTCGTCCCCGCCCGCCCCGCCGCCAGCGAGCTCACGTGCCGGGTCCGCGCGAGGACGACGATCCCGACCAGCATCACCACGATGCCGACCGCCAGCGGGATGCCTTCGAGGCTTGCGTCGCGGAAGCTCTCGCGCAGGAAGAGCGGCTCGAGCGCCACCGGCAGGAAGGTCTGCACGGCGATCGAGATCGGGACGACGGTCGTCGCCGGCGCCCGCTGCAGCGCCGTCATCCCGGTGACCGTCGCGCCGAACCCGGCGACCGCGGCGAGGGCCACCCATCCCACGACCTGCAGGTGGTGGCCGCTGCCGAAGTCGTCGGCCATCAGCTTCATCGCCACGTTGGTCGCGGCGAAGCCGCAAGCCGAGCCGAGCACCGCCGTCATCGCGGTGTCGAGCCGGCGGCCGCGCAGGGCGAAGGGGATGAAGGAGACGAGCGCCAGCCCGCCGACGACCGCGAGCACCGCCCCCGGCCCGCGGTGGGTGTCCTGCCGGCCCGGGGCGCCCCAGGCGATCAGCGCGACGGCGACGATGACGAGGCCGACGCCGAGGATCGCGTCGCGGCCCGGGCGCTCGTCCAGCAGCCGCCCGGCGACCGCCAGCAGCACCAGCAGCCCGCAGGCCAGCAGCGGCTGGACGACGACGAACGGCGCCCAGGCGAAGGCGAGGATCTCCAGCGGCACCCCGAACCATTCGGTGAGCAGGCCGGCCACCCACCGGGGCCGGTGCAGGAGGTCCCAGATCAGCGACGCGTGCAGCGCCTCCGCCCGCGGCGTGCGCCGTGCCTCGATCGCCTGGAGGGCGATCCCGAGGCCGAAGAGGACCGAGGCGGCGATCCCTGCGATCAGCCCGGCGGCAAGCATGCCCCCTCCACTACCCCCAAATCGTTCACATCTGCGCTTAATCGGGCAGGTAGATGGTGCGCCTGTGCACACCGCGGCGCGCCCCGAACCCTCCGTCCGCCTCGGCCTGATCGGCCTCGCGGGGCTGCTCGCCACCAGCCTGCTGGTCTGCCTTTCGGCGACGCAGAGCGAACTGCTCCTCCCGACCTCGCTGCGCCCGCTGCCCGAGTCGCTCGCCGGCCCGCTCGCCGGCGCCGGCCTGAAGCTCGGCGTCTTCGCCCTGATCGCCGCCTTCGTCGCGATGTTCGTCTCCTACGCGGTGGCGACCCGCGCCGCCGAGAAGCTCCGCGCCCGCACGGTGCTGATCGCGATCGGCGCCCTCCACGCCATCGCCCTGCTCGCCCCGCCGCTCTTCTCCTCTGACGTCTTCAGCTACGCCGCCTACGGGCGCATGGGCGCGCTCTACGACGCCAACCCCTACCTGCACGGCCCGAGCGCGATCCCGCTGGAAGGCCTCCACTCGCTGATCGGCGCCCAGTGGCTGACGACGCCGAGCGCCTACGGGCCGCTCTTCACCGCCCTCAGCTACCTGCTCGTCCCGCTCGGCATCGCCGCCGACGTGATGGCCTACAAGCTGGTCGCGGCGGCGTCGAGCCTCGTCCTCATCCTCCTCGTCTGGCGGGCGGCGAGCCTGCGCGGCCTCTCGCCGGTGCGCGCGGCGGTGCTGGTCGGCCTCAACCCGGTGATCGTCCTCTACGGCGTCGGCGGCGGCCACAACGACCTGATGATGCTGGCGATCCTCGCCGCCGCCGTCTACGTCCTGCTGCAGGAGCGCGAGCGCCGCGGCGGCGCGCTGATCGTCGCCGCCTCCGCGGTGAAGCTGACCGCCGGCCTCCTCCTCCCCTTCGCACTCGCCGGGCGCTGCCGCGGCGAGGGAGCGGCGCGGACGCGGCTGGCCATCGGCGCGGCGCTCGGCGCGGTCGCGGTGGCGGCGCTCGCCTTCGCCTTCTTCGGCACCGCGCCCCTGCAACTCCCCTCGATCCTCATGGGGATCCAGTCCGACGGCGGTGCTCAGAGCATCGTCGGCTTCCTCGCCGCCGCGATCGGCATCGAACCGATCCCTCGCGCCCTGAGCATCGGCCTCACCCTCCTCTTCCTCGCGATCGTCTGCGGGCTCCTCCGCAAGGTCTGGATCGGCGAGATGGACTGGATCGTCGGCGCCGGTTGGGCGACGGTGGCGCTGCTGGTGACGACCGGCTTCCTGGTCCCCTGGTACGTGGCGTGGCTGCTGCCGCTGGCGGCGCTGACGAACGACCGCCGGCTCCTGGCCGCGGCGGTGTTCTTGACGGGCGTGGGACTGACGACGCTTTAGGTGACGCGGGGCGAAACCGACCAGCCGACCGGGTTCGCGTCGCCCCACGCGGTCGCGACCACCGAGCGCGCGCCGCCGCGATCGCGGTGCTCGCACAGGTAGATGCCCTGCCAGGTCCCCAAAGCGGGGCGGCCGTTGCGCAGAGGCAGGGTCAGGGACGGGCCCATCAGGGTCGCCTTGACGTGGGCGGGCATGTCGTCTTCGCCCTCGAGGGTGTGGGTCCAGTAGCGGGCGCCTTCGGGGACCGTGCGGTCGAGCCAGGCGTCGAGGTCGGCGCGGACTTCCGGGGAGGCGTTCTCGTTCAGGGTGAGGGAGGCGGAGGTGTGTTGGATGAGGAGGTGGAGCATGCCGATGCCGAAGTCGGCCAGCTCGGGGAGGGCCTCGAGGACCTCAGCCGTGACCAGGTGGATGCCGCGCGGGCGAGGGTCGAAGGTGATCGTGCGCTGCAGCCACATCAGCGGACGACGCGGAACCAGAGGTGGGTCGCGGTCGGTTCGACCTCGGCGGCGATCCGCTCGAGCAGGACCTCCGCGCCGCCGGGATGGTCGAAGACGCGGACGCCGTCGCCGAGCATGATCGGCTCGACGATCATCAGCACCTCGTCGAGCTCGCCGAGCTCGAGGCAGCCGCGGGCGACCTCCGCCCCGAGGACGCTGACGTACTTCTCCGCCGCCGCCGCGCGCGCCGCGGCGATCGCGCGGGCGAGGTCGGTCTCGAAGGTGACGTCGGGCGGCGACTCCGCCGGCGGGTCGTGGGTGACGACGAACTCGGGGCCGTGCCAGGTGCCGCCGAAGGCGCCTTCCTTCTCCTCGTCGCCGCGGTTGGGGTCGTCTCCGCCCCAGGTGCGCCGCCCGACCAGCAGCGCGCCGACCTTCCCCGGCAGCGCCGCCGCCGCGTCGTCGGGCGGTCCGCCCATGAACCGGGCCATCCACTGCATGTCGCCGCCGGGCCCGGCGATGAAGCCGTCAAGGGACATCGCGGCCGAGTAGAGGAGTCGCCCCATTGCCGAGAAGCTACCCGGCCGGGGCGAAGGCATGCGGCAGTGAACCAGCGGTAGAGCCTGCTTCCCACTCGGCGGCTTCTCGCCGCTGAGCAGAGAGGACTTCGCGAAGATCATCGGCGGGCACGGCGCGCCGCCGCCGATCGCCAAGCAGTTCAGCAGCACCTTCCGACTGGTTCAGCCGCGTGGGCGGCGGCGCCGACGCGCGACCCGGCCGGCCACGCCCGACTGAGCCACCGCGTCGTCCGGCGCCCCCCCAGCGCTACTCGACGACGACGCCGTCGGCGGCCAGCTCGAGCTCGAACCAGTCCGTGCCGTCCAGTTCGATCAGGCGGAAGACGCCGGGCAGCGCCGCCGGGTCGAGGCGCGCGATCGCGGTACCGATCTGCTCCCATTCGTGGAGCTCGATCACGCCGAGCGGCTCCCACCGGGCCATCTGGACTTCGTGCACGACGAGGTAGTCCATAGCACCGGGAACACCGCCGGCGGCGAAATGTCTCACCCGGCTCGGTATGAGCCGTCAGACCGTAGTCCCGACATCCGTCCGAGCTGTCTCGAAAGCGTTTAAAGAATGTAAAAAGGGCGCACTGATGAGGGCCGTGAGTGCGTCGAAGGAGGGCGGGGGGATGCGGACGGCGGCGCGCTCGATGCGAGCGAACGCGGTGGCCTTCCTGGTCGCGGTGGCCGCGCTCGCGGCGGTGGTCGGTGCCGGCGCCCTGGTCCTCTCGGTCGCCGATCGCGAGGACGGACTGCGCTCGACGCAGACGCAGGTCGTCGAACTCTCGCGGCTCGTCGTCGCCTTCCGCGAGCAGGCGCTGGCGGCCTTCCGCGGCGGCTCCCCCTCCTCTGCCGACCTCGTCCTGCACCGCCAGATCGCCGAAGCCGCCCTGTCGACCGCGCGGACGATCGAATTCGACTGGTCCGACCCGACCGTCGGCGGGCTCGTCGCCCCGACCCATGCCCTCGCCCGCACCGCCGGGTCGGCGCTTCGCGCCGGGCACGAAGGGCGCGAGGCCGCCGCGAACGCCGCACTCGACCGGCTGCCGGGACAGACCGAAGCGATGACCGGGCGCCTCGCCCGGGCCAGCACCGCGATCTCCACCGAGATCAGCGACGACCAGAGCCGGGCCAAGGTCCTCACCTTCGTCATCACCGGGGCGATCGGGCTGCTGCTCGCGGGCCTGATCCTGGTGCTGGGCACGATGTGGCGGCGGCGCCAGCGCGGCATCGCCCGGCGGATCGCCGCGGTGCGGGGCGAGCGCCGGCTACAGGCGCTGGTCCGCCACGGCTCCGACCTGATCACGGTCCTCTCCCCCACCGGCCGGGTGCTCTTCGTCGCCGGCCCGGTCGAGGCGATGCTCGGCAGCGAGGCGGCGGCGGTCGAAGGCCAGAGCCTCGCCCGCTGGCTGCACCCCGACGACGCGCCGGTCCTGGCGGCGCTCTGCGACGTCGGCGAAGACGATGCCCCGGCGCGGGAGCTGCGCCTGCGCGCGCCCTCCGGCGACTGGCGGACCTGCGAGGCGCGGGCGACCAGCCTGCTCGGCGACGACCTCTGGAACGGCATCGTCCTCAACGTCTGGGACGTGACCGAGCGCGCCGCGCTGGAGGAGCGGCTGCGCCACCAGGCCTTCCACGACGACCTCACCGCGCTCGCCAACCGGGTCCGCTTCAACGAGCGCCTCGAGCACGCGCTGGTTCGCGCCGTCCGCGGCGACTGCACGGTGAGCGTCCTGATCATCGACCTCGACGACTTCAAGTCGATCAACGACAGCCTCGGGCACCCGCGCGGCGACGACCTGCTGCGCCAGGTGGCGGCGCGGCTCGACGAGTCCCTGCGCGGCGCCGACACGGTGGCGCGCCTGGGCGGCGACGAGTTCGGCGTCATCTTCGACGACAGCCCTTCGGTGACCGCCGACGAAGAGGCGGCGCGGCGGATCACGGCGGCGCTGGCGGCGCCCTTCCAGCTTGCCGGGCGCTTCCTGCCCGTCTCCGCCAGCATCGGCATCGCCCGCGCCGCGGCGGGCGCGGCGACGCCCTCGGACCTGATCCGCGACGCCGACCTGGCGATGTACGCGGCGAAGGGCGAGCAGAAGGGCTCGGTCGCCGTCTACAGCGCCGACATGTACGAGGGCGCCGAGGAGCGGCTGCAGCTGAAGTCCGACCTGCTCGAGGCGGCGCGCGGCGAGGGCGAGCAGTTCGCGCTCTTCTTCCAGCCGGTGGTCGACCTGGAGAGCGGCGAGATCTCCGGCCTCGAGGCGCTGCTGCGCTGGCGCCACCCGACCGAGGGGATGGTGAGCCCGGCGGACTTCATCCCGATCGCCGAGGAAACCGGGGCGATCGTGCCGATCGGCCGCCGGGTGCTGCGGCGCGCCTGCCGGGAGGCGCAGGGCTGGCCGTACCACGACGACGGCCGCGCCCTGAACGTCTCGGTCAACGTCTCCGCCCGCCAGCTGCGCGGCGACGCGCTGGTCGAGGACGTGCGCTGCGCCCTCGAGGAGTCGGGCCTCCGCCCCTACCGCCTGATCCTCGAGGTCACCGAGTCGCAGCTGATGCGCGACGTCGACCAGGCCGTCGCGACGCTGGAGGCGGTCAAGCGCCTCGGCGTGCGGGTGGCGATCGACGACTTCGGCACCGGCTACTCGTCGCTCAGCCAGCTGCAGCGACTGCCCGCCGACGTGCTGAAGGTCGACCGCGAGTTCACCGGCAAGGGCGACGACGGCGCCGCCGAGCACGCCGGCCTGCTGAACGCGGTGATGGACATCGGCGACTCGCTCGGGCTGCGGACGGTGGCGGAGGGGATCGAGACCCCGGCGCAGCTGCGCCAGCTGCGGGCGCTCGGCTACCGCTACGGCCAGGGCTTCCTCTTCTCCCGCGCCGTCCCCGCCGACCGCGTCCCCGACCTGCTCAGAACCCCGATGCTCCCCGACGAGGCACCCCCCAGCCGCCTCCGCTGACGGTGTTGATGGGCCGAAAAACCACGATATACGTGGTTTTTCGGCCCATCAACCTGGGGGGTGGGTCGGGATGGCGGTGGTTTTGGGGAGCTTTCGAGCGATGGTGGCTCAGTGGGCGACGATGATCGCCAGGGTGCCGAGGCCGAGGATCACGCCGGCGCCCATGAAGGCGATCAGCATCTTGTCTTCGGAGGAGCGGGCGGAGGTGGACCAGACGTCGCGGTCGAAGACGCCCATCCGCCGCGTTCCCAATGCGAACATGGCGATGCCGTAGATGGAGAACGCGACCCCGAGGGCGACGTAGGGCCAGCGTTCGGCGTGGGGCGCCAGCTCGGGGAGGATCCGGCCGACGGCGAGGGCGACCGCCACCGACGTCAGCCCGGTCCGCCACCAGGCGAGCAGGGTGCGCTCGGCGGCCATCGAGGTCCGCTCGCCGGCGAGCGACGTGCGACGGTCGACGCCGTCTTCTCCGCTCGAGCGCTGCGGGTCGGGTTCGCTCATCGCCCCTGCATGAATATCGCAACTCCGATACAGAGGTGTGACGTTCGGGTAGAGGACCGACGTGGTCGAGTGGAACGCCACTCAGCTGGAGCGGATCGCCTCGACGCGGGATATCGAGGTGTCCTCGCTGCGCGAGGACGGCGCCCTGACCAAGCCGGTGACGATCTGGTGCGTGCGGGTCGGCGGCGAGCTCTACGTCCGCTCGGTCCACGATTCGGCGGGCAGCTGGTTCGAGGCCGCCGAGCAGCGTCATGAGGGCCGGATAGAGGCCGACGACGTCGCCGTCGACGTCGCCTTCGAGGACATGCCGAACCACCTCGACGAGGAGATCGACGAGGCCTACAAGGTGAAGTACGGCTACCCGTCGGACCCCGTCGACAGCATCACTGCGGAGCCCGCCAAGGAGACCACGATCCGGGTGGTCCCGCGCTAGCCCGGTCGGCCGGTGACCAGGGCGGCGTAGCGCTCGACCGAGCCGGCCGCCGCCTCCAGGCACCCGGTCAGAAACCGCCCGGCGTCCTCCTCGGAGAGCCCGAGGTCGGAGGCGTAGGGCGCGCCGGACAAACCGAAGTCGAGCTCGACCAGCACCTCGCCCGCCGAGTGCAGCTGCGCCGCCCGCTGCGGCACGCCCGCCGCGATGAACCGATCGACGATCCCGAGTGCCTCGAACACCTCGAGCGACCGCGGATGGAGGACCGTCGCCCGATCCCACCTCTGCCGGCTCCTCCCGCCCGTCGACGAGCAGGCAATCGATCCCCCGCCGCCGCAGCTCCCCGGCCAACGTGAGCCGGTCGGCCCGGCGCCGACGACAAGCACGTCGCAGTCCATGCGCCGCTTATGCACGGCGGCCCCGCAGTCCGACGGCCTCGACAACGGGAGGGTCGTCGAGGCCGTCCGGCGCAATTCAGGGGCAGATTGGAAGGTGTTCCCCTGGGGATTTGCGACTTGCGTCGCTGCGCACTGATTTTTCGACCGGTGGGCTCCCCAAAAACGTTACGAATTTCCGCCTTTCATGCGAGATCCATACGGGTTTGTGCTTGACATCACATGAAGGGAGCGGGACGCTCGTCACCCCCTGGGACGAGAGGAGAACGTCCCGCCACAAGGAGTTGAGGAAGATGTTCCACTGCGAACGGTGCGGGATTCGCTTCAGCACCGGTGCCCTGTCGGGCCGGAGGGACTGTCCCCGTTGCAAGTCCCGTGACGGCGTCACGGTTCTGTTGACCTGGGAGCCGCTGCTCGCCGCCCGCACCGCGGCGGCCCTCGCCGAGGCGCGCCCGCGGCGGGAGCGCCTCACCGCAGCCAGCCGCATCTGAGCGAGGAGGACGAGGCAGCCGGGTGCCGCACGCCCGGCCCTCGTTCGCTCAGAGCCCGCGCTCCACCTGGATCGCGCCGCTCTTCTCCGCCTCCAGCAGCGTCTCGTAGTCGCGTTCGTTCTGGTCGGCGTAACGCTCGGCGAACTCGGCGATCGCCCGGTCGAAGGAGTCGCCGCGCCCGAGGTAGGCGGCGATCGCGAAGCGGTCGCCGGAGCGCGCGTGGGCCCGCGCCAGGGTGCGCCCGCAGAGCGCCCCGTAGAGCCCGAGCTCCTCCGGCGAGAGCCGTTCGACGTCGGCCGACCCCTTGCCGTCCCAGAGCTGGCGCACGTAGAAGCAGCGCGCCTCCGAGTCGAGCCCCTGCGCCGCGACCCAGCCGAGGAAGATGTCGCTCGCCGCCTGCATCAGTCGCTGCCCCTCGACCACCCGACGCCCGTGGTTGGCGTACTCGCTCTCCCCCGCGTAGGGCTCGAGCACCGACGGGCCCGCTTCCTTCGCCTGCAGGAAGAGCGGGTCGCCGGAGCCGCGGCCGAGCATCAGCACGATCCAGGCGCGCGTCCCGACGCTCCCCACCCCCACCACCTTGCGGGCGGCATCGACGTATTCGTAGGAGGCGACGAGGCGGCGCCGGTCGTCGGCGAGGCTCGAGGTGTAGGCGTCGAGGAGCGGCCGCAACGCCCGGGTCCCCTCCTCGGCCCCCCCGGCGAGTTCGGAGAGCGGCGTGATCAGTGGCGGTTCGGCGACGATCCGCAGCTTCCCGTCGCCGTCGGTCGTGGTCAGCTTGCGCATCGCCCGCACGCTGTCCTTGGCGCGCGCCTTGGCCATGTTGCGCTCCATGTCGCGGCGGCGGCGCGCCGTCAGCAGCCCCTTCATGCGCCCCATTTCGGCCTCGACGTCGACTTGCGCGTACCAGATGTCGAGGTTGCCCATCGTGGCGAAGCCGCGCATCGCTTCCCGGTAGCCCGCGACGGTCCCTTCCGCCGCGCGGCGCCGCTCGCCCTTGCCGAAGCCGCGCTCGCGCCCGGCGATCGCGACGCTCGCCGCGAGCCGCTTCACGTCCCACTCGAACGGCCCCGACAGCGTCTCGTCGAAGTCGTTGCAGTCGAAGACCAGGCGGCGGTCGGGCGCCGCGAAGACGCCGAAGTTGGAGAGGTGCGCGTCGCCGCAGAGCTGCGCTCGAAGGCCGGTGTCGGGGTCGGCGGCGAGGTCCGCCGCCATCACCGCCGCGCCGCCGCGGAAGAACGCGAACGCCGAGGTCAGCATGCGGCCGTAGCGGATCGGCACCAGCTCCTGGACCCGGGTCTTGTCCTGGGCGGCGAGCGTCGCCAGCGGATCGCGGCCGGCGGGCGGCTCCCATTCCCCGTGTCGCGACCGCGGGACCTCCCGGCGCCGCTCCTTCCCGTCCGCGGCGAGCACCGCCTCGGCCTCTACCGTGGCCATCTCAGGATCCCGATCACGTGAACCTCCCCGAGGCCGACCGGCCTCCGTCCCAGAGCCCACCCGGGGCGGGTGAGCCGTGCGTCGAGCCTAGTCTCCTCCCCCGCGAGATGCACAAGCAAGTTTGCCTTTCGTATGCGCAGGAAGCCCGAGCGCTCAACGCTTTTGGGCACGCCAGAGGTCGAATAAAAAAACTTCGGCAAGTTCCTACGTATTTCATGCTCCGGGGCGGATAGCTTCCGGGTATGGCGGTCATCGACGGTGACTCACGCCGGTTGCTGGAGATCATCCAGGCCCAGGGCGAGATAGCTGCAGGGGACCTCGATCAGGGCCGGGCGATGCAGGTGATCGTCGACCGGGTGCGGGAGCTGATCGGCGCCGACGGCGCGCTGATCGACTCGCCCGACGGGGACCGACTCGTCTTCCGCGCCGGCTCCGGGATCGACCCGCGGGTGATCGGTTGGGAGTACCCGCGCGCGGCCAGCCTCTCGGGGCGCTCCCTGGAGCGGCGCTCGGTCCTGATCAGCAGCGACACCCGCCTCGACGCGCGGGTCGAGACGGAGACCTGCGAGCGCCTCGGCGCCCGCTCGCTGCTCTGCGCGCCGCTCGTCCACCACGACGAGGAGCTCGGCTCGTTGACCGCGTTCGCCGCCCGGCCGCACGCCTTCGACGAGGGGGACCGCAGCGCGATCGGCCTGCTCGGCCGCTCGCTCGCCGCGCACCTGCACCACGCGGCGGGCTTCTCGCTCGCCTCCCACCAGAGCCGCCACGACCACCTCACCGGCCTGCAGAACCGGCGCGCCTACGAGGCGCGACTCGCCAGAGAGACCTCGCTGGCGGCGCGCCAAGGCGGCGAGCTCGCGCTCTGCCTGCTCGACCTCGACCGCTTCAAGGCCGTCAACGACCGCTTCGGCCACATCGCCGGCGACGAAGTGCTGCGCGCGGTCGCCCGCGGCTTCGGGCATCGGCGCCTCCACGACGAGGCCTTCCGGATCGGCGGCGACGAGTTCGCCGTCGTCTTACCCGGCTGCGACAAGGCGGCCGCGGGCGCCGCGATCCGGCGCATGGTCGACGAGCTCGACCTCGCCGAGCTGACCGCGCGGGGGATCACCTTCGGGGTGTCGTTCGGGATCGCCGCCGGGGAGACCGACCCGAAGGCCCTCCACGCCGCCGCCGACGCCGAGCTGACCGCGGCGAAGCGCCGCCGCTACCTGGCCGACGCCGAGCCCCGATCGGTTCGCGCCGCCGCCGCCTGGGTAAGACTCAGTGCGTGAGGCGGCTCCTTCCGGCAGTCATCGCCGCGGCGGCCTTGGCGCTGCTCGTCGCCGCCTGCGGCTCGGGTAGCTCGGCCACCAGCGGCGCGGCGCCGCGCCCCGCCGCGGGGCGCGAGACGGTGACGCTCACCGTCCCCTCGGCGATGCGCAGCGGCGAGCTCTCCTCCCCCCACCAGCTGACCGTGCCGAAGGGCTGGACGGCGAGCGTCTGGGCGCGCCCGGAAGGGGCGCGGATGGAGGCGATCACGCCGGAAGGGAACCTGCTGGTGAGCAAACCGAGCGCCGGCGTCGTCGTCGAACTCTCCGGCGAAAGCCAGGCGGAAGGCGAACGGATCGTCCTCGCCGGGCTCGAATCGCCTCAGGGCCTCGCCTTCGCCGAACGCGGCGGCGCCTGGGTCCTCTACGTCGGCGAGTCCGACCAGATCGACGCCTTCCCCTGGCTCGGCGAAGGCAAGGTCGGCGCGCCGAAGGCGATCGCCCCGAACCTCCCCGACGAACAGCCCGCCGGCGACGACATCCACCGCCAGAAGGACGTCGTCGTCGCCCCCGACGGGAGGATCTACTTCGACGTCGGCAGCTCCTCCAACGCCTCCCCCGCCGACCGCGGCTACCACCCGCCGCGCGGTGTGATCGACTCGGTCGGGCCCGACGGCGGCAAGGTGACGGTGGTGATGAAGGGCGTGCGCAACGGCGAGGGGCTGGCGCCGGCGCCCGACGGCACGGTCTGGACCGCGGTCAACAATCGCGACGAGATCCCCTACCCCTTCCACGGCGAAGCCGAAGGCAAGAGCGAAGCGTTCGGTCAGGTCGTCCGCTCCTACGTGAACGACCATCCGCCCGACGAGATCGTCCGCGTGGTCCAGGGGCGCGACCTCGGCTGGCCGCTCTGCAACCCCGAACAGGGGAAGAGCACGCCGCCCGGGTCGCTCGCGGACGTGCCGCTGATCCCGGACTCGGCGACGAACCCGGGCGGCAAGGCGCTCGACTGCGCGAGGCTGCCGCCGATCGAGGTCGGCCTCCCCGCCCACTCCGCCCCGCTCGGCATGTCGTTCCTCGAGGGCACGAAGGTGCCGGCGCCGTGGTCGGGCGGCGCGGTCGTCGCCGCGCACGGATCCTGGGACCGTCAGGAACCGCGCCCGCCCGCGGTCCTCTGGATGCGCTGGGACGCGAAGAAGCGGACGCTCGAGCCGGCGGAGACGATGGTCGCCGGCTTCCAGGAACCGGACGGCGAGCGCTGGGGCCGCCCCGTCGACGTCGTCCCCGGCCCCGAAGGCGCCCTGTTCGTCAGCGACGACACCGCCGGCGCGATCTACAAGCTGGTGCCGCCGCGGTAGGCCTCCGCGGATTCGTGCACGTAGGCGAGCAGCTCCGGGTCCATCCGGTCACGCCCCTGCTTGTCGTAGCGGCGGACGAAGAAGGCGCCGAAGGCGATCCAGAAGAGGAGGCCGACGGCGGTGGCGATCGCGCCCTCGGCGAGGCCGGCGTCGGCGCGCGCTTCCAGGTAGAGGATCGAGCGCACGCCGCCGAGGATCTGGCGCAGCGGGTCGGCGTGGCTGACGGCCGCGAAGACGTCGGGCAGGGCCTGGATCGGCACCGTGCCGCCCGCCGAGGCGAGCCCGGCGTAGACGAAGATCAGCAGGCCGACGAGCTGCCCCGGCGTGCCGAGCACCGCGAAGAGGGCGAGCGTGCCGACCGCGACCGTCGCCGCGCCGAACCAGCCGTAGGCCCAGAGGAGGAGCGGCGAGGGCGCGTCCATGCCGAGGATCAGTCCGGCGACCAGGAGGAAGACGCCGGTGAGGACGGCGGTCAGCACCACCGCCATCGCCCACTTCGCGAGCAGCGTCTGCCAGCGGCTGATCAGGGTGGGCCGGAGCATCGTCCAGCGGGAGCCGATCTCGGTCGGCGCGAAGCCGAGCGCGCCGTCGACGAAGGTGTTGACGATCGTCGCGCCGATGAAGCCGCTCATCAGGATCAGCAGCGAGGCGTAGAAGGCGCTCAGGCCGAGGGCCGCCTTGGAGGGGAGCGGGCGGTAGACGGCGGCCTCGATCCGGACCGGGTCGGCGAGCGCGGCTTCGCCGGCGGGTTCGACGCCGGTGCCGCCGACTTCGAGCAGCCGCGCGCCGAGCTTCTGCGACAGGGCCGTCACGGCGGGGTGGAGGACGCCGGTGGCGAGGCTCGCCCCCTCCGTCCCCGCCCGCTGGTTGGAGAGCAGTTGCACCGACGGGAGTCCGGCGCGGGCCGGCGGGCGCCCGGCGCCGAGGAGGTTCATCGTGCGGCGGGTGAAGTCGCGCGGGACGACCAGCGTCGCGTAGGAGGCGCCGCGGTCCATCCGGTCGCGCGCCGCCGCGAGCGGCTCGACGTGGATCGCCAGCTTTTCCGTCACCTCCGGCGCGCCGAGCAGCTCGCCCTCCAGCTTGCGCCCGAGGTCGACCGGCTTGGCGTAGAGGTGGCCGCCCGCGTCGTTCTCGACCAGGGAGACCGGCAGCCCGTGCATGTGGTCGATTGGGTCGACCGCCGAGCCGATGTAGAGGGCGGTCATCAGGCCGATCAGGATCGCGCCGATGACGATCGGGGCCGCCCAGACGGGCCGCTGCCGGAGGAGGTCCACCGCCCGCATGCGCTTCGGCATCGGGGCGAATATTGGTCCGTGCATCGGATGCCGGAAATAGGGTGGCGGCCATGAACAGCTACCTCACCCCCCTCAGAGCCGCGCTCGCCGCGGCCGGCCTTGCCGCCGTCGCGCTCCTCGTCCTGCTCGCCATCTCGGGCGCCCCCGCCTCGGCGGCCAAGCCGAAGGTCTACGAGTGCCAGCACCCTGTCGTCACCGGCGAGGAGGCAGTGAACCCGAAGGGCGTCAGTCCGAAGGAAGCCTGCAAGGTCGTCCGCTCGCTGGGCAAGTTCCTCAGCAAGCCGGCAAACATGCGCAAGCTCTACGAATGCAAGGGTGAAACGAAGAGCCACCCGGGCCGCCCGGTCCTGCTGATGGACGAATTCGAAGGCTGGAAGCTGAAGCTCCAGAACTACGCGTTCATCATGTACAAGCCCGGCGCCTCCTTCCGGGTGACCGGCACCGACTTCCCCGTCAATTGCAGCTGAGCTGAGCTGATCGGCGGGCCGGACTCGGGTGGCTACTCGGGTTCGGCCCCTTCGATCGCCGTGTAGTCGCGGGCCTCGCCGCCCGCGACCGCCATCGCCCCCTTGGCGACGAGGATCGCGTCGTCGGGGCTCCCCGCCTCGATCTTCAGGAAGTGGCGCTTCATGCCATCACCTTCGAAGCCCAGTTCGGGCTCGTCGTGGAGGTAGACGCCGGCGTTGCTCAACTGGGTGACGACGCCGCGCGAGAGGTTGCCGCGGCAGGTGACGGTGTAGATCGGCATGTCGCCAGGCTAGTGCGAACGCCGGCGGAGGCGCTACCCGGAGGGGCGCTACCCGGCGCTGCTGATCGCGGCGGGCATGAAGACGAGCCAGGTCAGGAGGGCGAGCGCCGCGGCGGCCAGCAGCACCAGCGCCAGGTGCGACTTGACCAGGAGGGCGCCGAGGATGGCGCCGAGGAGCATCGAGACGACCGCGGCGCCGCGGCGGCGGGCGCCTTTGCCATCGCCGCCCGCGAGCGGCGAGTCGGCGGCGAGGCCGGTGAGCGTCATCGTCAGCACCGTGGTCGTGAGGTCGGCGATCTTCAAGCGCCGCACGGTCGCGTTGCGGACGCCCATCGCAAAGGCGAGCAGGCCGATGATCAGGTCGCCGGAGAAGCGGTCGGGGGTGATGTCGAAGACGAGCGCGATCAGGGTCGCCAGCGCGATCAGCCCGACCTCGACCAGCATCGCGCGGGACAGGTGCGTCTCTTTCGGCGGCGGCGCCGCCCCCATCCGCCCACCCACCATGGCCCCCACGAGGAAGGCGCCCAGCGACACCAGCGGAGCGATCACCGGCAGCCCGCTCGACCCGGCGATCCCGAACCCGAGCAGCACCACGTTCCCGGTCATGTTCGCCGCGAACACTCGGCCCAGCCCCAGGTAGCAGGCGGCGTCGATCACCCCGGTCGTCAGCGTCAGGACCAGCAGCGTCCGGGTCAGCGGATGGCGGATCGAGTCCGTGGTCATCGCCCCGTCTCCTTCGGCGCCACGCCCCCGTTTCCCCCGTATCGTGAGGGCACGATGGACCTGGCCGACCGCGAGATCCGCACCGGGCGCCTCCTCCTGCGCCGCTACCGCGAGACCGACCTCGACCGCCTCGCCGCCATCCAGTCCCTCCCCGAGGTCGCCCGCTATCTCTACTGGGAGCCGCGCACCCGCGCCGAGGTCGAACCCGCCCTTGCCCAGCGCATGGCGGAGACCCGCCTCGACCATGACGACGACGCCGTCACCCTCGCCGTCGAGCGCCGCGGCGACGGCCTCCTCCTCGGCGACGCCACCATCTTCCTGCGCAGCGTCGCCAACCGCCAGGTCGAGGTCGGCTACGTCTTCCACCCCGACGCCGGCGGCCGGGGCTACGCGACCGAGGCCGCCCGGGCCCTCGTCGACCTCGCCTTCGGCGCCCTGAACGCCCACCGCGTCTTCGCCCGCACCGACGCCCGCAACACCGCCTCCGCGGCTCTCCTTCGCCGCCTCGGCATGCGCCAGGAGGCGCACTTCCGCGAGGCCGAGATCTTCAAGGGCGCCTGGGGCGAGGAACTGGTCTTCGCCGTGCTCGAGGGTGAGTGGACGGGCGGGGCGGTGGCCGAGGGCGGGTGACCGGGGCGGGTGGCGGGGCGGGTGGCGGGGCGGGTGGCGGGGCGGGTGACGGGGCGGGTGACGGGGCGCCGCCGGGTGTCGTCCCGGGCGCCTCATGGGGGTCCTGGCAGGCCGTGACCCCGATGAGGCGCGCAGGAACGTGAGGAGTTCGGGGTTCCGTGAGGAGCCTGCGCGAGAGGGCCAACGCCCAGCCCGATGTCGGACCTACGTCACTTCTCTGGCGCGAGAGATTCCACACCTCCCGCCGATTGGCGACGAAGATGCCGGGAACGTCACCCTTCCCGGATCCTTTCTCCTCTTTCCGGGCCCGGATCCAGGGGTCCGCAGGACGCGCGTCGACTTTTGGTCGCTGAGCGACCAAAACTCCACACAGAGGCCCTTGACCAATGACGAACCCCGGAGGAAGCGCGGGGATCTCACGGTCTTCGTGACGACATCCCACCTCCGTCACGGATCGGTGACCGTCCCGCCACTCTCCCGTGACCCTCCCGCGAGTGTCCCCCCACACTCTCCCCGGAGACCCGGCCCCGTCCCCCTGTGGCCCCTGGGCCCACGACCAACCTAAGGCGCCTGCGATTCGATCACGGTCCCGCCCAGGACGCACGTGACCGAGTCGATGCGGAGGTCGAGCCGCACCCAGGGGGCGGAAGCGGTGGCGACCCTCGCGTCGACATCGACCACCACCGCGTGTTCGGAGCCGACGCCGAGGAAGACCACCCCGAAGGAGCGGTTGTGGACCAAGAAGACCTTCGCTTCTCCTCCATCGCTCGAGGTGCCGAACATTTCCAGTCGTTCGATGCCGTTCCCCGCCTGGATTTGCTCGCCGCGAAGGCGGAGCCGCCGGCGAGAACGAAAAACAGGGCCGGCGTCGAGATCACGTTGGCGTAGGTGAGCCTGCCGCGAAGCGCTTTCATCCAAATCCTTTTCCGATCGTCAGGTCGATTGCCGCCGCTGACCCTCCCACCCCAGCCCGCCCCTGCCAAGTCCTCCTCAAGTCTCTCCCGATACCATCCAGATCCCTCTGGGGCAGTGGCCCAATTGGCTAAGGCACCGGTCTCCAAAACCGGCGATTCCAGGTTCGAGTCCTGGCTGCCCCGTCGATCAAGGCTTACGGGAAATTCGCCGCAGGCAGTTCAGAGGCCGGCCGGGACTGATCAGCCGGCGTGCTTCTGCCTGATCGTCGCGGCGCTTTTGCCGGCGCGTTTGGTCACCGAGGAGACGATTTTTGCCGTTTTGGGCGACAACGAACCGCTGCCGCGGGCCACTCGAATCGTCGAACTCCAGCGCGGTCGTCACCACCAGGGCGTCGAGGAAGGAGATCATCAGCGCCGGCGACGCGACCAGGAGGGTCCAGGCCGGGCGGCGCGGGGAGCCGGTGCGGGGCATGCGGACGCGCTCGGGCGGAGCGTCGGTCGAGAGCTGGTGCAGGCTGTCGGGCATGGCGCCTCCGCGGTCGGGTTGTGCCCCTGTGACGAACGGGCACCCCGAGGACGGACACCTCGGCCGAACTAGCTGCCGCCGTCGGACCGCGCCAGCCCGGCGCGCCGCCGCAGGAGAAAGCGCCGCTCGGGCCCGTCGCCGGTCAGCTCCAGGGCCCGCCCATAGGCCCGGTCGGCCTCTGCCTCGCGGCCCAGGCGGCGCAGCATGTCGGCGCGGGTCGAGTGGAGGTAGCGGTACTCGTCCAGCTCCAGCCGATCGAGGATCGCGAGGGCGGCCTCGGGACCGTCGATCTCGGCGACCGCGACGGCGCGGTTGACCTCGACGACCGGCGAGTTCGTCATCCGCGCCAGGGCGCCGTAGAGGAGCGAGATCTGGCCCCAGTCGCGCGGCTCGGCGATGTGGACGTCGGCGATCGCCGCCTGCAGGATGTACGGGCCGGTCCCACCGAGGCTGATCGCGCGCCCGAGCAGGCCGCGGGCCTCCTCGACCTGCCGCTCGTCCCAGAGCGAGCGGTCCTGGTCGTCGAGCAGGACGAGCTCGCCGTCGCGGAAGCGCGCCTCGCGCCGCGAGTCGGCCAGCAGCATCAACGCCACCAGCGCCAGGGCCTCGTGCTCGTCGGGCATCAGCACCGCCAGGACCCGCCCGAGGCGGATCGCCTCGGCTGCGAGGTCGACGCGACCGGCTCCGTAGCCCTGGTTGAAGGCCAGGTAGAGGACCCCGAGCACGGCGTCGAGGCGTTCGGGCAGCGCGTGCGCGGGCGGCACGGCGAACGGGATGCCGGCAGCGCGCACCTTGCGCTTGGCGCGGCCCAATCGCTTGCTCATCGTCTCGAACGGGACCAGGAACGCGGCGGCGACCTCGTCGGTGGACAGGCCACCGAGGGTGCGCAGGGTCAGGGCGACCTGCGCCTCCAGAGCCAGCGAAGGGTGGCAGCAGGCGAAGATCAGCTCCAGCCGCTCGTCGGGCAGCGTCTCGGTCTCGTCCATCGTGTCCTCCGGCCGATCGGCCAGCTCGCGCCTCAGTTGCTCCGCCTTCTGGGCCAGCGTGCGCTCGCGGCGGATGCGGTCGATCGCCCGGTTGCGGGCCGTGGCGATCAACCAGGCCGTCGGGTTGGCGGGCTCGCCGTCGCGCGGCCATCGCTCGGCCGCCAGCGCGAACGCCTCCTGCGCGGCGTCCTCGGCAAGCTCGATGTCGCCGAGGAGTCGGGCGAGCGTCGCCACGACCCGCCCCCACTGGTCGCGGAAGACCTCCTCAAGCACCCCCGAGCTCCTGGTCGAACACGGGCCGCACCTCGATCGCCGCGGTGATGCCGACCTCCTGCAGGTCCGCAGCGATCGCCAGCGCCCCGTCGAGGTCGGCGGCCTCGACGAAGACCAGCCCGCCGATGAACTCCTTGCTGTCGACGAACGGGCCGTCGGTCAGGAGCGTCCTCCCCGCCCCCGACGTCACCGTGGTCGCGGTCTCGGTCGGCTCGAGGCGCGAATAGCCCGCGACCTCCGGCCGCTCGAGCACGGCGGCGACCGCCGCCGGCATCTCCCGCGAAGAGCGCTCGCCCGAGCCTTCCCCGCTGTAGATGAGCAGTGCGTATTTCATCGACCCTCCTGAATCATCTCGCTCCTCGCCATCACTACCGCATCGTTCCCGGCCGCGGCGAAGTACCGGACCAGCGGATCGCGGTAGAAGGTCGGGTAGCCGATCTCGATCCGCTCCTCCGCCGCGGCCGGGATGCCGTCGTGGTCGATCACGAACCGCGTCCCCTCGGCGAGCGGCGCCAGGGCGAAGCGCACGATCGAGTAGACGCCGGGGTCCCAGGGTTCGGGATGCGCGCCGGCGAAACGCCACGCCTGGACCACGCGCTCACCCGGGACCAGCTCGACCGACCGTCCCTCGACCCGCCCGCCGAAGAGCGAGAACGCCTCGCCCTCGCGCCCGCCGATGCGCGCCGGCATCCCGGTCGCCGTCCCGAATCGCTCGCCGTCGGTGAGCACCGCGTAGACCTCCTCCGGCGCCGCCTCGATGATCGCCTCCTGATGAATCGCCATGCTCTCGCCTTCCTTTCGCGCCGACCCGGTGTCGGCTTTACCGGGTAGACGAACGGAGGCGCGCCCGACGGACATGCTGGAGGCAGACCCGCGAGACCGGTTGGAGTCGTGACCCACTCGCGTGCCCTCTGTACCTTTGATCAATGGGGCTCGAGGTGATCGAGGCGGGTTCGTTCCGATGACCGAGCGGCTTGCGCCGGCGACGCGGATCATGGTGGCCTGCGGCTTCCTCGTCGGCCTGGGGATCATGCTGCTCGACCCGTTCTCGCTCGGCCGGCTGAGCGGGCTCTTGGCGTGGATCGCCGGCGGCGTCGGGGTCGTCGTGCTCGCGGCGCTCGGGGCGATGCTGCTCGGGCGTGGGGAGATGCCGGAGGAGGAGTTCCGGCGGATCGCGGAGCGGAGCGAACTGATGTCGCGGATGCCGCCCGGGCAAGGCCAGCCGACCGAGTTCGAAGAACTGGTGATCGAGGCGATCGACCGGCTGCCGGCGGAATTCCAGGAGCTGCTCGCCGCGGTGCCGATCGTGATCTCCCGGCGCGGTGAGGAGTTCGGCGCGTATGGGCACTACATCGGGGACACGGTCGCCCGCGACGACTTCCGCGATCACATCGTGATCTACCAGGACACGCTCGAACGGGACTTCGGCTGGAACCCCGAGCTGCTGCGGGCGCAGATCGCGCGGACCGTCTTCCACGAGGTCGCCCATCACCTCGGCTGGGACGAGCCGGGCGTGCGCGGGCTCGGCCTCTAGACGGCTCTGGGAAAGTGAGATGCACCCACCCGCGACCCCGAAGGGACGATGACGACATGCGCAAGCTGCAGACGCAGGGCGTCCACCACATCACGCTCACCGGTGCCGACCGCCAGACCTCGATCGACTTCTGGGAGGGCGTCCTCGGGATGCCGTTCGTCTTCGAGCAGCCCAATCTCGACCGGCCGCAGGAGAGCCACCTCTACTTCGACCCGGGCGACGGGCGGCTGGTCACGATCTTCACCAACGAGGAGCGGAGCCCTGACCCCACGCCGCGCTCGCAGGACCAGGGCCACGTCCACCACATCGCCTTCGCGCTGTCCAACGCGGTGTTCCGCCAGACCGTCCGAGCGGCTCGACGAGCGCGGCATCGAGCACAGCGGGGTCAAGGACCGCGGCTTCATGGACTCCATCTACTTCCGCGATCCGCTCGGGCTGCTGATCGAGCTGGCGTCCTACCGCTTCGAGCCGCCTGCCGGCCACACCCACGCCGAGGTGCTGCTCGAGGCGCACCTCATCCGCACCGAGCGCGGCGACTACAACATCGACCCCGGGCACCTCGCCGACGCGATCGAGCGCCTGGTGGCCGGCTCGCAGCGCTCGCTGTCCGTGGACCGCGGTCCCCGCGACCCCTATTCGGCAACCGACTGATCCGCGCTACGGCGCGGCGAGCCAGTCCTTCGCCGCCGCGAGCTCGGCGTTGCGGAATCCCTTCGCCTTGCCGGGCAGGAGGAAGGAGAGGGCCGAGAGCGCGGGGCGCAGCCAGTCCTCGTCGCTGACCACCGCCACCCGCTCGTAGGAGCCGGCGTGGCGGGCGCGGAAGCCGAGGTCGGCGCTCATCGCCTCCCCCTCGACCTCGCGGCTGCGGGGGCCGAGGACATAGAGCATGCGGATCTTGCCGCCGCGGGCCAGCCACTCGCGCAGGACCGGCTCGACCGTCTCCTCCCAGTCGTCGTCCTCGACGTCGCCGATCGCCTCGAAGCCGATCGTCCCCTCCGGCATGTCGTCAATTCGTCTCAGCATCGTTGCCTCCAGTCGAGGTCCGCCATCGGTGTACCGCGCCGAGCCTAGATCGCCACGAGGGCATCGGGCAACCACCTGATCGGAGAACTTGACCGCTTGCCACCCGCCCGGTTAGCGTCGCCACGGAAGGTCACACCAAGGGGGAGGAAACGATGGACGCTCACCGACAGTCACGGCCACCGCGAGGCGGAGAACGGTCCACCTGGATCGCGTTCGCGGGCATGATGATGATCATCATCGCCCTGCTGGACCTGATGTGGGGCATCGCGGCGATCGCCAACAACGAAGTGGTGGTCGTCGGCGGCCACGGGGTGATCGTCCTCGACATCACGACCTGGGGCTGGATCCAGCTGATCGTCGCGGTCGTCCTCGGCCTGACCGGATTCGGCCTGCTGGTCGGCAACGAGCTGGCTCGCGTCGTCGGGATCGGCCTGCTCACGCTCAACGCGGTCATGCAGGTCGTCTGGTTCACCGCCGCGCCGCTCTGGGCGCTCCTCATCATCGTCCTCGACGTGGTCCTGATCTACCAGCTCTTCGTCGGCTGGGCAGAGGAACATCGCTGATCCCACCGACCCCGAGCAAGTGACAGTTGCACCGTCCTTAGTCGGCCTTTAAGATGCTGGCGCTCGTACCGATCATGGGCGAGCGCCAATAGATCGCGCCCTCGGGAAGGGGTGCAGGAGGTCGTCTCGGATGGAAAGCAGCCGTTTGCGCGGTTCCGTTGTTCTGTGCCTGCTCTTGGCCCTCGTCGGCGCGGCGCTGATCGCCGGCTGCGGGGGCGGTGGAAGCTCCACCTCCTCGACCGCGGAAAGCGCGACCGAAGCGCAATCGGCCGGAGAAAGCGAAACCGCGGAAGGCGGGATCGCGCCCGCGCCCGCGTTCACGGCCGACGAACTGAACGCGGAAGCGGGCGACAACTGGATCACCAACGGCGGCAACCTCACCAACGATCGCTTCTCCTCGCTGGACGAAATCAACACCGAGAACGTCGCCCAGCTCAAAGGCCTCTGGATGACCAAGATCGGCCAGAACGCCACCGCCGCCAAGTTCTCGGCCGAGGGCCAGGCGCTGGAGTACGAAGGGACGATCTACATCTCCGACGGCGCCGACGACGTGTTCGCGCTCGACGCGGGGACCGGCGAAATCCTCTGGACCTACGAACCTCACCTGCCGGCCGATCCGCTCGGGGAAGTCGTCTGCTGCGGCTGGGACAACCGCGGCGTCGCGCTCGGCGACGGCATGGTGTTCGTCTCGCAGCTGAACGGTGCCCAGGTGGCGCTCGACCAGGAAACCGGCAAGGTGAAATGGTCGACGCCGGTCGTCGAACCGGGCAAGGGCTTCACGATCACCTCCGCCCCGCTCTACTACGACGGCAGCCTGTACGTGGGCGGCTCGGGCGGCGAGTACGGGATCCGCGGGCGCCTCACCGCGCTCGACGCGAAGACCGGCAAGATCAAATGGCGCTCTTACACGATCCCGGGACCGGGCGAAAAGGGCCACGACAGCTGGCCGAACAACGACTCCTGGAAACACGGCGGCGCCGGCATCTGGAACACGCCGACCGTCGACCCGAACACCAACACGCTGTTCTTCTCGACCTCCAACGCGGCGCCTGACTGGAATGGTTCCGAACGGGCGGGCGACAACCTGTGGACCGCCTCGATCGTCGCGATGGACGCCGAAACGGGTGAAATCAAGTGGGGCTACCAGATGGTCCACCACGACCTCTGGGACTACGACGCGCCGAGCCCGACCGTCCTCTTCGACGGCGAAATGAACGGCGAACAGGTCGAAGCGGTGGGCGAGCCGGAGAAGACCGGCTGGGTCTACCTGCTGGACCGCAACACCGGCAAGCCGATCTACCCGATCCCGGAGGTGAAGGTCCCGCAGGACCCGTCGAACAAGACCTCGCCGACCCAGCCGGAGCCGACGATGGAACCGTTCAGCCCGATCGAAACCAGCAAGGAATCGGTCGAAAAGGTGGAAGAAGCGCTTGCCGGCGAAAAGAACGCGCCGAAGGTGACCGGCACCAAGATGTACGTGCCGATGTCGACCGACCCCGGCTCGATCAACCTGTCGCCGAACGCGGCGGTGGGCGGCGACAACTGGCCGCCGTCCTCCTACAACCCGGAACTGAACATGTACTTCGTCGCCTCGACCGAAGGCGCCCTGGGCGTCGTCGCCGAAACGGGCCACACGACGTACAAACCGGGTGAAACGTTCACCGGCGGTGAATTCGGGCCGACCACCGGCTTCTCCGCGCCGGGCTACGTGACCGCCTACGACATGAGCACGGGCAAGATCGCCTGGCAGCACAAATTCCCGGAATCGCCCTACTCGGGGACCGTCACCACCGCGGGGGGGCTGGTCTTCGTCGGCCAGAGCAAAGGTGAACTGGACGCGCTCGACGCGAAGACCGGCAAGGTGCTCTGGAGCTTCCAGACCGGGGCCGGCGCGAACACCACGGTGACCCCCTTCGAAGACGAAGGGGAAGAGAAGATCGCCATCTACGCGGGCGGCAACAGCCTCGCGGCGACCCCGCACGGCGAAAACTTCTGGGTCTTCTCCCTCAAGGGCACGATGGGCCCGGAGAAAGGCGTGGAAGAGAAAGGCGAAGGCACCGAGCACGCCGGCGACGAAGAAAGCAAAGGCGAAAACGAAGGCGAAACGCCCACCGAAGAACAGCGCGAAGAAGGCGGCGGCAAAGAAGCGGCGGGCGGTGGGCCCGACGCGGCGGCCGGCAAAGAAGTCTTCGCCGAAGAATGCTCGGTCTGCCACGGCGCGACCGGCCACGGCGGCAACGGCGGGCCGGACCTGACCACGATGCCGAAAGCCAAAGAACAGAAAGGCGCCGAAGAACAGGTCACCGACGGGGGTGGAGGCATGCCCCCCTTCAAGGGCGTCCTCACGCCGGAACAGATCAAGAACGTCGCCGCCTACGTGGTCGAAGACATCGTCGGCAAGTAGACCAGAGGCGACACAGCCTCGGGCCCGCCGCCCTCCCACCCTTGGGCGGCGGGCTCGAACCATGTTCTCGGGCCGCTAGAGCGAGTCGAGCTCGGCACGGAAGGGGCGGCTGGGGACGACCTCGGCGCCGGCGGCGGTCGCTTTCACCTTCAGGTCGCGGTCGGAGGTGACGACGACCACCTCGTCGTCGGCGAGCCAGTCCGGGAGGCGGGCGAGGATCTCGCGGTCGGCGGCGTTTGCGCCGGGCGCGCTCGCCCAGGCGACCTCGACGCGCTCTGCCCGGAGGTCCTCGCGGGGCTCGTGCTCGAGCATCACCGTCACCCGCTCTCCACGGCCCTCGGCCCAGCGGTCGAGCTGGCCGATCAGGCGCGCGACCGCGCCGGCGCGGTCGCGCCACCAGCCGTCGGGACGGGACCCGATCACGTTCATCGCATCGACCACGCGGTGCACCACGCCATCATCGACGAATGCGAGACGTCCTCAGCCTGAGCTTCG
Source organism: Solirubrobacterales bacterium (assembly GCA_051986435.1). Lineage (GTDB taxonomy): Bacteria > Actinomycetota > Thermoleophilia > Solirubrobacterales > 70-9 > VAYN01. The sequence goes on along the minus strand of JBPYFM010000161.1, from coordinate 22,254 downwards.
TCGTGTCGGCGATCGCGCTGCCGGACTCGATCAACCCTTCGCTGATCCTCACCGACTTCTACCTGGCCGCCGGCCCGCACCCGGTGAGGCGCACGGTGGCGTTCGGGGTCGCCGTGTTCGTCGTCACCTTCCTCGGCGGGGTGCTGATCGCCCTGGGGCTCGCCGAGCTCGTCCGCTCCCTCCTCCCCACGCCCAGCTTCGGGCTGAAGTACGCGCTGGTCGTCGCCGGTGGAGTCGTGCTCGCCCTCGGCGGCGGGGGGATCTGGGTCAAGCGTCGGGCGCTGGCCGGGCGTCGGTCCTCGAAGACGAAGGGCGCCAACGGCGAGAGCGGGTCGGCGGTGCTGCTCGGGGCGGGCATCGCGGGGGTCGAACTGCTCACCGCGTTCCCCTACTTCGCGGCGATCGGGATCATCGTCGGATCGGCCGTGTCCGCGCCGGGCAAGTTCGTCCTGCTCGGCATCTACAGCTTCGTCTACGTCCTGCCGTTGATCGGCATCGCGATCGTCTGCGCCGTGATGGGCCCCAGGGCGTCCGGATACCTCAACCGCATCAGGGACAAGATCCTGACCCGCTGGCCGGCGGTGGTCGCGCCGCTCGCCCTCGCCCTCGGCCTCGGGCTGATCGCGTTCGGCGTGGTGCGGCTCGCGGGCCACTGAAGGCACCCGGCTCTCCGTTCCAGGAGACTCGACTCGCGGCCGGTGCTCAAAGCTGGGCGGGCCGCTGCTCCTCGGTGAAGAGGTCGCCCTGGGCCGCGGCCGATCCGGACCTGCCGCCGCCCGGGCCGCGGAGCACGTAGGCGACGGCGACCGCGACGACGGCGCCGGTGAGCGGCCCGGCGACGTAGACCCAGTAGTCGCTGAATTTGCCGCCGACGAGGTCGGGGCCGAAGGTGCGGGCGGGGTTCATCGAGGCGCCCGAGATCGGGCTGCCCCAGAGCCCCGCGAGGGCGATGTAGGCACCGACGCCGATCGCGCTGAAGATGCCGATGTTCTGCGCGCCCGACGCCGTGCCGAGGATGACGCTGACCAGGCCCAGGGTGAGCAGGGCCTCCATCAGGTAGCCCCTCCCCTCCGAATAGCCGTGGGCGACGTAGCTGGAGCCGAAGGTCGCCGAGACGTCGACGGCCCAGCGCAGCAGGAGCGCGGCGAGCGTCGCGCCGATCAGCTGAACGAGGATGTAGCCGGGGACGCGCCCCCGGGGGAAATCGCCGCGCAGCCAGAAGGCGAGGGTGACCGCCGGGTTCAGGTGCGCACCCGACACCTTGCCCATGAACATGATGATCGCCATCACCATCAGCCCCGGCGCGACGACCGCGGCGGTCCGGCTGATCGTGTCCGGGAACGCCTGCCCCATCATCCCGCCCCCCGCCGCGACGATCACCAGCAGGAAGGTCCCGTAGAGCTCGGAGAAGAGCCGCCGCCACTCCTGGTGGGGGTCGCGGAAGTCCCGCATCGGCCCGGTGATGTCGCGGTCGATCCAGGCGAGGATGCCGACCTCGGTCTCCCTCGCCCCCTCGCTGCTGAATCCCGGAGGAGTTCCGCTCACCTGGCGACGCTAGCCCACCCCGCTCCTCGCCGTCAATCCTGACGCGGGCGCCCCCGCGCCCCCGCCCCACGCCCGCTCGCTGCCGCCGCTCCTCCGCCGCGCCGCCCCCGCTCCCCCGCCGCCCCACGCCCGCTCGCTGCCGCCACTCCACCACCGCCCCACGCCCGCTCCCCCGCCGCCCCACGCCCGCTCGCTGCCGCCGCTCCCCCGTCGCCCCACGCCCGCTCGCTGCCGCCGCTCCCCCGTCGGTCGCGGCCGGCACCCCACCACCACCTTGGTCGAAGTTAAAAAGTTGTGACAATGCGAGCCGAAGGGTGGATACTCGCGTGATGGTTGTTCACGGGTCCATCGGCTCGACTGGCGTAGCAGCGCCGGTCCGCCACGGCCGGCCCGCCTGGATCGACCGCTCCAACCTCCTGGCCCGCGCCTTCGCGCTCGCCGAGGCGGCGCACCGAGAGCAGCGCCGCCCCGCGGACGGCCGCTACTTCATGGAGCACGTCGTCGAGGTCGGCGGACTGCTCCACGACGCCGGGTACGACGACGAGTTGGTGGCCGTCGGCCTCCTCCACGACTCGGTCGAGCGCGGGACGCTCGAGGAGAAGGACCTCCGCGCCATCATGGGGACGGGCATCTGCTCCCTGGTCCTCACGCTCAGCGAGGACTCGAGGATCGCCTCCTTCGACTGGCGCAAGGCGGGTCTGCGCCACCAGGTCGAAAACGCCGGCGGCCTGGCGGTCACCGTCTACGCCGCCGACAAGCTCTCCGACATCCGCGGCCTCCGTCGCGGCATCGAGATCTACGGCGAGGCCCTCGACGAACGCCTCGGAACGAGCGTCGCCGCGATGACCGCCCACTACAGCGAGTCGGTGGAGATGATCGCATCGGTCCGCCCCAGCTCGATCTTCCTCGCGGATCTGCGCGCGGAGCTCCGCCTTCTCCGACACGCGGTGAGCTGACCGCCCCGCGCCGTCAGGAGCGCAGCCACTCCAGGAGGTCGGCGTTGATCGTCTCGTGCTCGGTCGTCGGCATGCCGTGGGGAAAGCCTTTGTAGGTCTTCAAGGTGCCGTTGGGCAGGAGTTCGGCGGAGCGGGGGCCGGACGCGATGTAGGGGACGATCTGGTCGTCTTCCGAGTGCATCACGAGGACCGGGAGGTTGATCTTCTTCAGGTCGTCGGTGAAGTCGGTCTGGGAGAAGGCGACGATGCCGTCGTAGCCTGCTTTGGCGCCGCCGTTCATCCCCTGACGCCACCAGTTCTCGATCCTGGCCTCGGAGGACTTCTCCGGTTCGCGGTCGTAGTTGTAGAAGGGGCCGGAGGCGATGGCGCGGTAGAAACCCGAGCGGTCGGCGGCGAGTTCGGCCTGGAAGTCGTCGAAGACTTTTTTGGGCAGGCCGTCGGGATTCGAGTCGGTCTGGACCATCAGGGGCGGGACGGCGCTGATGATGGCCGCCTTCGAGACCCGGCCTTCGCCGTGGCGGGCGATGTAATGGACGACCTCTCCCCCGCCGGTGCTGTGGCCGACGTGGATGGCGTCGCGGAGGTCGAGGTGCTCGGTGACCGCGGCCAGGTCGTCGGCGTAGTGGTCCATGTCGTGGCCGTCGCCGACCTGGGTCGAGCGGCCGTGGCCGCGCCGGTCGTGGGCGATGACGCGGTAGCCCGCGGCAAGGAAGAAGAGCAACTGGGCGTCCCAGTCGTCGCTCGAGAGGGGCCAACCGTGGCTGAAGACCATCGGCTGTCCCTCGCCCCAGTCCTTGTAGAAGATCTCGACGCCGTCACCGGTGGTCACGTAAGGCATTCGTCTTCCCTCCTCGTTGGCTTCTGTCAGCCGCCGGTCGAGTCTGTCGACCAGAGTCAGCAGACCACGCGGGCGCTCAAAACGCAACGGGCGAATGTCGTTCGTGCGATCGGGATCAGCGATCGCGCGGCGCCTTCGGACCGGCGCCGTACTCCTCGTCGGTCACCTGCCTGCCCCAGGTCACCGGGCTCCCCGACTCGTCCGCCTCCTGGATCGCGACGTGGGTCATGAGGCGATCGGGCGCGGCGCCGTGCCAGTGGTTCTCGCCGGGCTCGAAGAAGACGCGATCGCCGGGGCGGATCTCCTCCACCGGCCCTCCCTCCCGCTGGCAGCGGCCGACGCCCTCGGTGACGAAGATCGTCTGCCCGAGCGGGTGGGTGTGCCAGGCGGTTCGCGCCCCGGGGGTGAAGTGGACGGCCGCGGCGGCCGCGCGCGCCGGCGGGTCCGGGGTCGCGATCGTGTCGATGAAGACCGCGCCGGTGAACCAGTCGCCCGGCCCGACGTTGGTCCCGAGGCCGCTCCTGGTGATCTTCACGGGCGCACCATGACCTTCAGGGACTCGCGCTCGTTCATCGCCCGGTAACCCTCGGGCACGTCGTCGAGGCCGACGGTCCGGTCGAAGACCCGGCCCGGATCGATCGCCCCGTCGAGGATGTCCGGCAGCAGCTCGTCGATGTAGGCGCTGACGGGAGCGGGTCCGCCGCCGACCGCGACGTTGGCGTAGAAGGAGGTCCGCGCGCCGGGCATCTCGTCGTCCTGGGGGACGCCGACGCGGCCGACGGCGCCGCCGGGGCGGGCGACCTCGATCGCAGTCTGCATCGACTCGTGGAGCCCGACGCACTCGAGGACCGAGTGCGCGCCGAAGCCGCCGGTCAGCTCGCGGACCCTCTCCACCGCCTCCTCGCCGCGCTCGGCGACGACGTCGGTCGCCCCCAGCTCCCGCGCCAGGTCGGTGCGGTCGGCGTGGTGGCCGAGGATGACGATCTGCTCGGCGCCGAGCCGCTTCGCCGCGATCACGCCGCAGAGGCCGACGGCACCGTCGCCGACCACCGCGACCGACTTCCCCGGCCCCACCTTGGCGACGCGCGCGGCGTGGTGGCCGGTGCCGAGCACGTCGGCGAGCGTCAGCAGCGACGGCATCAGCGCCTCGTCGGCGTCGGCCGGCAGTGGGTAGAGCGTGCCGTCGGCGAGCGGGATACGAAGGGCCTCGGCCTGGGCGCCGCCGACGCCGGGGATGCCGCTGCCGAAGAAGCCACGGTGCACGCACTCGGTCTGGAGGCCTTCGTGACAGAACTCGCACGTGCCGTCGGAGAACGCGAACGGCATCACGACCACGTCGTCCCTCTTGATCGTGGCGACCTCCGCGCCGACCTCCTCGACCACGCCGATCGCCTCGTGGCCCATGATCCGCCCCCCTTCGGCAGGGTCGAGGCTCTTGTAGGGCCACAGATCGGAGCCGCAGATGCAGGCGCGGCTGACGCGGATCACCGCATCGGTGGGCTGCTCGATGGTCGCGTCGGGGACCTCCTCGACGCGGACGTCCCCGGCGGCGTGCATGACGGTTGCTCTCATCGTTCCTCTCTTTCCTCGGTCGACTCGATTGTGCCGGCGTCGCCATGTACTCAATTGCATCCTTCGGCTCGCGGAAGTGGTACCCGCCGCTCGATCGCGGCCCGGGGGGCAAGGGACGCGGCCCTCTCGGCCACGGCCCGGGCAGGCTGTGGCCGTGGCCGAGAGGGCCGGGTGTACGGGGGGAGGCAGCCGGGATGGAAGCGTCACGGGAGTGCGGAGGGAGTGCGGAGGGAGTGGGACGGGAGGCGCACGGGAGGCTCAGGGAACCGTCACCGATCTCGGACCTCATTACAGAGAGCGTGAGAACTCCACGCTTCCTCCCGTCTTCCTCATGCCTTCCCACCACCCGGGCCTCTGCCGTGGCGCCTAACTCGCTCTATAGGCGAGTTAGGCGCCACAGGCGCCCGTGGAGCCTTACCGTCCCAATGAGGCGGAAAAGCTCCACAGGCTCGCCGTGGCGGCCGTCGCGGGGGACCGATCCTCGAGAGACCCTGACGAGTCCCCGTAGTTCGTGGCGGACCCGTGGAGTTCGTGACGAACCCTCGCCGCCTCCCCCACGAATGCCTCACGTCCTGGGCGCCTCATGGGGGTCACAGCCTGCCAGGACCCCCATGAGGCGCCCAGGACAGCCTGCGAAATCCCGAACTGGTGTGGACGGCCCGCAGTGGTGCGGACGGCCGGGCCCGAAGTGATGCGGCCGGCCGGGCCCGAAGTGATGCGGACGGCCGGGCCCGAAGTAATGCGGGTGGCCCGAGCCGAAGCGGTGTGGACGGCCCGCCCCTCCACCGAGAAGGCGCGGGAACCCTGGTCAAACGTCAAACGACGCCGCGCCTCCGGCGGCGAAGGCCTTGGTCCCGTGGAACGAGCGACGCCCCCCGGCGCTACTCGGCCCCGCCCGTCTCCGGGTGGACGATCAGGACGCTGCGGCGACTGTGCTGAGCGACCGCCGAGGCGACGCTGCCGAGGAGCACTTTTTTGAGGCCGGTCCGACCGCGGGAGCCGATCGCGATCACGTCGGCGTTCAGCTCGTCGGCCACGTCGACGATCTCCTGCCAGGCGCTGGCCGCGGACTCGACCCGCGGCTCGGCGTCGAAGCCGGCGTCGCGGGCGAGGGCCGCGCCTTCCTCGGCGACGTTCGTGGCCTCGTTCTGCGCCGCCTCCTGCATGGCCGAGACGGTCGCGGGATCCAGGGTCCTGGCGCCCCCGAGGCCGACGAACTCGAAGTGCTCGATCGGCTCGCGGACGATGAGGACGACGGCCCGGCGCCCGGCACCGAGGACGCGCCCCGCCTCGGCGATCGCGGCCTTGGCCTGGTCGGATCCGTCGTAGGCGATGAGGACCGGGCGGTCCGTCGGGCGCGGCGACATGGGGGAACCGTACCGTCTCGGTACCCTGACCGCGTGGCACATCCGTCCGTGGCCGAAGCCGCCCAGCTGGGTCGTGACGACTCGAAAGAGGCGATCGACCTCGCCCGTTCCGGCGGTCAGATGTACCCGGTGGTGACGATCGCCGACGGCGCCGACCACCACGCGCAGACGACCGCCTTCCACAAGCGCTGGTGGCGCCGGCACGACGAAGGCTGGCCGGCCGAGGTGAGCGAGGCCTACGACGAGGCGTTCACGCGGGAGCTGCTCGCGGCGAGGGTCGCGGTGGTCGAGCTCGTCTTCGACGCCGCGGCCGGCAAGTGGAGCAACGTCGGCGTCGTCGACCTCGAACAGTGGGAGCCGACCTTCCCGTTCGACCCCGAGAGCACCGGCTGGATCCAGCAGGACCCGCGCTCGCGGGTGGGCTGGCGCCGCCGCTCGGCGCTGCGCAAGCTGTTCTCGCGGAAGAAGGCCCCGCCTCAGTCGTCCGCCGGCCTCGGCGGCGCGGTGCGGTAGGTCGCGGGGGTCGCCGAGAGGCGGATCGGATTGCGGGTGAGCTCGACCGTCGAGCCGTCCTCGCGCGGGATGGCGACGGTGGGCGCGAGGCCGATCCGCTCGGCGAAGGCGAAGGCGGCGCCGAGGTCGTTGACCTGGCCGGCGGGGACGCGGCGGGCGAGGAGGGCGGCTGCCCACTGGGCGGCGGGGCGGGCGGCGAGCCGGCGCTCCAGCTCGGCGCCGAGCGCGTCGCGGTTGGCGACCCGGTCGGGGTTGGTGGCGAAGCGCGGGTCCCTCGCCAGCTCCGGCGCGCCGAGCTCCTCGCAGAGCCCCGCGAACTGGCGATCGTTGCCGACCGCGAGGACGAGCTCGCCCTCCGCCGTCGCGTAGACCTCATAAGGGGAGATGCTTGGGTGGCGGTTGCCGAGGCGCTGCGGGACGACGCCCGCGACGGTGAAGGCGGAGCCCTGGTTGACCATCGCCGCGAGCAGCGCCGAGAAGAGGTCGACCTCGACCAGCTGCCCCTCCCCGGTCTCCTCGCGGGCGCGCAGCGCGACCAGGATCCCGACCGTGGCGAAGAGCCCCGCCAGCACGTCGACCAGGGCGACGCCGACCTTCATCGGCTCGCCCTCGGGGTCGCCGGTGACGCTCATCAGTCCGCCGAGGGCCTGGATCAGGAGGTCGTACCCGGGGAGCGCGGCGCCGCCCTCGCCGCTGCCGAAGCCGGTGATCGAGCAGTAGACGAGGCGGGAGTTCTCCGCCCGCAGCGTCTCGTAGCCCAGGCCCTTGCTCGCCATCAGACCGGGACGGAAGTTCTCGACGACGACGTCGGCGTCGCGGGCGCGGCGGCGCAGCTCGTCGAGCCCCTCGTCGCTGGCCAGGTCGACGGCGACGCTCTCCTTGTTGCGGTTCACCGACTGGAAGTAGGTACTTGCGCCGCGCTCGTCATAAGGAGGGCCCCACGCGCGGGTCTCGTCCCCGACCCCGGGCCGCTCGACCTTCGTCACCTCGGCGCCGAAGTCGGCGAGCATCATCGTCGCGAACGGCCCCGCGAGGACACGCGAGAAGTCGAGGATCTTCAGCGGCGCGAGCGCCCCGTCACTGTTCTTCTCCGTCGCCATCTGGTTCAATCGTCGCAGATTTTCGAAAATCGAAAGGATCTCCGATGACCACCGCAGCCGCTCCCCCCGCCCTCCGCCCCGAGGACTTCCTCGCGATCGACCGCATGCTCACCGACGAAGAGCGCGACATCCGCGACACCGTCCGCGCCTTCGTCCGCGACAAGGTCACGCCCTACGTCGGGGACTGGTTCGAGGAGGGGACGATCCCGCTGGAGCTGGCGAAGGAGCTCGGCGCGCTGAACGTGCTCGGCATGCACCTCACCGGCTACGGCTGCGCGGGCGCCTCGGCCACCGCCTACGGGCTCGCCTGCATGGAGCTCGAGGCCGGGGACTCGGGGATCCGCTCGCTGGTCTCGGTCCAGGGCTCCCTCGCGATGTTCGCGATCTGGCGCTGGGGCTCGGAGGAGCAGAAGCAGGAATGGCTCCCCCGCATGGCCGCCGGGGAGGCGATCGGCTGCTTCGGGCTTACCGAGCCCGACGCCGGCTCCGACCCCGGCTCGATGCGGACCCGCGCGCGCCGCGACGGCGACGACTGGATCATCAGCGGCCAGAAGATGTGGATCACGAACGGATCGGTGGCCGACGTGGCGGTCGTCTGGGCGCAGACCGACGAAGGCGTCAAGGGCTTCGTCGTCCCCAAAGGCACCAAGGGCTTCACCACCCAGGACATCCACAAGAAGCTCTCGCTGCGTGCGTCGGTGACCTCCGAGCTCCTGCTCGACGAGGTGCGCCTCCCCGACTCGGCCCGCCTGCCCGAGGTCTCCTCGCTGAAAGGCCCGCTGTCCTGCCTGAACGAGGCCCGCTACGGGATCGTCTGGGGCGCGGTCGGCGCCGCCCGCGCCTGCTTCGAAGCGGCGCTCTCCTACGCCAAGGAGCGCACGCAGTTCGAAAAGCCGATCGCGAGCTTCCAGATCCAGCAACAGAAGCTCGCCAACATGGCGACGGAGGTGAACCGCGGCACCCTGGTGGCTCTGCAGCTCGGCCGGCTGAAGGACGAAGGGGCGCTGCGCCCCGAGCACGTCTCGATGGGCAAGCTCGGCAACGTCAACGGCGCGCTCGAGGTCTGCCGCACTGCCCGCCAGGTGCTCGGCGCCAACGGGATCACGCTCGAGTATCCGGTGATCCGGCACATGAACAACCTCGAGTCGGTGGTGACCTACGAGGGGACCGCGGACGTGCACGCGCTCTCGATCGGCCAGGCGCTGACGGGGATCTCGGCGTTCCGATGAGCCTCGAGGTCGGCACGGCGCGGCCCGGCACGATCGCCCAGCACGCGGTCGAAGGGCTGCGCCGTGCGTTGACCTCCGGTGAGCTCGCCCCCGGCGACAAGGTCCGCCAGGAGGAGATCGCCGACGCGCTCGGCATCAGCCTCTCCCCCGTCCGCGAGGCGCTCGCCGTGCTCGAGCAGGAGGGCCAGGTGACCTACCGGCCGCGCCGCGGCTACTTCGTCACCGAGCTCGACATGGACGACCTGCGCGAGATCTACGAGCTGCGCGCGCTGCTCGAGGCGCGGGCGGCGCGCCGCGCCCTGCCGCTGCTCGAAGAGGATGCGCTGGAGCGGGTGGCGATCGCGGCGCGCGACTGCGCCCGGGCGGTCGACGACGGCGACGTCGCGGCCGAGCTCGAGGCCAACCGCCGCTTCCACTTCGGCCTCCTCGAGTCCCCGGACCAGAGCCACACGCTGCGCGTGATCCGCCTGCTCTGGGACTCGACCGAAACGTACCGGGCGATGTACTACAACGCGCCCGAGGCGCGCCACGAGGCGATCGCCGCCCACGACCGCATCATGGACGCCGCCCGCGCCCACGACGCCGACCGTCTCACCGCCGAGCTCGACGCCCACCGCGACGAGGCCCTGACCCGCCTGGAGCGAGTCCTCGCCGACCCCCGCTGACCGGGACCCATGTTGATGGGCCGAAAAACCACGATATGACGCACTTTTCGGCCCGTCAACGTGGGGGGGCCGCGGCGGGGTCAGCGGCGGATGAGGCGGAGCTGCTGGTAGAGGGTGACGCGGGCCTTGCCGACGCGGACCCGCTCCTCGACCAGGAGCTTGTGCTGCCGTCGCACCTTGGCGCGGGCGCTCGGGACGACGGCGACGACGAAGGCGTGGCGTCCGCCCTCGCCGATCTTCGCCGTGCGGCTCGAGGTCGCGGCGTGGCGGCGGTCGAGCATCCCGCGGATGCGCACCGTGCAGCCGCCGGGGATGCCCTTCGGGCACCGTCCGGTGACGAGCAGCTCCCCGCTGTGCAGGCCGGCGCTGCCGACCAGGCCCTGCGGGCCGATCGCCGTGCGCAGCTCCGCGGTCGAGAGCCCCCGGGATTCCTTGGTTCCGTCGGAGCCGCCGGCCTTGCCGTTCGAGCCCGCGCTGCCGGCGCCGCCCGAGGCGCCGCCGCCGTTCGCCCCGTTACCGCCGTTCGCGCCCGAGCCGCCGCCACCTTCCGGGCTCGTCGGTCCCTTCGGAGCTTCGTCGGCTTCCTCGCGACTCGCCGTCAGTTCGACGTCGTCATAACCGACGCCGCCCGAGGGGACCACCGCGGCCGGAGTGGCGAAAGTGGTGCGGATCCGGACCTTGTACCGGTCGCCTTTCGTCAGCTGTCCCGGCGAGATCGCCGTCGAGGCCTGCCTCCACTGTTCGGCGCCGGCAAGCGTCGCGCGGTTGACGACGACCACCGAGCCGGAGGGCGTCGACTTGTCGAGGAGTTCGACCGTGTAGGTGGCGCCCGCGCCGGACAGGCCGAGCAGGCTCGCGAGCTGCGCCCGCCGGGCGAGCGTCAGTTCCACCTTGGTCGGCCGCTGGCCCGCCACCCCGAGGTAGGTGAATTCGGGGCTTTCCCAGGTGCCCGTCGATTCGGCCGCGACGCCGAGCGAGAGCACGCCGCCCTCCTTGGTTTCGATGTAGCCCGAGTTCTCGACGCCCCCGGTGGCGCGGCGTTCGTTGCTGACCGCGGGACAGGTCACGCCTTCGAGGCAGAGCGCGCCGCCCTGTTCGTTCGCCGCCGTGGTCCAGCCTTCCGCTCCGCCGTCGAACGTGCTGCCGAGCGCCACCGAGAACGTGGTCGCCGCCGATGCCTGTCCGAGGCCGAGGGCAAGCAGGGCCGCTCCCGACACGCACCCGAGCAGGAAGGCCTGCCGAATGCGACTCCTGAGCGAAGTGGACACGAATGCTCCTTCCTTCGTTTGCTTCTGCCGTCCCTCCCTTCTAGTGGACGAAAACCGGGGTCGATCGGGTACGGCTCGTTCTTGGACGATTAATCGAGACTTTCGTCCCAATAGTTCCAGTGGGTGATCCGCTCGACCGGGGGGCGCCTGGCGGGCTTGAAGTCGAGCCCCTTGGTGTAGGCGACCGGGATCAGGCTGACCTGGGTGACGCCGGCGGGGATGCGGAGGAGCTCGGCGACCTCCTTGGCGCGGTGCAGGTGCAGCGTCGTCCAGGTCGAGCCGAGGCCGCGGGCGCGCAGCGCGAGCTGGAAGCTCCAGCCGGCCTGGACGATCGAGCCGAGCGCCACGATCCCCGCGCCCCGGTCCTCATCCGCCAGGTCTTCGTCCAGGCAGGGGATGACGAAGACCGGCGCCTTTTCGAGGTTCTCGGCGAGGTACAGCGCGCTCTCGAAGACGCGTTGGCCCTGCGCGTCTCCCCCGTCCGCCGCGTTCGCCTGCGATTCGCGCAGGTAGGGGAGCGCCGCCTCGCGGTAGTAGTCGGCGATCTTCAGCCGCAGGTCGGGCTCGGTGACGACGACCCAGCGCCAGGTCTGCCGGTTGGACGCGGTCGGCGCCTGGACGGCGAGCCGCAGGCATTCGAGCAGCACCTCCCGCTCGACCGGCCGGTCGAAGTCGAGGCGCTTGCGCACCGAGCGGGTGGTCGAGAGCAGGAGGTCGGCGTTCGCGCGGTCGATCCGCGGCGCGTCGCCGGAGGGCGTCGGCTGGTTCATGCGCCGATCCTAGGGGCGCGCGCGGCCTCAGCCGAGCCGTTCCGCGAGCTCGACGATGATCCCCTCCGGCCCGCGCAGGTAACAGAGCCGGAAGACCGTGCCATAGGTCTCCACCGCGCCGACGAGCTCGCCCCCGTGGGGCGCCAGCCGCGCGATCGTGTCGTCGATGTCGTCGACGACGAAGGCCAGGTGGCGATAGCCGAGCGTGTTCGCGGGCGCCGCGGCGTCCCCCGCCCCGGCCGGCGGCGCCTCGAACCGGATGAGCTCGATCCCGCCGCCCCCGTCCGGCGTCCGCAGCATCGCGCTGTCGACCCGCACACCCTCGAGCCCGACGATCCGGTCCACCCACTCGCCCTCGACCGCCGTCTCGCCACCGACCTCCATCCCCAGCTCGGCGAAGAACGCGACCGCGCCCGCCATGTCCTCGACCACGATCCCGACGTGGTCCATCCGCTCGATCGCCATGCCCGCGATCCTAAGGGAGGCGGCTGGGGGCGCTACTTGCGCTTCGAGCCGGAGCCTGCCTGCTCCATCAGGCTCGCCATCCGGCCCAGTTCTTCGCCGAAGGTGCCGGCGCGGCGGGCGGCGGCGATGACGCGGTCCATGTCGAGCGAGGATTGCGAGGCGTGAGCGCTGCGGCGGCGCACGACGGCGAGGCCGCCGGCGATCCCGACGACCATGCCGCCGCCGGCGACCAGCGGCACTTTCACCCTGGAGGCGCCGACCGCGGCGGCGCGGCCGGCGGCCCGGGTGCCGGCGAGGGCGGCGCGGCCGGCGAGGGCGGCGTTGACGCCCGGGCCCAGCGGCGTGCCTTCGGCGGCCTTGGCCGCTTTCTCCGCGATCCCGCTCGCGGCCTTCGGTTGGTCCGGCGCCTTGGCTTTCGCTTTGCGACTCGGTTTCGATTTCGCTTTGGCTTTGGCTTTTTTGGTCGCAGCCATCGTTCAACGGGTACCCGGTCGGAAGGATGAATACGCCGGAGCGCATCCGTCGCAACGCCGAGCGCAAGCGCCGCAACGCAGCGCGCAACCGTCGCAACCGGCTCCGCGGCGTGGAACTGCGCCGACGCGTCCGCCGCACCCAGCTCTTGCGCAAGATCGCGGCGCGAAAGCGGATCCGGGCAGCGCGGAGGCGGATGCGAGATAAGGCCGACGCGGTCCGCGAACGAGCCCGCGCCACGCAGGAAAAGATCCGGCGCAAGGCCGCCGGCCGCTGACACAAGCCCCCGAGGAAAGGTGAAGCCGATGCCATTCAAGAGCCTCTACATCGCCGCGGCGCAACGAATCGGCGGCCACCGCCCGTCCGCCCTCCGCGCGGCCACCGGAGCCACCGCCGCGGGGACGGCGGTCGGCGTCGCGATCTACAAGCTCCTCCGTCACGAGCACAAGGACTAGGGCTCCTGGCCCGGCGAACGCTCCTGACTCGGCGAGCACCGTCGACGCCCTAGAGGCTCTGCGTGTAGGGCCGCCCCGGATAGGCAAACAGGATCCGCTCGATCCGGTCCATGACCTGGTGGCTCGGGTACCGCACGGAGTCCACGGTCGAGATCAGATAACGGACCAGGCGTTCGGCCTGCTCGCGTTTGTAGACCACGTGTTCAGCCCGGGCGATCAGCTCGTGGCTCGGGTAACGGACGCTGGTCACCCGGTCCAACAGCGCTTCGATGTACTCGTCGCGCAGGTCTTCGACGCTCATCGTCGACTCCTTCCGGTCGCTTTCAGATCAATTTCCCCAACGGGCCGAGGTCGAGGTTCAGGTCCTCGTCCTCGAGCCCGAAGGCTTCCTTCAACTCCCCCATGCGCTGCTCCAGCAACATGAAGGTCTCCCCCAACTGCTCGACCTTCTCGGGCGGCAGCGAGCCGCCGTCGATGCGTCGCAGCGCCTGGCGCTCCATCAGCTGGCGCAGCAGCTCGACCAGGGTGAGGACGAGCTGCGCGAGGCCCTTCTCGAGGCCCTCCCGGTCGGCGTTCACGCGGCGCCGCAGCGCCTGGTCGAGGCCGCCGAGCTCGGCGGCGAGGAAGTCGGGGCCGGGCTCGCCGGCGAGCAGCTTGTCGCGGTGCAGGGTGGGGCGCGGCGGCGCGCTCATCGCCCGCTCCCGCCGACGAAGCTGTAGGGCGGCCAGGGGCCGGTGCAGCTGATCTCGACCCCCATTTCCACGCCCAGCGAGTCGACCAGGTCGGCGAAGGTGTCGACGCTCCCGCCGTCGACGAGGTAGGCGCCCTTGAAGCCGGTGCCGGCGCCGCCTGCATGCAGCAGCGAGCGGCGCGAGAGCGCGGTCAGGGACTCGTGCAGCACCTCGCTCGAGCGGTCGCGATAGCGCAGCAGGCGCCCGCGCTCGCGCATGTACTCGGTGCCGTCGGGGGTCGTGTCGTCGGCGCCGCCCCGCACCGGGGTCGGCGGCGCCGCCGCGGGCAACTCGGCCCGCACGCTCAGCTCGACCGCGCCGCGCACTTCGTCGATCAGCTCGGCGAACTCCTCCGCCCGCGAGCGCAGGAGCTCCTCCACCGCGGAGTCGTCGGCGACGGTGGTGCCGAAGCGCATCGGCAGCACCACGGCGTCCTCCATCAGACGCTCGACCACCGCCTCGTGCTCCCAGAAGCCGTCCTCGTCCGCCTCCGGCGCCCCGTCGTGCTCGCCGACGATCGCGGCGAGGCGGCCGGCGACGATCGCCCGCAGCGGCGCGGCTTCAAGGCCCGTGCCCAGATCCGCGGGCACCACGTCGACCACCCCATACATGTAGAGCAGCCGGTCACTCACAGGGCGTCCCTTTCCAGCACCGGCCCGCTCGCCGAGAGGGCGACGCCGAGGTCGCGTTCGATCGACTCCACCGAGCCGATCAGCGCCCGCAGCCCCACGTAGACCAGGTCGACGTCGGCGACCGCGAGGGTGATGTCGCCGCCGATCACGATGCCACCGTCGAGCAGCCGGTCGACGAGGTCGAGCAGCGAGACGTGGTGGGTGCGCCGCGGCCGCCCGTTCACCGTGCCGCCTCGATCGAGCTCTTGACGAAGTTGTAGGCGGGCCACGGCCCGGTCAGCTGCACCTCGACGCCGCGGCGGTCGAACTCCTCCGCCAGGCCGGCGACCGCGACACGGAGCTCGGCGACGTCGTCGTCGTCGATGAGGTAGACGCCGTTCAAGACCATCTCGCCGTCGTGGCCGGTCAGCTCCGGGCGCTGCAGGGGGTTGAGGAGCGCCTCGGCGGCGAACGCGGCGACCCGGTCGTGGATCGCGCGGGCCCACTCGTCGGCGATCTCCTCGACCTCCTCGCGCGCCCGCGCCTCGCGCCGGCGGCGGTTCATGTAGGCGGTGCCGGCCGAGACCGCGCCGGCGCCCGCCGGCCCGGCCCCGTCCTCGGTCCGGCGGAGCGCCTCGCGCTCGGCCGCGCCCCGGTCGGCGTAGGCCTTCACGCCCCACTCGCCCCTGCCGTCGAGGCGGGCGAGCGCGTCGGCCAGCACGCGGTGCTCGCGGTCGAGCATCGCCTGCACCTGCTCCTCCCCCGTGAAGACCGTGCAGAGGCGCAGCGGGACGACCGGGCCGGCGGCGAGCGTCGCCTCCAGCACCTGCTCGTGCGCGCGCGCCTTCTCCTCCAGCCAGGCGACGTCGTTCAGGTTCTCGCGCAGCGACTCCTCGTCGAACTCGGCCAGCGGCACCTCGCTGACCAGCGCCGCGAGCCCGCCCTCCTCGATCCGCGCCACCGGCGCGCTCGGCTCGACCCCGACCAGGTCGGGGACCTCCGGCGCGTCGGCGGCGACGACGCCGTAGACGTACTGCCCGGTCGCCTCGCGGCGTGCGTGCTCGGCGAGCGGATGGGGAGCGGGCTCCTCGCGCGGAGCGGGTGCAGAAGGCTCATCGGGACCCGCCGGCTCCTCGCCGCAGCGCCGCAGCAGCGCGCGGGTCAGGCGACGGGAGAGCTCCGCGCGGGCCTCGGCCAGCGCCTCTTCGCGGGCCTCGGCGATCAGCCGCGGCGCCAGTTCGCGAGCCAGCTGCTCGATCGCGGTGTCGAGGTCATCGGCGGCCACGGCCGCCCTCCTCGGGGTCGACCTCCTCGACCGTTTCGCGCCGCCGCGTTTTCACTTCGACCTCCTCGCCGACCCGCGGCGCGGGCAGCCCCGCGACTTCCTCGAGCCGCTCCAGCCGGCTGCGCAGGTCGTCGTTCTCCTCTTCGAGCTGCTTCGCCCGGCTGGAGAGCTTCGGGTCGTTCTCCCACCAGTTGATGCCCATCTCCTGGGCGCGCTCGACCGAGGCGATCAGCAGCCGCACCTTGATCGTCAGCAGCTCGATGTCCAGCAGGTTGATCTGGATGTCCCCGGCGATCACGATCCCTTTGTCGAGGACGCGCTCGAGGATGTCGGCGAGGCTCGCGGGCGCGGGCCCGCGGCTGCTCTGGTAGGCGACCGCGTCGCGTCCGACCGCATCGCGGCCCATCAGCCCTCACCCGCCTCGCCGCGCGTGAAGCGCCGAGTGCGCTGGGCGCCGGCCAGTTCGCCGTCGGCGTCGAGCGTCACCTCGTAGCTGCCGAGCACGTCGGTGGTGTTCGGGATGCGTTCCAGCTCCAGCACCTCGAGCGTCACCTTCCAGTCGTCGCCGTCCTTCTCCAGGCCGGTGACGCCCTCGATCGGCCGGCCGAGCAGTTCGCGCATCTGCTCCACCGCCCGGGTCGCGATGTCTTTCGGCTTCACCTTGGCGTCGCCGCCTTTGGTCGAGTCAGCCATCGGTCGCCTCCCGGCGGCGGGAGACGGCGAGGCGCTCCATCAGCTCGTCCTCCATGTTCGCCCGCTCGGCGTCGCTGATCCGGCCCTCTTCCGCGTCGATTTCGAGCTGCAGCAGCTCGCGTTTGATGTTGTCTTCGTCGTAGAGGCGCCGGTCGGCCTCCTCGGCGAGGACTTCGGCGACCGCGATCGTGCCGCGCAGCGGCGCGACCGGCAGCAGCGCCAGCTCCTTGAACAGGCCCATCAGCCGCTCACCTCCAGCTCGACGAAGCTGTGCGGGGGGAGCGCGCCGGTGAGCCGGATGCGCATGCGGGCCGCTTCGCGCTTGCCGACCGCCTCGACCGCGCGGTCGAACCTGTCGAGGCCCGCCCGCTCGACCAGGAACGAGGCGTTCACGGCCATCCGCTCGTGGAGCGGCTCGCCGACCGAGACCGCGACCGCGTGCGGGCGGAGCTCCTCGACGATCGCCGCCGCGTCGCCCTCGGCGCGCGCCGCGAAGGCCGCCGCGACCAGCTCGCCGAGCCGGATCCGCTCGTAGTAGGTCGCCGCCTCGGGCTTGCCCGCGATCGCCTCGCGCAGCCCCGCGACGTCGCGGTCTTGGGCGACGATCTCGCGCAGGATCGCCGCTTCCTCGTAGAGGCCTTTGACCGAGAACTCGACCTTGCCGTCCATCGCGGCGAGCTGGGCGGCGAGCTCGTCGTGGTGCTCGCCGAGCAGGCGCTCGCGCAGCGCGTCGTCGTCGGGCATGACGACGCCGAAACGCATCGGCAGCACCGTTCCCTGCTCCAGCGCCGCCTCCAGTACCCGCGAGTGGGTGAAGAGCTCCTCGCGGCCGGCCTCCAGGTAGGCATCGGGGGCCACGCTGGTCAGCGCCGCCACCTCCTTGTCGGCGACGAGCTCGAGGTCGGCGCCGGCGATCCCCGCCACCGCCGGCGGCGAGCCGTCGCCGCGGACGACGCCGTAGACGTAGCGTGGTCTCGGGCTCTTCTCGGCGACGGGCATCGGTCAGCTTTTGCGTTTGCGGCTCGAGCCCGAGGCTGCACTGCGCCGCCGCCGTTTGGTCGTCGTCGCGGTCGCGGTGCGACGCCGGGTCGACCCGCCGGCTTCTTCGTCGTCGCCCGTGCCCGCTTCGCCTTCGTCCTCGTCGCCCTCCTCCTCGTCGCCGAAGAGCGCCTCCTTGGCCCCCTGCAGTATGCCTTTGGTTTTGCTCGACGCGCCGCCTTCGGTGATGCCCTCCATCAGCTCCGGCAGGCCCTGCGTCTCGGTCGCCATCAGGTCGAGGCGGTTCACCGCCTCGGCGAAGCGCAGGTAGGTGTCGACGCTGGCGATCACGATCCGGGCGTCCACGGTGAGGATCTCGATCCCGATCAGGGAGACCCGCACGAAGACGTCGATCACGAGCCCCTTGTCGAGGATCAGCTCGAGCACGTCGTAGAGCCCGCTCGAGGAGCTCCGCGCGACGTATCCGCTGCCGCCCCGGTGGGGCTGGTGCTGCATTGCGGTTGCCATCTAGATTCCTTTCTTCGTTCAGGTCTCTTCGGCGGAGGCGTCGTCGTCGGCGTCCGCGTCTTCCTCGTCGGCTTCGACGTCTTCCTCGTCGGCTTCCGGCTCCTCGTCTTCGGAGGCGAGGGCCTTGAAGTCGGCCGAGCGGTACTCGTTCGCCTCGTCCCACAGCTCCGCGTAGGCCTTGAAGCGCCGCAGCTCCTGGCGCACCGTGCGTTCCGGTACCCCGACCCGCCGCAGCAGACGCTCCCGCAGGCCCTCGGAGTCCTGCTCGATCGTCAGCTCGAGCCGGGTGAGGCGCGGCGCCAGCGGGTGGAAGGTGACCACCCCGGAGTGCGGCACGCCGTCGACGCCCTCCCAGTCGAGGCGCTCTTCCGGTTCTTCGCCGACGATCTCGATCGGCACCTCCTCGGTGCGGCGGGAGAGCTTCAGCGTCACCGTCAGGTGGGTGTCGTCTTCGACCTCGACCTCCTCGATGTGCTCGCTGAAGCGCGGCAGCTCCTCGAAGCGCGTGCAGAGGTCGAACACCGCGGCGACCGGCACGGCGACGTCGATCGACTCCTGGATCGGCAGCGGGGCGCTCGCGTCGAAGAGGTGGTCGTCGTCGCCGCCTTCCGCATCCGCGCGGGCGCCGTCCTCGCGGCGGGCGCCGTGTTCGCCGCCCGCGCGCAGGGCGGGCAGCACCCGCTCGACGAGGCCGTGACCCACTCCGCCGCGGCGGGCTTTGCGTTCGGCCAGCGCCCGCGCCCCGTAGCGGGCCGCGTCACGGAACTGCGCGAGCGCTTCGCGCCCGTACTCGGCCGCGCCCTTCTCCTCGGTGCCAGGCATCGCGATCGTCGCTCGCGGTGGCGGGCGTCAGCTCTTCTTCGCCGCGTCGTCGGTGGCGTGGCCGACCGCCTGCACCGAGCTGGCGACCTGGCTTATCCGTTTGCCGATCAGGTCGGCTTTCTCGGCCGCCTCGGTCACCGCCCCCGCGGCCTTGCGCACGTCGCCCTTCAGCCCTTTGCCCTTCGGCAGGCTGACCTTCGGCATGCCGATCTTGGGCAGGTGGGCCTTCGAGCCCTTCGGCAGCTTCACCCCGAGCACCTTGCGCTGTTTCTGTCCGTTCTTGCCGACGATCACCGCGGCCGCGCCGGCCGCGGCCGCGCCCGTCGCGAGCAGCGGCAGCGCCGCTTTCCTCGCCACCGGGCCGACGGCGTGGGTGCCGCTCTTCACCGCGTCCTTGACGGCGTCGGCGGAGCCGTGGCCGTTCTCGGTGGCCGCTGCGGATTTCGCCCCCGATTTCGCTTTCGAGGAGCTCGATTTCGCCGCCGATTTCGTCGATTGCGCCGCTTTCGAGGGCGCTTTCGGTTTCGCTTTCGATTTCGCTTTTTTGGCTTTGGTTTTCGTTTCAGCCATTGCGGGTCGTCCTTTCTGTGGTCCACGCCTCCCCCGCCCGCGGCGGTCGCGTCTGCAGCGGAAACACGAGCGACTTCGGGGATGGAACGGAGCGCGGGCTCGGTTTGTCAGGTTGGGTGGTCATTCGGCTGCTTCGATCTGCTTCGCGTGCCCTTTGGCCGGGCCGTGGCCGTTGCCGGGCTCGGCGGCGGCGACGGCGGCGGGCCTCGGGGCTTCCTGAAGGGGTTCAGAGGTTTCGGGGGTCGGCGCTGCCGCGGGCGGCGCCGGCGCGGCTGTGCCGGGCGCCGCGGCTGCCGGCGTGCCGCCCAGTTGCTCCTTGCCGATCGAAGCGACGACAGGTTCGGCGGGCGCCGCCTCGCCGTGCACCGACGGGTCGGCAGCGGTTTGCGGGCTCGGCTGCGGGGCCGGTGCCGACCCCTGCGGAGCCTTTCCGGCGGAGGCTGCCTTGGTTGCGGCGATGGAAGAGGGAACCGGAGTTGGAGCAGGGCTCGACACGTCGGCGACGGGCACCGCAGTCGGCCCGGTCGCATCCGCACCTAGGCCACCGACACCAACCGCAACGGTCTGGTCGCCGACGCCCGCGCTCCGGGGCGGCGCCTCGGTCCGGTCGCCGAGATCCGCGCTCCGGGACGACGCCTCGGTCCGGTCGCCGAGATCCGCGCTCCGGGGCGCCGCCTCGGTCTGGTCGCCGACGCCGACGGTCCGCGAGGGCGTCACGCGGCCGCCGGCCCGATCGACGGGCGCGCGATCGACCGCATCGCTGTGGTCGGCCACGGCGTGTCGCGCCTCATGACGCCACACGACTTTCCCGCCCGCGGCGCCGCCTTCGAAATCCCGCGCGGCCATAGGTCCGCGCTCGGCCGACGAGTGTCCGGCGGCATATCCGCGCTCGGCCACCCGCGGCGAGTGCTCGGCGTGCCGGAGCAGGGCACCGTGGTCGCCGGCCGCCGTGCCCACCGCGATCGCCGCCAACAGTCCGACCCCTGCCTTGACCGCGCCCGAGACCCCGGCGCCGGCCAACGCGCCTGCGCTGCCTGCACCGGAGACCCCGGCACCCGTCAAGGCGCCGGCGCCGGCGTCGGCCAAAGCTCCCACGCCGCCGGCCGCCGTCGCTCCGCCCGCGCCGGAACCGCCGAGCGCGCCCTGCAGCAGGCCCACGACCGCGAGCCCCGGCAGGGGCGCGATCGACGCCAGCGATCCCGTGCGTCCGCGGAGCTCCGCCTGGAAGCGCCGGCAGCCGGCGCAGGCACGCAGGTGGGCGCGGACGCCGCGGCGGCGCGGTCGTCCCTCGGCGTCGGAGACCTGGCGCATCGCCGCCTCGCAGTCCATGTCGCGGCCGAGCTCCATCTGGCTGAGGCCGCGGCGGGCCTCGTAGAGCGCCTGTCGCACCGCCCCCGGCGAGGTGCCGAGCGCGTCGCCGATCTCGCCGAAGCCGAGCCCGTTCACCTCCCGCATCACCAGCGCCGCGCGCTGGCGCTCGGGCAGGTCGGCGATGTCGGCGAGCAGGGCCTTCAGCTTCGCGTCGCGCTCGACCAGCTCCTCGGTCGCGGCGCCCTCCTCGACGGTCGGCGCCAGCGGCTCGACGGGCCGTTCGCGCCGCCGCAGTTCGACCGCCTCGTTGTGGGCGATCCGGTAGAGCCAGGGCTTCAGCTGCATCTCGCGGCGCTCGCCGGGCAGTGCCCGCATCGCCCGGATCATCGTGTTCTGCACCGCGTCCTCGGCGTCCTGCGGTTCGCGCAGGATGCCGACGCAGAAGCGGTAGAGGTCCTGTTGATAGCGGCGGAAGATCGCCGCGAAGGCCTCCGGGTCGCCCGCCGCGGCGCGCCGCGCCAGCCGCCGATCCGATGCCATCGCGAAGGCTGCCCTGGGCAGGGCTCGCGGGCCGTTCAGACCCGTCCGCGGGGCGTCGGACTCCGACCCGGACGCCGCCGGGCTCGCTCCTCCAAGGGCTCGTCGCATCCCGCGGCAGGTACCCCGGAAAAGCTTTTCAACCCAACCTGACAAATCGCTCCCGCCGCCCGTTGCAGGAACACATGACCTTTGCAGGCAGCATCTTCCTGATCGCCGTCGGCGCGATCCTCCGCTTCGCCACCCACTTCCACGTGCAAGGAATCGACCTGCACACGGTGGGTCTGATCCTGATGATCGCGGGCGTCCTCGGCCTCCTCATCGCGATCTGGCAGTGGGCGGTCTGGTCGCGCCGCGCGCGGCAGAGCGAAGTCCTGGTCGACGATCGCCGCGACCGCCGCTACTAGACGCGAACGGTACGAAACCTCGCGCGGCGCGGCCCCTGGCGCCGGGCGGGCGGGGTCGCCCCGTCAGGCCGCGTGGCGCCTTTCTCTCGCTATGCGCGACTTAGGCGCCACAGGGCGTGACGGCGGAGCGGGCGCCCGGGGGCCGGGCCGTCCACACCACTTCGGGGCGGGACGTCCGCGCCACTGCGGGCCGGGCCGTCTGCACCACTTCGGCCCGGCGTCCACACCGCACCCACTGCGCGCCCGGCCGTCCACACCACTTCGCGGCGCCGGTGGCTGTCCTGGGCGCCTCATGGGGGTCCTGGCAGGCTGTGACCCCCATGAGGCGCCCAGGACGGGAGGGGTGCGGGGGAGAGCCGGTACAGGGACGTGACGAAGTCGGACTCACGTCGGAGTGATGCGTGAGAGAAGGCACACCTCCGGCCCAGACCCTCCGTCCCTCCTCCGACCGGGGGCCGTCAGGGGCCGATCGGTGACGAAGATGCCGGGAACGTCACACGCCCGGGCGCCTTCCGTCCCTTTCCGGGCCCGGATCGAGGGTCCCCCGGGGTGCGGTCGTCCTAACCG
>JBPYFM010000160.1:0-37282 GCA_051986435.1 Solirubrobacterales bacterium | reverse complement strand
CCCGTCGCTCTCCCGTGACGCCCCCGTCACCCTCCCGCGAGGGTCCCTCCACACTCCCCTGAGACCCGGCCCTCTCGGCCACGGCCACAGCCTGCCCGGGCCGTGGCCGAGAGGGCCGCGTCCCTTTCCCCGTCCCTTGCCGCGTCCCTTGCCTGCCGGGCGCCAGCTTCAAATGCCCCCATCCCTTCCCATCCCATCCTCTCCCCGCAACCCGATCGGTACGACACCGGGATGGCCTCCTGGCCGCCCGGCCAATAGTCTTCACGGATCGATGGCTGATACGGGGCAAACGGACGCGCGGGGGGCCGTCTCCGACCTCCTCTTCGAGGGGCGGGTGCTGCGGCGGGCGGGGATCGTCGGGCCGATGCGGCCCGACAAGGCGCTGCGGGTCGGCTCGACGTTTCTGCGCTGGGGGGCGTCGCCGGCGACCGGGGTCACCGTCGCTGCGATCGAGCATCCGCACGAGATCGCGATCCTCGACGAACGCGGGTCGCTGACCTGGCGGCGGCTGCACGAGCGCTCCAACGCGCTCGCCCACTCCTTCGGAGCGCTCGGGATCGGCCCCGGCGACGGGATCGGCGTGATGGCGCGCAACCACCGCGGCTTCCTCGAGGCGACGCTCGCGGCCGCCAAGCTCGGCGCCTCGGCGCTCTACCTCAACACGATGTTCGCCGGCCCGCAGCTGGTCGAGGTGATGAAGCGGGAGGGGCCGAAGGCGCTCGTGTACGACGAAGAGTTCGGGGAGCTCCTGGCCGGGGTGGAGCCGAGCGTGCGACGGATCGTCGCCTGGCACGACGGCGCGCCGCCCGCGGGGGCGACGACGATCGAGCAGCTGATCGCCGCCGGCGACCCGTCCGACCTCGCGCCGCCGCCCGACAAGGCGCGCTTCGTGATCCTCACCTCCGGCACCACCGGCACGCCGAAGGGCGCCCAGCGGACCAGCCCCGACGGGCTGATGACCCTCGCCTCGCTGCTCGACATGATCCCCTACCGGCGCGGCTCGACGATGATGATCGCGGCGCCGCTCTTCCACTCCTGGGGCTTCCTGCACTTCGTCGTCTCGCTGCCGACGACCTCGACGATGGTGCTGCGGCGGCGCTTCGATCCGGAGGACACGCTGGCGGCGATCGAACGGACGCGCGCCGACGTGCTCACGGTGGTGCCGGTGATGATCCAGCGGATCCTGGGCCTGCCGGAGGAGACCCTGAGCCGCTACAAGCTCCCGTCGCTGAAGATCGCCGCGCTGTCGGGCTCGGCGCTGCCGGGCGAGCTCGCGATCGAGTGGATGGACCGCTTCGGCGACAACATCTACAACCTCTACGGGTCGACCGAGGTCTCCTTCGCCACGATCGCCACGCCGACCGACCTCCGCGCCGCACCGGGCACCGCGGGGCGGCCGCCCCGCGGCACCGTCGTCCGCCTCTTCGACGAGGACGGCAAGGACGTCGCGCCGGGAGAGGTGGGGCGGATCTTCGTCGGCAACGACATGAAGATGGAGGGCTACACCGGCGGTGGCAACAAAGAGGCGATCGACGGGCTGCTCTCGAGCGGAGACGTCGGCCACTTCGACACCGAAGGGCGCCTCTTCGTCGACGGTCGTGACGACGAGATGATCGTCTCCGGCGGCGAGAACGTCTTCCCGCGCGAGGTCGAGGACCTGCTCGCCGACCTCGACGGGATCGCCGAGGTGGCGGTCATCGGCGTCGAGGACGAGAAGTTCGGCCAGCGCCTGAAGGCGTTCGTGGTGCTCGAGGGCGGGGCGACCCTGACGGAGGCCGATCTCGGCGCCCACGTCAAGGCGAACCTCGCCGCCTACAAGACGCCGCGCGAGGTCGAGTTCTTGGACGAGCTGCCGCGTAACGCGACCGGCAAGGTGCTGAAGCGGGAGCTGAAGGCTCGCGAGACGAGCAGCCGGGACGCCCAGTAGGCTTCCACCGCATGACTGAGCGTGCGAGGCAGTTGAAGGCGGTCCGCGAGGCGAACCGCGACATGCACGCGGTCGCGCAGCAGGCCTTGGAGTGGGTGAAGGTCTCCGAGGAGCGGGTCGCGGCGGCCGAGGGGAACGCCGAGAAGGTCCGCGCCGAGTTGAAGGAGCGGGCGATGCGGACGCTGCGCGAGATGAGCGCCCAGGCGCGCGCGCAGATCGAAGCCGCCAAAGCCGCGCAGGCCGCCGCCGAGTCGAAGCTGGCCGCCGCCGAGGCGGGGCGTGACCGGGCCGAGAAGTCTTTCGAGGATCTGCGTCGCACCTCGCAGGCCGAGCGCGAGCGGACGCTCGCCAAGGCCTCGGAAGCGGCCGCCGACGCCGACTCCAAGGTCGAAGCCGCCGAATCGCGGGCGCGGAAGGAAATCGAGCAGGCCGAGCGCGAAGTCGAGGAGGCGAAAGCAGGCGTGCGCACCGAGATCGACCGTCGGGTCGAGGAGGCGCGCCGGCGGATCCAGGCCGACGCCGACAAACGGATCGCCGAAGCCGAGCAGCGCGCCGCCGAATCGGAGGCCGCGGCGCAGGCCGCCCACGACACCGCGATCGAGCTCGAGAAAGAGATCGAGAAGCGGGTCATGGAAGGGACCGAGGAGGTCCGCCGCGAAGCCGAGGAGAGCGTCCGCAAGCTGGTCGAGAAGGTCGAGCGGGAGGCCGAAGATTCCGCCCGCGCCCGCGCCGAGGCCCAGCTCGAGGCGGAGTCCGAGCGGATCAAGCAGCAGGCCCAGCGGCGCGAGGAGCGCGCCCGCGCGGCGACCGAGGAAGAGATCCGCGCCAGCGTCAGCAAGGCGCGGCGCGAGGTCCAGGCGGCCGCCGAGGACGACGGCCCGACCTGGCTGCGGGGCAGCGCCCAGAAACCGCAGTCGCCCGCCGGCTACCGCACCTACTAGCGCCGATCGGCCCCGGCCGGTTAACCTCGCTCCTCCATGCGTGAGGTGCGGATCAGGGACACGCTGAGCGGGGCGGTGCAGACGCTCGACCCCGACCACGAGGTCGGGATCTACGCCTGTGGCCCGACCGTCTACAGCCGCATCCACATCGGCAACGCGCGCCCGTACGTCGTCTTCTCGCTCTTCGCGCGCTTCCTGCGCTCCGAGGGCTACAAGGCGCGCCTCGTCGTCAACGTCACCGACATCAACGACAAGATCTACACCGCGGCCGCGCGGGCGGGGGAGGGGTCGGCGAGGTTCGCCGAGGAGATGACCGCCGCCTACGTCGAAGACACCGACCGGCTCGGCCTCGGCCGTCCCGACGCGGAGCCGAAGGCGACCGAGACCGTCGACGGGATCATCGAGCTGATCGCCCAGCTGATCGAGGGCGGCCACGCCTACGAGTCGGGCGGCGACGTCTACTTCCGCGTCCACAGCTTCCCCGGCTACGGCAAGCTCTCCAACCGCCGGCCCGAGGACATGGACCAAGGTGAGGAGGCGGGCTCGGCGAGCCTGAAGGAGGAGCGCCTCGACTTCGCCCTCTGGAAATCGACCAAGGAGGGCGAGGACACCAGCTGGGACTCGCCCTGGGGCCCGGGGCGGCCCGCCTGGCACATCGAGTGCTCGGTGATGGCCGAGCAGGAGCTGGGCGCCTCGTTCGCAGTCCACGGCGGCGGCTCGGACCTGGTCTTCCCTCACCACGAGAACGAGATCGCCCAGTCCGAGGCGGCAGGGCGGCCCTTCGCCCACGCCTGGATGCACAACGGGATGGTCGACGCCGCGGGCGAGAAGATGTCGAAATCGGAGGGCAACATCTTCCAGCTGAAGGAGGCGCTCGACCGTTACGGGCGCGAGGCGGTGATCGCCTATCTGGTCTCCGGGCACTATCGCCAGCCGATCGCCTTCGGGGAGCTGCCGATGGAGGAAGCGGCGGCGCGGGTCGAGCGGCTGCGGAACTTCTTCAGGACGCAGCGCGGCCGGGACTCCGAGGATGTCTCGCCGGAGCAACAGCGGGGAGGTTCCGTCGAGACATCCTCGGAGTCCCGGCTCGAGGCCTTCAAGGATGCGCTTGCCGACGACTTCAATACGCCCAGGGCGATGGCGGAGATGTTCGAGCTGGTCGGCGAAGCGAACCGGGACGAGGTTCCGGGCGCTGTCGAGGCTGTGGTGGAGATGCTCGAGCTCGTCGGGCTCGAGTCGATCGCGGAGGAGCAGGACGAGGCGGACCCCGAGGCGGAGCGGCTGCTCCAGGAGCGCCAGGACGCCAGGGCGGCCAAGGACTTCGCGCGGGCGGACGAGATCCGCGACCGCCTCGCGGGCCTCGGCTGGGAGGTCAGGGACTCGGCCGACGGCGCCCGACTCGTCCGGCGCTGATGGCCTCGCAGATCATCTACGGCGTCCAGCCCGTCCACGAGGCCGAACGCGGTCGCCGACGCGTCCACAAGGTCTTGCGGGCACCGGAGACCTCGCCGGCGGAGCTGGAGCGGCTCTGCGGGTCGCCCGATCATCAGGGCGTCGTCGCCGTCGTCGACCCCTATCCATACGGGGACGCGGAGGCGATGCTGCGCAAGCCAGACGCTCTGATCGTCGCGCTCGACCAGGTGCAGGACCCGCGCAACCTCGGCGCGGTCTGCCGCTCGGCCGAGTCGGCGGGCGCGGCCGGGGTGGTGATCCCAGGGCGCCGGGCCGCGATGGTGACGCCCGTCGCCTGCAAGACCTCGGCGGGGGCGGTCGAGCACCTCGAGGTCGCCCACGTGCGGAACCTCGCCGACTGGCTGGCGGCGGCGAAGGGGGCGGGCTTCTGGATCTGGGGCGCCGACGCGGACGGATCGGCGCCGCCCTGGGGGGTCGACCTGACCGGCCCGACCGTGCTGGTGCTCGGCGGGGAGGGCAAGGGCCTGCGCCCGCGGGTGGCGTCGAGCTGCGACGGCCTCATCGCCCTGCCGCGCCTGGGTCAGGTCGAGTCCCTGAACGTGTCGGCGGCCGCCACCGCGCTGCTCTTCGAGTCGGTCCGCCAGCGCTCCTGATCCGAACGCATGTTCCTGCCCATGCAACCGCGGTTGCAAAAAGTCGCAGTTTGGGGTTGACAGAACTCTGCTTGTGCGTAGACTGCCGCCTCAATAAAGGGTGAACCTCGACCTGAGGGCTTGGGTCGAGGGGATGCCTTCCGGATAAGTAGGGCGCCTCGGGGGAGGTAAGTGGCGCCACGACCCTTCAGCAAGGAGAAGGATCAGTGGCACTATCGACGCCTAAGCAGGAATTTCGGCCGACCATGGCGGGCCGCGGCAACGCCATGGCAGCTAGAGCTAACCCTCAAGCTGACCTTGATGATCACTACCTCGTCGCCCTCGCCAAGGACGGCAGGACCGATGCCTACGACGCGATCGTCCGTCGTTACCGCGGTTTCGTCCGTCTGAAGGCCTCCTCGTACTTCCTCCTCGGAGGGGAGTCCGACGACCTGATCCAGGAGGGTCTCCTCGGCCTCTACAAGGCGATCCGCGACTACCGCTCCGACCGCGAGTCGAGCTTCCGCAACTTCGCCGAGCTCTGCATCACGCGCCAGATCATCACCGCGGTCAAGACCGCGACCCGCAACAAGCACACGCCGCTGAACCAGTACGTCTCGTTCAGCCAGACGCCGGCGGCCGGCGGCGACTCGGAAACGACGCTCGACGAGATCCTGCCGGGGCCGAGCGTCCACGATCCGGTCAACCAGGTGATCGCCACGGAGGAGCTGGAGAGCCTCGTCTCCTGCCTCTCGGGCGTCTCCGGGGTGCTCTCGGATCTGGAGAGCCGGGTGCTGTCGCTGTATCTCGACGGGCACTCCTACGAGCAGATCGCCGAGCGCCTCGAATGCGACACGAAGACCGTCGACAACGCCCTGCAGCGGGTGAAGCGCAAGGTCGGCGCGCACCTCGCCTCGCGGGAGGTCGCGGTCTAGCGCTATTCGCGCCGCTCCAGATCCGCCAGCACGTACTCGAGCAGCTCGCGCCCGTGGTCCGAGGCGACGGCAACGTCGTCGGCCTTGACTCGGACCCGGTGCAGCGACTGCATCCGCAGCACGTCGCCGTCGGCTTTGGCATTGGGGAAGATCCCCGAGTAGGAGACGCCCAGGCGCTCCAGGTGATCGGCGACGAGGGCGGTCGCCGGCACCTCCAGCGGCAGGTCGATGTAGATCGCGTCGAGGCCGACGTCGTCGAAGAGGCGGCGTCGGTGGGCGGCGATCACATCCTCGAGGTCCGCGCCCGGCACGCTCACCGTGAGTAGCGCCAGGTTGTGGTCGGCGTCGACCTCGGTGTGCATCTGCGTGCGCTCCTCCAGCTCGCAGTCGGCCGGCGGCTGGGCGAGGGTCCCTCGCAGTTCGCAGAGGGCAAGGGTCTGGCCGACGATCTCGTGATGGCGCTCGGGCGCGTAGACGCGCCTTTCGTGGCCGTCGTTCAGCTTCGTGTAGAAGAGCGCCGCCGAGTTGCGCCGCCGCCGCCCGCCTGCCGCCGCGTCGTTCTCGACCGTGGCCGGGATCCAGCCGAGCAGGAAGCCGGTCTCGTGTGCCCCGAGCTCGATGTTCGCCTTCTGGCTGTAGGGGTGGGCGGCGGTCGCCTCGCTGTACATGCCCGCGAGCCCGCGTTCCTGCCCCCACTCCATCAGCACCCGCTTGGTCCGCGTAAAAAGGTGCTGGCCGCGCGCCGCCTCCAGCGTCACCGCCTGCCCCGAATGGGCGACAGCATCGCCCGCCGCCGCGAGGCTCATCCCCTCGTGGCAGAGCAATTCGCCACCCGTCGTCTCCGCCACGCAGCTCACGTAGCGCCCGTCGGCGAGCCGGGCGCAAACCTCCGCCGGGTCGTAGACCCAGCGGACGTCATACGTCCTCCCGTAAGCTGCTTCTATCGCCTCGGTCAGGACACCACCCTCTTCCGGGCCGAGAAAGCGAAACGTGACATCCATCTAGCCATCATCGGCCCCACGCCCGCCTAGCTCAACCTGGGAGAGCACCTGATTTGTAATCAGGAGGTTGCCGGTTCGATCCCGGCGGCGGGCTTTCCGCTCCCCGATGCGCTTTCAGCGACGCGCGACGAGGAGGTAGGGAGATCCGGGGATCTGCAGCACCGCCTTCATGGGTCCAGGCCGGCTGCTGCCGACTCGAGTACCGTCACGGCGTCGAGCCAAGGGAGGACGCCGGGTTCGCCGGCGCGCTCCAAGCGGCGGTGGGCGAACTGGAGGCCGGCGACGCCGGTCCACCAATCGACCTCGGCCTGACTGAGGGGCGGGTCGGCCTCGGTGAGGAAGCCCCTGGTGACCGCGTCGGCCCGGGCGGCGTGGTCGCGGGGAACGTGGCCCTCGGGGCCGGCGCCGAGGAGCGCGATGAAGATCGCTCGGCCGAGGTCGAGGCCCCGGGGTGCGACCTGGGCGTCCTCCCAGTCGATGAGCGTGCCGTCGGCTCCGTCGTCCAAGAAGTTGCCGGGGCCAGGATCGCCGTGGGTCACGACCAGGGGAAAGGCGGCGTAGGGAGGAGGGACCGTCGGCAGGCTCTCGCCGAGGTCGCGCCCGAGTGCACGACTCAGATGCTCGGCCCGACGTTCGTGGAGGGCGAGGAAGGCGTCATGGTCGAAGGTCGGCAGGTCGATCCCGTGCCACGGGACCCGAGACAGGCGGGCGAGCGCCCGCCCGAGTCGCTCCCAGGAAGCCAAGGTGCTTGGCGCTTCTCCGTCCGCGCGTTCGGTCACCAGGCACATGGCGCCGGGGTATTCACCGGACGTGTCCAACGTCCCGGCGGCGTGAAGTCGCGGAGCGGGGCCATCCTGGAGCGTCAACCATTCCAGGGCTCGGCGCTCCGGCTGGAGGGCGCCAGGGATCAGCTCGATCTTCACCGCGACCTCCCGACCGCTGGACTCCTCGACACCGAAGAGGACGCGGTGGCGCATGCCTTGGCGCGGTCGACTGAGGTCGCCGATCGTGGTCCCGTCGGTCAGGCGAAGTGCCATGGCCGCGGATTCTCCCCCAGTAGGGTTCAGCCGCCCGATGAGCAGCGATCCATCGACCACCGAAGCGAGCGGGTTCGAGCAGCACCGCTACGTGCGGCCGCCCGACTCGGTCGAGATCGTGGTGGTCCGCCACGGGGCCTCGGAGGCGGCTCTGCCGGGCAAGCGGTTTCCACTGATCGACGGGCAGGGCGATCCGGCGTTGTCGGAGGTGGGGAGGAGTCAGGCGGAGTCGGTGTCGCGCGAGCTGGCCGACGAGCGCTTCGCCGGCATGTTCGTCTCTAACCTGCGTCGGACGCAGGAAACGGCGGTGCCTCTCGCCGAGAAGCTCGACCTCGAACCGACCGTGCTCGCGGACCTGCGAGAGGTGTTCCTGGGCGAGCTCGAGGGAGGGGAATACCGGATCAAGGTGGCCGAAGGCGATCCGTTGGTCGCCGAGATCGCCGCGCGCGAACGTTGGGACGCGATCCCCGGGGCCGAGTCACCGGAGGAGTTCGAGGGGCGGCTTTGCGCCGCGATCGAGACCATCGTCGCCGCGGTCCCCGCCGGTAGCGTCGCCGTCGCCTTCGCTCATGGCGCGGTGATCGGCCAGCTCTGCGCGATGGCGACCGGCAGCCGCCCCTTCGCCTTCATCCACTCCGACAACGGCTCGATCTCCCGCCTCGTCGTCCACGAAGACGGCCGCTGGCTCCTGCGCAGCTTCAACGAGACCCGCCACCTCGATCAGCCGACCGGCCCGGTCGGCTGATCGCGGCCGCCTACGGGAGGTTCGCGTAGAAGGCCTGCGCCTGGCGCAGGCTGACCGAGCCGCCGGCGCCGTGGCTCATCGGCTGGACGAAGGTGCGCTGGATGTAGCGCCAGTACTCGTTCGGGCGGACCTTGCCGTTGCCGTCGAGGTCGAAGGGGAAGGCGGCCTCGCCGGCGCGCTTGCCGTGGGCGCGGGGCTGGCGCTTGAGGTCCATGCGGACGTCGGGAGCGTCGATCGCGCCGTCGTCGTTCAGGTCGATCTGGCGGAAGTCGCGCATCGCGCCCGCGCGCTGCTCCTTGGTGGAGAGGGTGCCGTTGCCATCGGTGTCCCAAGTGCCGAACTGGCGCGTGATGCTCGTCGCCTCGTTCAGGCGCCGGACGAAGGACATCTGCTTCCGGCTCGGCGGTTCCGGGGTGCAGACGACCTCGAAGGGGGAGCCGCCGATCACGTCGCCGCCGTTGCCCCACATGAACCAATGGACGTCGTCGGTGCTCGAGTTGAGGTCGGCGCCGCCGAGTTCGGCGAAGCCGTGGTCTTCGACGTTGGGATGGCCGCTGGACATGATGCAACCGTCGCCGATGAGTTCGAAGGAGCCGCCCTTGTCCGGGTAGGCCACCTGTTCTTCGTAGCCGATCCCTTCTTCGATCCAGCCGCACTCGAACCCACACACGAAGGTGACCTCGGCGCCGCCGTCGTAGTACGGACTGCTGTCGTACATCGCCATCCCCTGCGCCGCCGGCGCCGCCACCGCAAGTACGAGCGCGGCAATCGCGCTCACCACGACCAACATCGAGCTGAACCTCATCAACCGAACCTTTCCCTGGGCTTTGCGGCGGCGCAGTCTAGCCAGATGCCGGCCATGGTTCGGTTCGGCGGGTCAGAGTGCTTCCAGTCTGCCGCGGCAGACGAATCCGTATTCGCGGTACGCACTGGCATAGCCGGGTGCGTGCGAGCAGTACTCGCCCGGCTCCAGGCATTTGACGCCGTCCGGCAGGTGGGCGGTGACGCCGTGGAAGTGTTCCTTCGCGTAGGCGGAACACGCCTTGCGCAACTGCGGCGACGGAGTTGCGGTCGCACCGGTCGGCAACGCGATCGCCAAGACGACGAGCAGTGCGCCCAGGACCACCATGAACTTCATTCCAGCTCTCCTTCGGTCGGATGACCAAGTGAGGGTAGATGTCACGAAACTGTGTCGGTACCGAACAGAAGTCCAAGGAGGACCGCGGGGGTACCGACTAATCGTCGTCCTCGATCGACACGATGTGGCGGGCGTTGATGTAGACCATCGTGTCCTCGCCCGCCAGCTTCAGCTCGACGATCGGGATCGCGCGGCCGCCGACGCGGACGATTTCTTCGTCGGCTTTCTTGGCACTGACCTCGATCTCGAACTTGCGCTCGTCGGTGGTGTGGATGACCGCCACGGGGGCGATCTACCCGGAGGCGGCCGGGTTCAACCGCGCGGCGGGCGGCGCGGGTCAGCCGCAGGGAGTCGTGAGCTTGGTGGGTTCGGTCGGCACGAAGTCGGCCTGTTTCGGCACGTGCGCCATGACCTGGGTGTAGTAGCGGGCGCCGTCGCAGGTGCGCGGGGCGGAGGCGGTGACGCTGCCGGCGAAGGTGTCGACCAGGCCGTTGGCCGGGTGCTCGGCGATCGTGCCGAAGGCGGTCGCCTTCGCTTCACCCCAGCCGTGCCACTCCAGACTGCCGGCGGTGAGGTCGCCGTCGCCGGGGAAGCGGTAGGTCGCCGGCTTGACGTAGTGGCGGCCGGTGGCGGCGTCCGGGAGGTAGGTGGTCCCCGGCGCCGAGCGGGCCTTGCGCATCACCGTCTTCTCGGTGACGGTGCTGTTGCCACCACTACCGCAGGAGGCGAGGACGACGGCGAGCGCGAGCGCCGCGAGCAGGGCGGGGATGGTGCGCCGGGGCATCGGCGGGACAGTAGGGGACGTCGCGGCCGGGGCGCGCCGCCGCGGCGCGGCCGGGCGGTCTCGTTCACCGACCGGCCGTCAGAGTTTGAGGAGGCGGGCCTTCTCGGCGGCGAACTCCTCGTCGGTGAGGACGCCTTTCTCGTGCAGGGTCGCCAGCCGTTCGAGGCTCGAGAGGCGCGCGTCTTCTTCGCGCATGACCTCGGCGGGCGGCGCGGCGCGGCCGCGACCCCCGGTCGGCCGCCGGACGTCCGGGATCCCGATCCCGCCCGGCCGCCGTCCCTCCGGCCGTTTGACGTCGGGCAGTTTGATCTTCGAGGCACGCTCGCCGAGTTTGGCGTCTGAGACCGCCGTCTCGATCGCCTTCCGGGTCGGCGCGAGCACCTCGCCGAAGGTCAGGCCGGGGAACTCCTCGGCGGTCTGCCTGCTCAGCTCGCGCAGGCCGAACGCGGCCATGATCCCGATCACGACGACGGTGAGGAAGGTCCGCAAGCCGACCCCGGACGCGGTCAGCAGGTAGATGCCGAGGACCACCACGAGGCCGCCGTAGCAGTAGGGCAGGTAGTCGCGCAGCGCGGGGGCGAGCACCCGGCGAGTGCCGCGCGCCGCGCGGGTCGGCGACGACAGCCAGCCCGCCGCCGCGAAGAGGACGCCGACGATGATGATCGTCACCGCGATCGAGACCATCAGCGAGGTGCCGATCGACCAGGCCGCTTCGGCCGCCGGCTTGACGTTCTGCTGTTTCACCAACTGGTCGACGACGACGCCGCCGGCGACGTGGCGCAGCACCACCACGAGCAGCCCGGCGACGATCAGCGCGACGCCGCTGAACAGCACCGTCACCCAGCGGCCCTCCCGGGTCAGGTAGATCGCCAGGCCGAAGACGAGGAAGGTGAGGATCGAGAGGAGCAGCGCCAGCCCCTTGATCGCGATCACGATGTCCTGGGCGGTCTTCAGCTGTTCCGATTTGAGGATCGTGACCTGGCCGGCGTCGGGCGGCAGCTTTTCGGCGAGGTTCTTCGCCAGGCCGATCTGGCCGGCGAGATTGGTGAGCATGCTGCCGAGGTTCAGCTTCACTTCCCCGTTGGCCGTTTCGACCGCTTCTTTCTTGTTTTCCAGCACCGCTATCAGCTGTTCGTGCGCGGTCCGGTTGGCGGTTTCCCAGAGGTTCTGCGCGGTGCCGGTTTCCAGGACTTTTTCGGCGCCGGTGCCGGCCACCTGACGCAGCCCGCCTGCCGCGGGCCCGGCCAGTTCCTTGGTTTCCCCCGGCAGGATGTTTTCGAGTTCCTTTTCGACGTCGACGTTTTCGTAGAGCTGTTCGACGAGGTAGTCGGCGACCGCCGCGCGGATCGTCGGGTTGCGGATCAGTTGACCCGAGGTGTTGACCCACTCGTTGGTGTCGAGGGCCTGGCGCTCGACCCAGATCGCGAAGACGCTGAGGAAGGCGAACAGCGCGCCGAGCACGAGGAGGGCTTTGACGGTCCTCCGTCGCCAGGGCTTCATGGGCCGGATGGTATACGTGACCTATGCGGTTGGAGGGGATCCACCACATCACCGCGATCACCGAGAACGCCCAGCGCAACGTCGATTTCTACGCGGGCGTGATGGGGCTGCGCCTGGTCAAGAAGACGGTCAACCAGGACAACCCGACCGTCTACCACCTTTTCTTCGCCGACGAGGAGGGCGACCCCGGCGCCGACCTGACCTTCTTCGAGTACCCCGGGGCCGCGCTCGGCCGGGCGGGGGCGGGGATGGTCCACCGAATCGTCTGGCGTGTCGGCGGGCCGGAGGCGCTCGACTTCTGGGAGGGGCGCCTCGGCGCGCTCGGGATCGACACCCGGCGTGACCCCGAGGGCCTTCGCTTCTCCGACCCCGAGGGCCTCGACCACGAGCTCCTCGTCGCCGACGTGCCCGACGCCCCGCTGATCGCCGACCACCCGGAGGTGCCGCGCGAGCTGGCGCTGCAGGGCTTCCACGCCGTGCGCGCCTACGCGGCGGCGCCGGAGACGAGCACGGCGCTGCTGGAGGCGCTCGAGTTCGAGCCGACCGAGGCCGGCTGGGAGGCGCGCGGCGCCGAGCGCGGCGGCCTCTACATCTACGACCCGCCGCCGCCGGAGCGCGGCGTCCAGGGCGCGGGCTCCGTCCACCACGTCGCCTGGGCCTCGATCCCCGAGGAGCACATGGCCTGGCGCGACAAGGCGATCTCGGCCGGTGCCCGCCCGACCCCGGAGATCGACCGCTTCTACTTCAAGTCCGTCTACTTCCGCGAGCCCAGCGGCGTGCTCTTCGAGGTGGCGACGATCGGCCCCGGCTTCACCGTCGACGAGCCGCTCGAGCACCTCGGCGAGAAGCTCTCGCTGCCGCCCGCATTCGAGCACCTGCGCGACCAGGTCGAGCCGAACCTGCGCCCCGTCGTCAACCCACGCGCCGGTGCCCGGTAGCTGTTCCTTTTGCGCCTCATAGGCGCAAAAGGAACAGCCGGCGTAACCCCGCGCCGCGACCCGTGTAGCCGACAGCGTGATCCCCGACGAGCGCCTCGCGGCGCTGCACGCCTATACCCGCAAGCACAGCGTCAACTGGCCGCTCTACGTGGTGGTCCGGCTGCTCTTCGTCCCCTTCTTCCTCGTCTACTTCCGGCTCTCGCGCCCGGGGCGCAAATACGCCCGCCACGTCGAGGGCGGGCTGATCGTCGCCGCCAACCACCGCAGTTTCCTCGACCCCTTCGTGGTCGGCGCCTGCCTGCCGTTCAAACGGCCGATGAACTACGTCGCCAAGGTCGAGCTCTTCCAGAAGCCGCTGCAAGCGTGGTTCCTCTCGCGGCTCGGCGCCTTCCCGATCCGCCGTGGGGAATCCGACGCGGACTCGATGGAGACGGCGCGGATGGTGGTCGAACGCGGCGGGACGCTCTGCATCTTCCCCGAGGGGACGCGGATCCGCAGCGGCAGCCTCGCCAACCCGAAGCGCGGCGTCGGCCGCCTGGCGCTGCAGACGGGCGCGCCGGTCCTGCCGACCGCGGTGATCGGGACCGAAGGCGTGCGCCGCGGCTGGCGGATCCGTCCGCGCAAGGTGAAGGTGCGCTGCGGGCGGGCGATGACCTTCCCCCGCTCGGAGGAGCCCTCGCAGGCGCTCGCCGAGACGGTGACGACGCGGATCTGGCCCAACGTCCTGCTGCAGTGGGAAGACCTGGGGGGGTTGCCGCCGATGCGGCGCGCCGCCGTGATCGGGGCGGGCAGCTGGGGGACGGCGGTGGCCGTGCTGCTCGCCCGCGGCGGGCTCGAGGTGCAGCTCGGGGCGCGCACGGCGACGAGCGCGCAGGACCTGATCGAGACCGGGGAGAACGCCCGATATCTGCCCGGCGTGCCGCTGCCGGAGTCGATCGACGTCCGCCCGGCAAGCGCGATCGAGCTGGCGGGCCTCGACCTGATCGTCCTCGCGATCCCCTCCAAGTCCCTGCCCGCCGCGGTCGGTTCGATCGCCGACCGGGCCGGCGAACGCTCCTCGATCCTGCTGCTGACCAAGGGTCTGATCGCGCCGCAGGGAGAGCTGCCGTCCGAGTACGTCGGCGAACGGGTGCGGGCGCGGGCGCTCGCCTCGCTCGGCGGGCCGGCGCACGCCGCCGAGGCGGTCTCCGGATCGGCGGCGCTGGTGCTCGGCTCCGCCGATCCCGACCTGCGCGCCCAGCTCGGCACCGTCTTCAACCGCGCCGGGCTGGTCTGCGAGCGCACCGCCGACGTGGTCGGGGTGGAGATGGCGGGCGCCGCCAAGAACGCCGCCGCGGTTGCGGCCGCCGCGGCCGAGCCGCACGGGCTGAACGCGGCGGGGATCGCGGTCGCCGAGATCTGGCGCGAGTGCATCGCCTGCGGGGTCGCGCGTGGCGCCGACCCGGAGACCTTCGCCGGGCTGGCCGGCGTCGGCGACCTGACCGCGTCGATGCTGGCGCCCAACGGGCGCAACCGGCGCGCCGGGGAGCTGCTCGGGGCGGGGACGCCGGCGGAGGAGATCCCGGCGCTGATCGGCCAGGCCTCCGAGGGGCTCGACACGACGCCGCTCCTCGCCGACGCGATCGCCGCCTCGGGCGTCCATGGCCAGGCGCTCGAGGGGCTGGCGAAACTGATCCGCGGCGAAGTCGCCTGCGAGGACTGGGTGGCCGGGCTGCGCAGCGCCGAGCGGGCGAGGCAGGCGGCATGAGGTGGGCGGAAGGCGCCGGCGCTCATCTAATCTGGCCTGGTGAGCGGCCCCGAGGAGAACGTCGAGCCTGCCGAACTGGCTCCGGCGCGCAAGGCGGAGCTCGACCGCGCCTTCGAGGACTTCTATCGGGCCCACCTGCGCGACGTCTACTCCTACGCCTACTACCGGGTGGGCAACCACCACGACGCCGAGGACCTCACCGAGCAGGCCTTCCTGCAGGCCTACCGGCACTTCGACCGGGCGCGGCGCGAGTCCGGCGGCCGGCCGCTGCGGCCGTGGCTGATCCGCATCGCCCACAACCTGGCGTCGAACTACTACCGCGACCGTTCGCGCCGGCCGCAGACGCCGCTGGACAGCGCCGACTCGATCGCGACGCGGCACGACACCGAGGACCTGGTCGCCGGGCGCGAGGAGCTGCGGCAGGTGATGGCGAACCTCGAGACACTCTCCGACGACCGTCGCGAGGCGCTGATCATGCGCTTCGCCCTCGGCATGGACAACCGCGAGATCGCTCGGGCGCTCGGTCGGTCCGACGGGGCGACCAAGGTTTTGATCCACAGGGCGATCAAACAGCTCCAGGAGGAGATGGAAGGGGGGAGTGACGATGGCTGAGCCGGGGGAGACCACCTGGGACGTGGAGGCGCTGCTGGGCGACGTGCTGCGACCGATCGAGCCACCGGAGCGGCTCTCCGGGCGGATCGAGGACACCTTCACGGCCCTCTCGGCCGCCGCCGCGACCGAGCTCTCCGACTGGGCCGAGGAGCTCTCGGACTCCGAGATGCGGGCCCTGCGCGACCCGCGCAACTGGGTGCGGCCGGTGGTCGCGGTCGGCGTCGGCGGGGTGGCGACCGGGGCGTTGGTGCTGTTCGAGTTGCGGCGACGGGGGAAGCAGGAGGCGAGCGGTTTGAAGGGTCTCGCGCACGGCGTGCGCGAGCGGGCGCCGTTTTAGGGGCTGGGGCCGGCGGCGGCCGTCCGAGATGCCGCGGCAGCACGTGAGGCGTGCGGGGAGGGACGACGCGCCTCCGGACCTTTCCCGGCGGCCCGCTCGTGCGCTTGAGGGCGCCAGGGCGCCCATAACTGCACGAGCGACGGATCCGGCGTTGTGGAACACGCACGGAACCGTGGAGAAGGACTCCGAAACCGCACAAGGTCACGCCTCCGCGCGCCTTCCGTACGTCCCTCCCGCCCCGCCGCCCCGCATCGCCCCCGCATCCCTTCCGCTGTTCCTTATGGACCTGTGAGGTCCATAAGGAACAGCGGGACGCGTGGGGGCCCGGGGCCACGCACGGGACCCTCACGCTTGCGTGGAGAAGCCCACGGAAGCGTGACGAACCCTCGGCATCTCCCGCACCACGCCCCGGGCGACAGCCTCCCCGGCCGCAGGCCCCTGCCGCCGGCCCCCGCGCCAGCCGGCGTCGCGCCCCCAACATCGCCCCGCCCCGCGCGGCGCCGGCTTCACCCCGCCCCGCGCGGCGCCGGCTGGGCGCCGCGCGGGCTCCCGGCGAAAGCCAGCAGGCCCAGGAGGCCCAAGGTGAGGTTCAGGGCTTCGTTCGCGCCGGCCGCGGGGAGGAAGCCGAGGATCGCGGCGCCGGGGTCGAGGACCAGACCCCATACGCCGAGGACGGTCAGGAGCACGCCGGTCGCAAGCGCGTAGGCGCGGGAGAAGGTCCCGGCGGTCAACAGGCCGAGCGCCCCGAGGGCTGCCCAGAGGAGGTTCAGCCAGCCGTTGGTGCGGAGGGCGCCGAGGGTGTGGTCGAGGGCTCCGGGGGAGCCGAAGGAGGAGCCGTAGAAGAAGCCGACGATGCCGAGAATGAGGAGCAGGGCGCCGACCGCGGTCGCGTAGAGGCGGGCGGGGCCGGCGGTCTCCATCGGCCGCGATTGTAGGCTGCTCTGCCGTGCCTCAGACGTGTTACCGCCATCCCAACCGCGAGACCGCCGTCTCCTGCTCCTCCTGTGGGCGGCCGATCTGCCCCGAGTGCATGACCCCGACGCCGGTCGGCATGCGCTGCCCGGAGTGCATGAACCAGCGCACCCGCGTGGTCCGCAACCCGACCGGGACGCCGAGCGGGCTCGCCGGCCACTTCGCCGCCTACCCGGCGACGGTGGTCCTGATCGCGATCAACGTCGTCGTCTACCTGATCGAGGTCGCGAAGGGCGCCGGGGGGCTCGGCGAACTCGGTTCCCAGGTCGTCTACGAAATGGGCGGCCTGTTCGGGCCGGCGGTGAGCCAGGAAGGCGAGTGGTGGCGGATCATCACCAGCGGCTTCGTCCACGTGAGCATCTTCCACATCGGCTTCAACATGCTGTTGCTCTACTTCATGGGGCGCCTGCTGGAGCCGGCGATCGGGACCTTGCGCTTCACCGTCCTCTACTTCGTCTCGCTGCTGGCGGGCTCGTTCTTCGCCCTCTGGTTCAGCCCGGACAGCCTGAGCGCGGGCGCCTCGGGCGCGATCTTCGGCGTGCTCGGCGCGACCTTCGTCATCGCCCGGGGACGGCAGCTCGAGGCGATCGCCGGGCAGATCGGCATCCTCATCGTGATCAACCTCGTCTTCACCTTCGCCGACCGTGGGATCAGCGTCGGCGCCCACGTCGGCGGCCTCATCGCCGGCGTCCTCTGCGGCCTCCTGATCGTCGCGGGCGAGCAGGGGCGCTACGGCCGCGGACTCGACCGCAACAGCCGGCTCGCGGTCGAGCTCAGCGCGATGATCGCGCTCGGGATCCTCAGCTTCGTGCTGGCGTTGGCCGTCGCCTGACGGCGGGACGCGCCTACGCCTGGGCGGTGCGCGGGGCGGGCGAGCGCAGGAGCGTGAACGGGGTGTTCCCCGGCGCGTCCATCAGGTCCGGGTGCAGCAGGTGGCCGATCAGCTCGACGCCGTCGACCAGGCGCGGGCCGGGATCGCTGAACCCCGACTGGGCGGCGACCGCGTAGACGCGGGCCGCGCCGAGCGATTCGATGTGCTCCCAGACCTCCATCGCCTGGGCCTGGACGTCCTCCAGGTAGCCCTCGACCATGACGATCACGATTTCCGGGCGCAGGCCCGCGAGCTCGCCCCAGGAGACCTGGGCGGGCGCCAGGCCGGGGTCGCCGGCGACGTCCTCGCCGCCCGCGATCGCGATCATCTCCGGCACCCAGAAGCCCGCCACGCGGACGGGCTCGTAGAGGCGCTCGAGGGCGATCACCCGCGGCACGGTCGCCCCGGCCACGGCGGCGCGGACGGTCGCCAGGCGCCCCTCGAGTTCACCCCGCAGCTCGTGGGCCTGCTCGCCCGTGCCGGTCGTCTCGCCTAGGCGGACCACCTCTTCGAGCATCTCGCTGAGCGTCGCGATCCTCATCGTTCTGCCCGCAATATGCCGGCTCCGCGGGGATCCGCGGGCCGGCCGGCTATATTGGGTAGGCCGAATGGCCGACGACGTTCCACCCCGAAGTACCGGGTCACATCGCCGATGAGCATCCTGCTGCTCGTCCTCCTGCTGCTGCTGATCGCGATCAACGGCTTCTTCGTCGCTGCCGAGTTCGCCGTGGTGCGCTCGCGCCGCGCCCGGCTCGAGCAGATGCGCGACGAGGGCGTGCGGGGCGCCGGGATGGCGCTCGAACAGCTCGACCGCGTCGACGAGTTCGTCGCCACCAGTCAGGTCGGCATCACCCTCGCCTCGCTTGGCATCGGCTTCCTCGGCGAGCCCGCCATCGCCAAGCTGCTCGAGCCGCTCTTCACCGGCTTCGCCAGCGACGCTCTCGCGCTCGCGATCTCGATCGCCCTCGCGTTCATCATCGTCACCTTCCTGCACGTGATCCTCGGCGAGCAGTCGCCGAAGATGGTCGCGATCGGCCGCGCCGAGAACGTCCTGATCCGCGTCACCGGGCCGCTGATCTTCCTCGGTCGCGTGCTCCACCCCCTGATCGTCGCGACCAACGCGCCCGCCAACTTCCTGGTCCACCGGGTCTTCCGGGTGAACGTCGAGGACGTCGAGGAGACCTCGCCCGAGGAGCTTCGCCTGATCATCGCCCGCGGCGCCAAACAGGGCGGCCTCGATCCCGACGAGGCGGGCCACCTGGCCGGCGTGTTCCATCTGCACGAACAGGAGGCGCGCGAGGTGATGACCCCGATCCCGGCGGTGGTCACGGTGGACGCCGACGAGACGGTCGAGGCGGCGCTGCGCCGCTGCGTCACCTCCGGCCACACCCGCCTGGTGGTGATCGAGGACGACAACGCCGACCGCGTCCGTGGGGTCGTCCACAACAACAGCCTCGCCCGCCTCTACATGAGCGAGGGACCGGACGCGACGATCGAGTCGGTGATCCGCGATGCCCTGATCGTCCCCGAGACGCGCCCGATCGACGACCTCCTGCACGACCTGCAGGTGCAGCGCACCTCGCTCTCGGTGGTGGTCGACGAGTACGGGCGGACGGTCGGCATCGTCACCGTCGAGGACATCCTCGAGGAGGTCGTGGGGGAGATCGAGGACGAGACCGACCCGCGCGCGACGGAGGTCCGCCGGCTCACCAACGGCGACTGGTTCGTCCGCGGCCACGTCAGCCTCGGCGACCTCGAGGACGCCGGGATCGACCTGCCGGGGGCCGACTCCGAGACCTACAACTCGGTCGGTGGTTACGTCTTCGGCGAGCTCGGGCGGTTGCCGAAACGCGGCGACTCGATCACGGTCGACGGCTACACCCTGCGCGTCGAGGCGGTGCGCGAGAACCGCATCGAGGCGGTGCGGATCAGCCGTGCCTCCGACAGTTCTTCCGTCCGTCCGGACGCCTAATTTCTCTGGGCAACCCGCGATCCGCTCAAGCTGGAGGTGCCCCCATGTGGGTTGTTCGCCTGACCGACAAGCAGCTCGAGGTGTTGAGGGCGCTGCTGCGCTCCGAGGAGCACCTCGGCCCCGCGCTCCGAGGCTCGATCGAGGCTCTGGACCTCGCGCGCTGGGACGACCTGCCCGACGCTGAACTGCCCTGGGAGGAGGTCGAAAGCGTCGCCCGTCGCCAGAACATCTCGGAGGCCGACGTGATCTGGGACCTGTCCGGGAAGGGAAAGACGGCGCCCGCCGAGTAGCGCGTGCGGCCCTTCCCCGCCCCCGCGTTCGACTGCCCCGCCCGCGCGCCGCGGCCCCCGCGGTCGATGGGCCGAAAAGCACGCCATATCGTGGTTTTTCGGCCCGTCAACATCCGGACACGGCGGAAGGCGCGCGCCCGAGGTGCTCCTCAGTCGTAGTTGTAGAAGCCGGCGCCCGTCTTGCGGCCGAGCTTCCGTTCGCCGATCATCTCGACGATCAGCCCCGGCGGTTTGTGGGCCGGGTCGCCGGAGTCGGCGAAGAGGGCATCGCCGATCGCCTCGGCGACGTCGAGGCCGACGAAGTCGAGCAGGGCGAGCGGGCCCATCGGGTGGCCGGCGCCGAGTTTCATGCAGGTGTCGACCTCGCCCGGTTCCATCCCCGTCCGCTCCAGCATCCGCACCCCGTCGAAGAGGTAGGGGAAGAGCAGCCGGTTGACGACGAAGCCGGCCTGATCGGGGACCTCGACCGCGGTCTTGCCGAGCGCCGCGCACCAGGCCATCGCCCGCTCGCGGGCCGACTCGGCGGCGTCCGGGATGCAGACCTCGATCAGCGCCATCCGCGGGACCGGGTTGAAGACGTGGAGGCCGTAGAGCCGCGGGACGCCCGCCTTGGAGGAGATGTCGCCGATGCCGAGCGAGGAGGTGGTCGTCGCCAGGTCGGCGTGCGGGCTCAGATGGGCGTCGAGCGTCTTGATCAGCTCGGCCTTGGCGTCGAGCTCCTCGACGATCGCCTCGACGACGACGTCGCAGTCGGCCAGGTCCTTGGGGTCGGTGGTGACCCGCAGGCGGGAGGGCTCGGCACCCTCGATCTTCGCGCAGGCCGCGACGATCTTCTCCTCGGCCCGCCACGCGGAGGCCTCCGACCGCGCCAGCAGGATGGTGTCGGCAGTGGTGGTCGAGACCGCGGCGAGGCCGGTGGCGATGGCGCCGCTCCCCGCGATCCCCGGACTTTCGTAACCCTTCGAGTCGCTCATCGGCCGGGTTCCTATCAAGGTTTCCCGAACGGCGCCGCGCGGTTGATCGACGAGTCAATCGGTGGACTATCGTTGTTCGGAACCCCGCATATCTCGGGCGGGCAACTTCGAGCACGGAGGACGGACTGATGGCAGACGGCAGAGGCAGGCTCGGTGGGCGCGAGGTCGTGATCGTCGAGGCGGTTCGCACGCCGGTCGGTCGCGGCCACCTGGAGAAGGGCTACTACCGCGACCTGCATCCCTCCAACCTCCTGGCGCGGACCTACTCGGAGCTGATCTCCCGCTCGGGCGTCGACCCGACGGAGGTCGGCGACGTGATCGCGGGCTGCGTCCAGCAGTGGGGCGAGCAGGCGATCAACATCGGCCGCAACGCCTGGCTCGAGGCCGGCCTCCCCGAGGAGGTCCCGGCGACCACCGTCGACCGCCAGTGCGGCTCCGCCCAGCAGGCCGTCAACTTCGCCGCCACCCTGATCGCCTCCGGCGTCCACGACGTGGCGATCGGCGGCGGCGTCGAGCACATGGGGAAAAACTCCTTCGCGAAAGCGGGGGAGATGATGGGCGAGTACGGCATGGCGTTCTCCAAGGAGCTGATGGAGCGCTACGACCTGATCCCGCAGGGCCTCTCGGCCGAGATGATCGCCGACAAATGGGAGATCCCGCGGTCGGAGCTCGACGAATTCGGCGTCCGCTCCCAGCGGCTCGCCAGGCAGGCGACCGACGAGGGCCGCTTCGAGCGCGAGATGGTCCCGATGCAGGTCGACGGCGACACCTACGTCACCGACCAGGGCCTGCGCGAGACGACGCTCGAGGGGCTCTCGCAGCTTCGGCCCGCCTTCAAGGAGGACGGCAAGATCACCGCGGGCAACTCCTCCCAGGTCTCCGACGGCGCCGCCGCCGTCCTGCTGATGACCCGCGAGAAGGCCGACGCCCTCGGGCTCACCCCGCGTGCTCGGATCTACGACATCACCACGGTCGGCGTCGACCCGGTGATCATGCTGACCGGACCGATCCCGGCGACCGAAAAGCTCCTCGACCGCAACGGGATGAAGATCTCAGACATCGACCTGATCGAGATCAACGAGGCCTTCGCCTCGGTCGTCGCCGCCTGGCAGCGCGAGCTCGAACCCGACATGGACCGCGTCAACGTCAACGGCGGCGCGATCGCGATCGGCCACCCGCTCGGCTCCACCGGCGCCCGCCTGATCACCACCCTGCTGCACGAGATGGAGCGCTCCGACAAGGAGATGGGCCTGGTGACGATGTGCTGCGGCGGCGGGCTCGGCACCGGCACGCTGATCCAGCGGGTCTGAGACGGCCGGCCGGGCAGCCAGTAGTCTTCTCGCTCGATGGACCTGACGCTGTCGCCATCGGAGGAGGGGTTCCGCGACGAGGTCGCGACCTGGCTGCGCGAGAACAACCCCGGCCCGGAGCCGGAGGGATCGCTCGACGAG
The DNA here is from genome assembly GCA_051986435.1 of Solirubrobacterales bacterium. Classification (GTDB taxonomy): domain Bacteria; phylum Actinomycetota; class Thermoleophilia; order Solirubrobacterales; family 70-9; genus VAYN01. The sequence goes on along the minus strand of JBPYFM010000160.1, from coordinate 15,065 downwards.
GTCATGGCGTTCCGTCGCGAGTGGCAGCGCAAGCTGCACGCGGCGGGCTGGGCCGGGATCTCCTGGCCGAAGGAGTACGGCGGCCGCGGCGCGACGATGATCGAGCAGGCGATCTTCGTCGGCGAGGCTGCCGCCCAGGAGGCGCCGAGCCCGGCCAACGTGCTCGGCCTGGCGATGGGCGGGCCGGTGGTGATCGCGCACGGCACCGAGGCGCAGAAGGAGCGCTATCTGGAGCCGATCCTCACCGGCGAGGAGATCTGGTGCCAGGGCTTCTCGGAGCCCGAGTCGGGCTCCGACCTCGCCTCGCTGAAGACCCGCGCGGTGAAGGACGGCGACGAATGGGTCGTCACCGGGCAGAAGGTCTGGACCACGTTCGCCCAGTACGCGAAGTGGTGCATGCTCGTCGCGCGGACCGATCCCGACGCGCCGAAACACCAGGGCCTCACCTACTTCCTGATGGACATGGAGCAGGAGGGGGTCGAAGCCAAGCCGCTGGTGCAGATCACCGGCGAGGGCGAGTTCAACGAGGTCTTCATCAACGAGGCGCGGATCCCGAACGAGAACATCGTCGGCGGGGTCGGGGACGGCTGGACCGTCGCGATCACGACGCTGATGAACGAGCGCGCCGGGCTCGCCTTCGGGGCGATCGCCGGGATCCACAACAACCTGACGCGCCTCGCCGCCCTCGCCAACGAGGTGCGCGAGGAGGGCGGCGCCTCGGCCGCCGAGGACGCCTACTTCCGCCAGAAGATCGCCCAGCTCTTCATCGAGGCGGAGACGATGCGGCTGAACGCCTACCGCGGACTGACGAAGACGATGGAGTCGGGCATCCCCGGGCCGGAGGGCTCGCTCGGCAAGTGGCAGTGGGCCGACATCAACCAGGGCCTGACCGAGCTGGCGCTGGAGATCGAGGGGGCCTGGGCGGCGCTCGGGCGCGGCTCCGACGGGGCGATCGCCAACGGCGCCTGGCAGTACAACTTCCTCCGCTCGCGGGCGAACTCGATCGAGGGCGGCACCACCGACATCCTCAAGAACATCATCGCCGAGCGGGTGCTCGGCCTGCCGCGGATGCGGTAGGGGGAGCGCGACCATGTACTTCGACCTCACCGACGAGCAGGAAGCGATCCGCTCGACCGCCCGCGACTTCCTCGCCTCGCGCTTCAAATCGGAGCGGCTGCGGGAGATCGCGGCGAGCGAGGACGGCACTGACGAGGGGGGCTGGAAGGAGATGGCGGAGCTCGGCTGGGCCGGGCTGGCGCTGCCCGAGGAGTGGGGCGGCCAGGGCCTCGGCATCGTCGACCTTGCCGTGCTCTTCGAGGAGATGGGCTACGCGCTCGCGCCCTCGCCGCTCTTCTCCAACACCGTGGTCGGTCTGGCGCTCGCGCAGAGCGGCTCCGACGAGCAGAAGGAGCGCTGGCTGCGCCCGCTCGCCGAGGGGACCGCGCGCGGCACGCAGGCTATGGTCGACGCCGGCTCGACCGGGACGCCCGGCGCCTACCCGATGAAGGACGAGCCGGACGGCGACGGGGTGGTCCTGAACGGCAAGAAGCAGCTTGTGGCCGACGCGGCGGGCGCCGCCTTCTTCCTCGTCGCGACGAGCGACGGTCGCCGCCACATCGTCCCCGCCGACGCCGAGGGCATCGCCGTCACGCCGGAGATCTCGATCGACACCACGCGTCGCCTGTCGACGGTCGCCTTCGACGGCGTCCGCGTCCCCGCCGACCAGACGCTGCCCGGCCATGGCGCCGAGTTCGGCGCCGTCTTCCTGCGCGGCGCGGTGGCGCTGGCCGCCGAGTCGACCGGGATCGCCCAGCGCGCCCTCGACATGGCCGTCGCCTACGCCAAGGACCGCCAACAGTTCGGCCGGCCGATCGGCGCCTACCAGGCGGTCTCCCATCGTTGCGCGCAGATGCTGTTGGAGACCGAGAACTCGCGCTCCGCCGTCTACGGCGCCGCCTGGGCCGCCGACGCCGACCCAGACGCGCTGCCGCTGGCTGCCTCGATGGCGAAGGCCTACGCCTCCGACGCCGGCTGGCGCGTTCCCGACGCCTCGATCCAGGTCCACGGCGGCATCGGCTTCACCTGGGAGCACGACCTCCACTTCTTCCTCAAGCGCGGCCGCGCCAACGCCTCGATGTTCGGCGACCCACGCTGGCACCGCGAGCAGGTCGCGAAGAAGGTCTTGGCGCCCGCGGCATGACCCCGACCGCCAGCTGCTCCTTATGGACGCATGGCGTCCATAAGGAGCAGCGGAACGCATGGTGAGCGCGCTCGAGCGGATCTCGGTCGCCGCGATCGGCAATTCGGTCGCCGACCTCGAGGCGGAGACGCTGCGCGCCGAGGCGGCGGGGATCGAGTGCGTCTGGGCGCCGGAGCTCTTCCGTGCCGCCGACACCCAGGCCGCGTACCTGGCGGCGAAGACCGAGCGGATCCACGTCGGCACCGGGATCACCTGGGCCTTCACCCGCAGCCCCTTCGTCCACGCGGTCACCGCGCTGGACATCGACGAGATGTCGGGCGGGCGCTTCCGGCTCGGGCTCGGCTCCGGCGTCAAGCGCCTCAATGAGACCTGGCACAACGCCGACTACGGCCGCCCGGCACCCCACCTGCGCGAGGCGATCGAGGCCACGCGCCTGATCATGCGCCAGGCGGGCAAGGGCGATCCGATTCGTTATGAGGGCGACTACTACGACATCGACATCAAAGGCTGGGTCCGCCCGCACCCGCCCGCCCGCGAGACGCCGCCGCCAATCTACGTCGCCGCCGTCCAGGCGGGGATGTCGCGGATGGCGGGCGACGTCGCCGACGGGCTGATCGGCCACCCGATCCAGAGCCTGACGTGGATCGACGAGGTGGTGCGGCCCGGCTTCGAAGCCGGGCTCGCGCGCTCCGGCCGCAAGCGCGAGGAGTTCGACTACCTGCCGACCGTCTGCTGCGCGATCGACGACGACGAGGGCCGCGCCCTCGACATGGCCCGCCGCACGATCGCCTTCTACGCCACGGTCAAGACCTACGCGCCCCTCTGGGAGATGCACGGCTTCGCGTCCGCGGCGGCCGCGGCCGGCGAGGCCTTCCGCCGCGGCGACCTCGCCGCGGTCCCTGCCGCCATCCCCGACGCGATGGTCGAGGCCTACTGCGCTGCCGGCCCCGTCGACAAGGTCCGCGATCGGGTCGAGGCCACCGCCGAGCGCGCCGACGGCCTCTTCCTCACGCCGCCGACCTACTTCATCTCAGCCGAGGAGCTGAGCGAGTTCCAGAACCGCATCATCGACGCCTTCGGGCCGGGGGCGTAGAGGGGGCAAGGGACGACCGAGGGACGCGGCCCTCTCGGCCACGGCCCGGGTAGGCTGTGGCCGTGGCCCGAGAGGGCCGCGTCCGTGGGGAGTGGGGAAACCGTGACGGGGGCGTCACGGAGGGTTCACGGGAGCGGCACAGAACCGTGACCGAGGTCCGACCTCGTCCCGGTGAGCGTGAGATCTCCACGCATCCTCCCGTCTTCCTCAACGGTCAAGGATCTCCGTGTGGAGTTTTGGTTGCTCAGCAACCAAAAGTCGACGCGCGTCCTGCGGACCCCTCGGTCCGCGCCCGGAAAGCGGCAGAAGGCTCCGGAAGCGTGACGTTCCCGGCATCTTCGTCACGGATCGGGCCTGGACGGACCCGCCGCCTACACCCCGCGGCTCATCTCCCGCTGGACGTCCTCCTCGGTGATGCGGTTGCTGGGGCCGTAGGCCGACCAGCCTTGGGCGACGATCGCGATCGCGGCGCCCAGCATCACCCACACCGGCCAGAAGTAGCCGCCTTCGCCGAGGGCCCAGATGGCGACGGCGACGATGACGGAGAAGACGCCGCCGGCGAGGAGTGCCCTGAAGTCGCGCTTCATCTTCAGGCGTTGGATCGCGAGTTCGCGAGCGTTGGACTGCGTGTCGATCCCCGACTCTGGTGCGAGAGGAGTGTCCATGCGGCGATCGTAGCGCCGGGTCGGATCTCAGTCCACGGGGAGGGCCGCGACGAAGCGCGTGAACTCGTCCATGTCGGTGATCGCCGGGCCGTGGCCGGGGAGGATCAGCGAGGGCTCCAAGGCCGCGAGCTTGCCGATCGAGCGGCGGTTCTCGGCCGGGTCGTAGGTCATCTCGTCCGGCGGCTGGCGGACGCCGGGCATCGCGGTCAGGTAGCTCATGTTGCGGACCACGTCGCCGCAGATCGCCACCCGGTCGGAGTCGCGGAAGAAGATCACCTCGCCGGGGGCGTGCCCCGGGGCATGGACGACGCGGAAGCCCGCGACCTGGTCGCCCTCGCTCAGCACCCGGTCGACCTTGTGGGGTGGACCGGTCCAGATGCGGTCGTAGATGCGCGGGATGAGGTGGTCGCCGGAGCCGACCGGCGCGCGCCCCTCCATCGCGTCGACGTCGTCGGCGTGGCAGGCGAGCGGCACCTCGCGCGCCTCACAGACCCACTTCGCGCAGCCCTGGTGGTCCGGGTGGACGTGGGTGAGGGCCAGTTCGGCGATCTCGACGCCCTCGAGCTCGGCGAAGATCCGCCGCCGGTCCCATCGCCGCCCGGCGTCGATCAGCACGTTCTCGGCCAGGTAGACGTTGATCGTCGGCCCGGGGAACTCCTTCAGACGCCAGACACCCGGTGCCAGGCGCTTCATCGCTCTAGTGCTCGATGCCGAGGGTGCGGCGGGGCTCGCCGCTGTTTTCGGCCAGCTTCTGCAGCCGCGCGATCTGGCGTTCGCCTTCGAGGCGGACCGGGTGGCCGGCCGGGAAGGGTTCGATCAGCCGTTTGATCCGGTTGCGGATCTGCAGCGAGAAGTGGGGGGTTGCCGGGCCGGCGAGGGCGCGGATGTCCTCGACCGTGATGCCCTGCTCGCCGCCGAGCAGCTGTGGGTTCTCCGCCTCGCTCATCATTCGCTCCCGATCTTCGCCAATTCGGCGACTTCGTTGACTTCCGCCTGCTGTTCGACACTGATCTGCGCGGCGTCGCCGACGATCCAGACGTGGTTGTAGAAAGCCCGCGTCGGGTCGGTGGTGTAGCCGGGCTTGACGTCGAGGAAGTAGCCGCGCAATTCGGACGGCAGCGTATCGGCGCTGTCGGTGAGCAGCAACGGACCCCAGGTGCCGGACGCCGAGAGCGGCGCCGCGGCGGCGGCTTCGAGCGGCGCGTCGGAGCGGGCGAGGACGAAACCGTGGCCGGGATCGGCGACGTGCCAGCCGAAGCTCCCTTCGTCGAAGCGGGCGAAGGCGATCGCGGTTGCGACCGGGTTGGCGGCGCCGATGCGGTGGACCTTGGCGCCCAGTCCTTCGACTTCCTTCAGCACCTTGTTCGAGATCGCCGAGCTGGGGCCGAGCGCGTAGACCGGCAGGTCCTTGTGGCGCCGCAGCGCCGCCACCGTTTCCTGCGGCAGTCCCTTGGCTTCGGTGAAGAGGACGGGATCGCCCGAGCGGGCGGCGTAGGCGGCGGCGGGGGCGGCGAAGGCCGGTTCGGAGCTCGAGGCGAGGACGAACGCCTGCGGCTTCGAGCCGGCGATGCGGTCGCGCAGGCGGGCGATCGCCGCGGCCTCGGTGGCGGCGTCGCCGGGGGCGACCTTGGCGGCGCCCATCCCGTTCGGCACCTGGACGTTGCCGATCGCGAAGACCGCGTCGCCGCCTGAGGCCGCGCCGCCGTGCGGCTGCAGGGCGGCGAGCGCTTCGGAAGTGGGGCCGGGGACGCCTCCGGCTTCGCCGTAGAGCATCGGCGCGCCGATCGGTTCGGCCATCAGCACCGCGGCGGCGATCGCGCCCGCCCAGTCTTCGGTGCCGACCAGGGTGACGGCTACCGGCCGCTGCTTTTCGTTGGTGCCCGGGAAGACGGCGAGTGCCGCGGCGGCCGCGTTGGAGGCGGGGTCGGGGCCGCCGATCCGGGTCGTGTTGGAGGTGGCGAAGGCGGGATAGCCGAGTTCGCCCGCGCCGACGCTCGGGGATTCGCCGGACTCCGATTCGGATTCGCCTTCGGAGCTCGCGGGGGACGGTTTCGATTCGCCGGCGACCGTGGTCACCGCGGGCGCGGCGCTCTCCTTGCCCTTCTTCGAGCCGCCCCCGGCGACGATCGCCAGGGCGATGAACCCGATCGCGATCAGGACGAGCGCGGTCACGAGCTTGATCGGGCCAGGGACGGCGCGCCTGCGTTTTGGCGGGTCCGGCACCTCTTCCGGGCGCTCCTCGGCTTCTTTCGGCTTGCCGACCGGCTCCGGGTGCTCCTGCTGGCCCTCCACGTCGGCATTGATCGGTCGGTCGGCGCTCACCCGCCCCAAAGCTACAGGCGTCGCGCGCGGCCGGCTGGTCAGCTAGTCTGTGGGGACTGGCTGACTGACCAGTCAATCAATCCCAGGGAGGAAGCGCAGTGGACTTCGCACTCAACGACGAGCAGCTCACCTACCAGGCCGAATGCCGCAAGTTCGCCCGCGAGGTGATCCGTCCGGCCGCGCCCCGGCACGACCGCGAGGAGAGCACCCCCTGGGAGGTCATCAAGGAGGCGCGCCGGCAGGGCTTCGGCGGCCTCGAGGGCATGCAGCGCGCGGCCGAAGACCCGGACGGCCAGATGCAGCCGATCCTCGCCGAGGAGTTCCACTGGGGCTGCGCCGGGATCGCGCTGGCGATCAGCGGCTCCGGCCTCGCCGCCGCGGGCATCGCCTCCTCCGGCACCCCGGAGCAGATCATGCGCTGGGTCCCCGAGTGCTTCGGCGACGCCGAGAACGTGAAGCTCGGCGCCTACGCGGTAACCGAGCCGCAGGCGGGCTCCGACGTCAAGAGCCTGAAGACGACCGCCGTGCGCGACGGCGACGAGTGGGTCCTCAACGGCACCAAGGTCTTCATCACCAACGGCGGCATCGCCGACGTCCACGTGGTCGTCGCCACCGTCGACCCGGCGCTCGGCACCCGCGGCCAGGCCTCCTTCGTGATCGACAAGGGGACGCCGGGGCTGTCTCAGGGCAAGAAGGAGACGAAGCTCGGGATCCGCGCCTCGCACACCGCCGAGGTCGTGTTGGAGGACTGCCGGATCCCGGCCGAGAACCTGCTCGGCGGCGAGGAGAAGCTGCAGCGCAAGCTGGAGCGCGGGCGCAGCGGGCAGAAATCCTCCGGCGCCGACGCGCTGGCGACCTTCGAGATCACCCGGCCGATCGTCGGCGCCTCGGCGCTGGGGATCGCCCAGGCGGCGTACGAGTGGACCCTCGAGTACCTCTACGGGCGCGAAGAAGGCGGCGTGCAGCTGCTCAGCGCGCAGCGGGTGCAGCAGACGCTCGCCGACGTCGCCACCGAGATCGAGTCGGCGCGCCTGCTCGTCCAGCGGGCCGCGTGGATGGGCCGCAACGGGCGGCCGATGACCGGCGGCCAGGGCTCGATGTCGAAGCTGAAGGCGGGCGACGTGACGATGTGGGCGACGACGACGCTGATGGACCTCGTCGGCCCGGCCGCCTGGGACACCGAGCACCCGCTGGAGAAGTTCTTCCGCGACGCGAAGATCTACCAGCTGTTCGAGGGCACCGCCGAGATCCAGCGGATGGTCATCTCGCGGATGCAGGCGCGCGAGTACGCCGAGCGCCTCGGCTTCGCCGCCGAAGTCGCCGCCGCGGCGGCGACCCCCAAGGAGCCCGTCGCCGCCTGACGGTGTTGATGGGCCGAAAAACCACGGATACCGTGGTTTTTCGGCCCATCAACACCTCGTATCCTCGGCGTCGTGCATGACTACGACCACGTCGGCGGCGGACACGGGCATAGCCACGGCTTCGGCGCGCACGCGCTGGAGGCGCGGCGGGAGGACTCGCGCAAGCGGCTGATCGTCGCGCTGGCGATCAACATGGTGATGCTGGTCGCGGAGGCGGTCGGCGGCGTCATCACCGGGTCGCTGGCGGTCCTCGCGGACGCCGGCCACCTGCTCTCCGACGTCGGCTCGATCGTCCTCGCGCTGATCGCGGCGCGGCTCGCCGTCCGCCCGGCGACCGGCCGGCGCACGTTCGGCTGGCAGCGCACCGAAGTGCTGGCGGCGCTCGCCAACGGGCTGACCCTCGTCGCCGTCAGCGTCTTCATCGGCGTCGAGGCGATCGGCCGCTTCTCGAACCCGCCCGGGATCGAGGGCGGGGGAGTGCTGGCGCTCGGCGTCTTCGGCCTGCTCGGGAACGCCGCCGCGACCGTCTACCTCGCCCGTGGCGAGCGCGAGGACATCAACCTCGAGGGCGTCATCCGTCACTCCTTCGCCGACGCTCTCGGCTCGCTCGGCGTCGTCGTCGCCGGCGCCGTCGTCCTGGCGGGCGGCTCCGACATCGTCGATCCGATCGTCGGCCTGCTGATCTCCCTCCTCGTCCTCTTCTCCTCCTGGCGCCTGCTGAAGGAACCCTTCGACGTCCTGATGGAGGCCGCACCCGAGGGCATCGACGTCGACACCATGGGCGCGGCGATCTGCGAGGTGCCCGGCGTCCGCTCCGTCCACGATCTCCACGTCTGGACCGTGACCGCCGGCTTCCCCGCCCTCGCCGCCCACGTCGTCGTCGCCCGCGGCGCCGACCGCGACCGCATCCGCCAGCAGCTGGAGATGGAACTCGGCGAGAGCTTCGGCATCGAGCACACGACCCTGCAGATGGAGGAACAGGTGGAGGGCGGCCTGCTGCGGGTGGAGAACGCACCCGGCGAGGGCTGGGAAACGGACGATGCGGGCTGAGTCCGGCACGCGCGACTGCAAGGCGGCTTGCGTCGGGCAAGCGTGATTGCACCGGGCTTTCGGCAGCCTGGGGCGGATTCGGGGGTGGTTAGCCTCGGGGGCCCTTGAGTCGCCCCTTCGCGATCGTCTGCGCCGCGTTTGCCGCGGCCCTTTGCCTGCTCGCCGTGGCCGCCCCGGCGGCGCCCGCGGCCGACCTCACGCACCAGCTGGAAGCGAAGGAATCGCAGCTCGAAGAAACCAAGGAACGCAAGGGCGTCCTCACCACGACGATCTCCCGCTACCAGGCACGGATCAAGCGCCTGACCGGGGCGGTCGAGGCGATCCGCAACCGCGAAGCCGTGACGCAGGCGCGGCTCGACGTCGAACAGGAACGGCTGGCGACCGCAAACCGGATGCTGGAACGGAGCCGCGATCACCTCGCGCGCCTGCGCGACCACCTGCGGGCGGCGCTGCAGTCGCTGCGCGAACGGCTGGTCGCGATGTATGAGACCGGCCGCCCGGAACTCCTCGACGTGATCATCGGCGAAGGGGACCTGGAAGACGTCGAAGCGCGCGCCGAATACCTGGACGCGATCCACACCGCCGACGAAGCGGCGGCCGGGCGCGTCCGCCAGCTGCGCGACGGGGTGGCGCTGACGGTCGAGCGGCGCGCCGCCGCGAAAGGCGAAATCGAACACGCCCGTGACGTGATCGCCGCCGAAGCGCATGAACTCGTGGTGGCCCGCGGCGCGCTCCAGGGTCGCCAGAGCGAGCTCGTGGCGGCGCGCGGCGACCGTGAAGAGGCGCTCGCCAAGGTGCGCCACCACGAAACCGAGCTCGACGGGGACGTCGAAGCGATCCAGGGCAAGATCGCCCAAGAGCTGGCGGCGACCGGATCGATGCCGCTGCCGCCGGGGGCGATCAAACCCGGCAGCGGCTCGATGATCTGGCCGGTCGACGGCCCGATCGCCTCGGGCTTCGGGCCGCGCACGATCGAAGGCTCCTACGAGTACCACCCTGGGATCGACATCGCGGTGCCGGAAGGCACGCCGATCCGCGCCGCCTTGTCGGGGACCGTCGCCTTCACCGAGCCGGAGGCCTCGAGCGGCGGCTACGGCAACTACACCTGCATCGATCACGGCGGCGGTCTCTCGACCTGTTACGCGCACCAATCGGCGTTTGCGGTGAGCGCCGGGGAAGCGGTACAACAGGGTGAGGTGATCGGATACTCGGGCTGCACCGGGTACTGCCTTGGACCCCACGTCCACTTCGAGGTTCGTATAAATGGCGAAGTTGTGGACCCGTTGGGTTATCTTTAGTTACCTGTCTGTCGATAGAGAAGTGGGCGCAAACCCAGCCCAGGAGCCAAATCCGCGGTAGTGGGTAAAGGTTCAAACGATTTTTAGGTAACGACATGATCCGCCAGGCACACACCTACCTCGTCGGCGCGCTCTCGGGCGTGGTCGTGATCGGCATCGCCATCGCGGCCTTCGTCGTGCTGGTCGCCGGCCAGGTGTTCCATGACCTGCCTATCCCGGCGCTCACGAGCAGCGACCAGAAGCCCGCCGCGGTGTCGCCGGCCAAAGCGGTGACCGGCCCGGCCGGCGGCCAGGCCGTCGCCAGCACCGGCACCACCCAGCCCGACCATGCGACCGCGAACCGCAACGCGGCGGCAGGCGCCCAGAACGGCGCGGCCAACCCGCAGCAGTCGGCCGGCCACCACGCGACCCCGTCGGCGCCGACCCAGAACGCGAGCGCGCCCTCACAGGTCGTCGAAACCGTGCCGACCGAAAGCGTCGGCACCGGCGATCGGGGCTCCACCTCCGGCGGCAGGTCCGGCGGCTCGCATGACTCGCAGCCCTCCTCGACCTCCAAGTCGCCGTCCTCGTCGAACTCCGGCTCGGTCGGCGGCGGCAACTCGACCTCCAGCTCGGGCTCCCCCGGCGGTAGCTCGGGCAACGGCTCGCCGACCAACACCTCCGGCTCCTCCAGCGGGTCGCCGACCGGCACCAGCGGCAGCGGTACGACCACCACCTCGCCGCCCCCGACCCCGGTGACCACCGCCAAGCCCTCCGAAGTCATCACCGAAACCGTCAACGGCGCCGTCGGCACCGCCAACGAAGCGACCGGCGGGACGCTCAGCGAAACCGGCGTCTCGCAAGTGACCGAAGAAGTCGTCAACGGCGTCGCCGGGCCCGAATCGGTGGTCGGCAAAACCGTCGACGAAGTCGGCAAAGTCGTCGGCGGCCTGGTCAACGGCCACGGCGAATAAGCCCGAGCCTCGGTCAACCGTCACAATGCCGCCGATGGCGGAGCAGGTTCAGTCCGGGGCAGTCGCGCGCGATCCGATCGCGGACTCGCTCGTGCTGCCGATCGGCAGCCGCGTGAACGAGCGCGGCCACCTCGAGATCGGCGGCTGCGACATCGTCGAGCTGGTCGAAAAGCACGGCACCCCCGCCTACGTCTACGCCGAGGACGACCTGCGCGCCCGCGCCCGCGCCTACCGCCAGGCGTTCGAGCGCCGCGGCGTCGACGGCGAGGTCCTCTTCGCCTCCAAGGCCTTCCCCGCCACCGCGGCATACAAGCTCTTCGCCGCGGAGGGGCTCTCGGTCGACGTCGCCTCCGGCGGCGAGCTCCACATCGCCCTCGCCGCGGGCTTCGACCCCGCCCGCATCCACATGCACGGCAACAACAAGTCCGACGAGGAGATCCTGATGGCGGCACGGGCCGGCATCGGCCACCTGATCCTCGACTCCTTCGACGAGATCGAGCGCGCCGAGCGTCTGCTCGACGCGCCGATGAAGGTGCTGATCCGGGTGACGCCCGGGGTGAAGCCCTCGACCCACGACTTCATCACCACCGGGCAGCTCGACTCCAAGTTCGGGTTCGGGGCAGGCGACGTGAGCGGGGCGGCGGCGGCGATCGAGCGCGTCCTCGCCTCCGACAAGCTGGAGCTGGTCGGCCTGCACGCCCACATCGGCTCGCAGATCTTCGAGCTCGAGCCCTACCGTCTGGCGATCGCCGCGCTCGGTGAGCTGGCGGGCGAATGGTGCAAGGTCGTCGACGTCGGCGGCGGGCTCGGCGTCGCCTACACCGAGGACGACCGCCCGCCCACGATCGACGATTACGTCGGCACCAAGGTGGCGGGTGTGCGCGAGGTTTTCGGCGACGACGTGCGGATGCTGATCGAGCCGGGGCGCTCGCTGGTCGCCAACGCGGGCGTCACCGCCTATCGCGTCGGCACGGTCAAGGAGATCCCCGGCGTGCGCACCTACATCGCCGTCGACGGCGGCATGTCCGACAACCTGCGGCCGATGCTCTACGGCTCCCGCTACGAGGCGCTGATCGCCGACCGCGCCGCCGCCGAGCCCACCACCACCGTCACGGTCGCCGGCATGCACTGCGAGTCGGGCGACGTGCTGGTGCGCGACGCGCCCCTTGCCGCCCCCGCCGTCGGCGACGTCCTCGTCACCCCGGCGACCGGCGCCTACGGCCATGCGATGGCCAACAACTACAACGGCGTGACGCGGCCGCCGGTGATCTTCTGCCGCGCCGGCGAGGCGCGGGTGGTCGTCCGCCGCGAGACCTTCGACGATCTGACGGCGCGCGATGTCTGAGGTCGCGGCGGCCGCGGGCGAGGCGACCGAAGCCGGCGACGGGCCGAAACCCGTACGCATCGGCCTGCTCGGCAAGGGCAACGTCGGCGCCGCGTTCGCCGACCTCCTGGCCGAGCGCGCCGAGGCGGTCGAGGCGGCAACCGGGAGGCGCCCGGAGATCGCCGGCGTCCTGACCCGCAGCGCCGGGGACTTCGCCGACATCCTCGAGCGCTCCGACCTCGTCGTCGAGCTGATGGGTGGCACCGAACCGGCGCGCGAGTACGCGATCGCCGCGATGCGCGCCGGGCGCCCCTTCGTCACCGCCAACAAGCAGCTGCTGGCCCAGCATGGCGACGAGCTCTTCCAGGTCGCGCGCGAGAGCGGCGTGCAGCTGCGCTTCGAGGCGGCGGTCGCGGCCGTGATCCCGATCGTCCGCACGATCCAGGAGGGCTTCGCGGCGACCGAGATCGACAAGGTCTACGGGATCGTCAACGGCACCACCAACTTCATCCTCAGCGAGATGGCGGCGAGCGGGGCGGGCTACGAGGAGACGCTGGCGCGGGCGCAGGAGCTCGGTTATGCCGAGGCCGACCCGACCGACGACGTCTCCGGCGCCGATGCGGCGGCGAAGATGGCGATCCTCGCACGGCTCGCCTTCCACACCCCGGTGACGCTCTCGGAGGTCACCTTCGAGGGGATCGAGGCGATCACGCCCGACGACCTGAACTTCGCCAAGGAGCTCGGCCTGTCGCTGAAGCTGCTCGGCGTCGCGGAGCGGCGCGGCGAGGGGATCAGCGTCCGCGTCTTCCCCTGCTTCCTCTACTCGGGCCATCCGCTGGCGCCGATCGAGGGCGCCTTCAACGCGGTGATGATCCAGGCCGACGCGATCAACGAGGTGACGCTGTCGGGGCCCGGCGCGGGCGGCCTGCAGACGGCGAGCGCGGTGCTCGGCGACGTGGTCTCGATCCTCGCCGGGGACACGCCGGTGCACGAGACGCGCACCGAGCTGCCGATCGTCGCCGATGTCCCTTCGAGCTTCTACCTGCACCTCGAGGTCGCCGACCGGCCCGGGGTCCTGGCGCGGATCGCGACCGTCCTCGGCGACCACCAGGTCTCGGTGAAGAGCGTCGTCCAGCGCGGGATCGGCGAGGACGCGCGGCTGGTGATGGTCGTGCACGAATGCCTCGAGTCACGTTTCGCGCGGGCGATCGAGGCGCTGAACGAGCTCGGCGAGCTGCGCGGCCGGGCCCGCTCGATCCACGTGATCGAGGAAGGCTTCTAAATCAAGTGAGCGAGGCGGGGGAGGGGACGAAGTGCCGGAACGCGGTCTGATCGAACGCTATCGGGACCGTCTGAACCTGGAGCCGGACGACCCGATCGTCAGCCTCCAGGAGGGGACGACGCCGCTGATCCCCTCGCCGCACCTCTCCGACCGGGTCGGGGCGGAGGTGTTCCTCAAGTTCGAGGGCGCGAACCCGACCGGGTCGTTCAAGGACCGCGGCATGACGGTCGCCGTCTCGCGCGCCAAGGGGCGCGGGGTGGAGGCGGTGATCTGCGCCTCGACCGGCAACACGGCGGCGAGCTGCGCCGCCTACGCGGCGCGCGCCGGGCTGCGCGGCGCGGTGATCGTGCCGGAGGGCAAGATCGCGATCGGCAAGCTCGCCCAGGCGCTGATCCACGGCGCCCGCGTGGTGGCGCTGAAAGGCAACTTCGACGACGCCCTGCGGATCGTCCGCGAGCTCTCCCAGAAGCACCCGATCGAGCTCGTCAACTCGGTCAACCCCTACCGGATCGAAGGGCAGAAGACGGGAGCGTTCGAGCTCATCGACGAGCTCGGCAAGGCGCCTGACGCGCTGGCGATCCCGGTCGGCAACGCGGGCAACATCACCGCCTACTGGCGCGGCTTCCAGGAGATGGGCGCGGCGCCGATCCTCTACGGCTTCCAGGCCGCGGGCGCGGCGCCGCTGGTCACCGGCAAACCGGTGGAGAAACCGGAAACGATCGCCTCCGCGATCCGCATCGGCAATCCGGCCCGCTGGGAGGAGGCGATGGCCGCCGTCACCACCTCCCACGGCCGTATCGCCGCGGTCACCGACGAGCAGATCATCGACGCCTACCACTACCTGGCGAGCTGCGTCGGCGTCTTCTGCGAGCCCGCCTCGGCGGCCTCCGTCGCCGGCCTCCTCGCCCACGGCCTCCCCACCGTCGACGGCGAGCCGAAGCCCGAGTCCGTCGTCGCCGTCCTCACCGGCCACGGCCTGAAGGACCCCGACACCGCCCTCGGCAAAGCCCCGGCCGTGATCAGCTGCGAGAACGACCTCGCCGCCGTCGAGCGCGCGGTCTTCGACTAGCGCGTCGAGTTCGCGTGGGTGGGGTGCGGGTGGGGGCTCGGGCCTCGCAAGCTGGCGCGCGGGGCACGAGGGACGGGGTCTCGCAAGCTGGCGCCCGGGGGGCGAGGGACGCGGCCCTCTCAAGCCGGCGCCCGGGGGCAAGGGACGGCCGAGGGACCCGGCCCTCTCGGCCACGGCCCGGGCAGGCTGTGGCCGGGGCCGAGAGGGCCGGGTCTCAGGGGAGTGTGGAGGGACCCTCGCGGGAGGGTGACGGGGGCGTCACGGGAGAGCGACCGGAGTCCCACGGATCCGTCACCGATCCGTGACCGAGGTGGGACGTCGTCACGGAGAGCGTAGGAAGCCCACGCTTCCTCCCGTGTCGCACGACACGCACGGGGGTGCGGTCGTCCTAACCGACCTATAGCGCCGGTTAGGACGACCGCACCCCGGGGGACCCTCGATCCGGGCC
>JBPYFM010000159.1:0-9585 GCA_051986435.1 Solirubrobacterales bacterium | reverse complement strand
CCCGTCGCTCTCCCGTGACGCCCCCGTCACCCTCCCGCGAGTGTCCCTCCACACTCCCCTGAGACCCGGCCCTCTCGGCCACGGCCACAGCCTGCCCGGGCCGTGGCCGAGAGGGCCGCGTCCCTTTCCCCGGGCACAGAGATCGTGGGATCAACCGCCTCAGCGGAGCCAGAAGCCGAGCACTGCGCCGAGCCAGCCAGCGGCAAGCCGCGCGGTTCCTTCCTGTCCGAGCCCGAACAGCAGCACGGCGAAGCCGATGACGACGAAATCGTCGTCAGGCAGACCTGAACCAACGAACGGATCTTCTCCGGGTCGAGGGCCACGGCGATCTATCTGAGGGCTGCTTCCAGCTTGCGGAGCCTGCGCGGGTAGTGCCAGTAACGGAACACCTTCACGGTCCAGCGGATCTGATTGCCGACGATGTGCTCGTAGGTCGGTCCGGGAGGAGGAGGCGGGACGGGCTCGAGTTCTTGAAGTTGCCGAGCTGCTTCGTTTGCGTCCATGGCCCGAAGCCACCGCCAAACCCGCTCCCCATCCCAAAAATTTGCACTTTTGGCACACCTGATCTGACTTCGGGGAGCGCGGCGGTAGGATCGGCGGCCGTGGGGCAGGGGGGAGACGAGATCGCTTTCGCGGGGCTTGCTCGGCAGGCGGAGATGGTGCGCGCCGGGGAGGTCAGTCCGACCGAGCTGGTCGGGCAGTCGCTGGAACGGATCGACCGGCTCGACCCGGAGCTGAACGCGTTCCGCAAGGTCTTCGCCGAGAAAGCGATGCTGGAGGCCGAGCAGGCCGAGGCGCGGCGGAGCGCCGGGGACGACCGGCCGCTGCTCGGGGTGCCGATCGCGATCAAGGACGAAGTCGACGTCGCCGGCGAGATCAACACGCACGGCACCGACGCCTTCGTCGAGCCCGCCAAGGCGGACTCCGAGGTGGTGCGCCGCCTGCGCGAGGCGGGCGCGATCATCGTCGGGCTCACCTTGCTGCCGGAGCTGGCGATCTGCGGCTTCACCGAGTCGGCCACCTACGGCGTCACCCGCAACCCGTGGAACCCGCAGCGCACGCCGGGCGGTTCGAGCGGCGGCTCGGGCGCGGCGGTCGCCGCCGGCATGGTGCCGGTCGCCTCGGCCGGAGACGGCGCCGGCTCGATCCGCATCCCCGCCGCCTGCAACGGTCTCTTCGGTCTGAAGCCGAACCGCGGCCGCGTCTCCTTCGCGCCCCGCAAGGAGGGCTGGCGCGGGCTGGCGGTCGAAGGCTGCCTCACCCGCTCGGTCATCGACACCGCGCTCTGGCTCGACGTGGTCTCCGGCGGCTCGCTCGAGGACGAGGCGCCGGCGCCGCCTGCCAAGCCCTTCGTCGAGTCGGTCAAGGACTCGCCCGGCAGGCTGCGCGTCGGCTGGTCCACCCTGGCGCCGCGCGCGATCGCGCCGCCGACCGTCACCGACGAGGTCAAGCAGACGGTCACCGACGCCGCCGCCTTCCTCGCCACGCTCGGCCACGACGTGTCGCCGCGCGACCCCGACTGGGGCCGGGTCGGCGACACGCTCACGATGCGCTTCCTCAAGGGCGTCGCCGAGACCGTCGAGGAAGTGCCGCTGCCGGAGCGCCTCGAACGGCGCACCCGGGGCTTCGGCAGGCTCGGCGGCCTCATCCCCGACGCGCTCTACGAGAAAGCGATGGCCAACCGGCCCGCCGAGATCGCCCGCCTCAACGCGGTCTTCGACGACGTCGACGTCCTCGTGATGCCGGTGATGGGCGGCACCGCCCTGCCGATCCGCCGCTGGCAGGGCCGCGGCGCCCTCTACACCGTCCTCGGCATGAGCCGCTTCTATCCCTACTGCTTCCCCTGGAACCACACCGGCAACCCGGCGATGTCGATCCCGTTCGGCCTCGGCGCCGACGGCATGCCGCTGGCGGTCCAGATCATCGGCCGCCGCGAAAGCGAGCCCTTGCTGCTTTCCCTCGCCGCCCAGATCGAGGCCGAGCGCCCCTGGGCCGATCTGCGCCCGCCGATCTCCTAGGAGGGAGATTCCGCGCCCCGGCTCGGGCGCACTGGGCCGGGGCGCCGGCCGGCGCGTCGGGGCCTGTGGCGGGGGAGCTGGCTCCCGGGGGTCTGCGGCGGCCGGCTGGCGCCTCGGGCGCCTGTGCTCGGGGGTAGCCGGCGCCCGGGGGTCTGCGGCGGCGGGCTGGCAGGCGGGGCCGGCTGGCGCCTGGGGCGCCTGCGCCGGGGGAAGCCGGCGCCCGGGGCGGCTGATCGGACCCGGGCTGGCTGAGGTCGCCGATCAGCCGCCCAGGTCGGAGGGAGTGGCGGGAGACGCCGAGGGTTCGTCACGCAGGCGTGAGGAACGCGACGAAGTCGTGGGCTTCGCCATGGAGTCGTGAGCCTTCCGTGTCAGATCGTGACCGCCGCGGCAAACCTGTAGTCCTTGGTCACCCTGTGGGTGACAAAGGACTACAGGTTGCGATCCGGAGGCCGGATAGGCGGAAGGCGCAAGGAAGGGCCACTTCCCGTGACGGAAGTGTGTCGTCCCTCCCCGCGGGCGCCGCCGATCTCACCGATGCCGCACGGCCCGACGCCAGCGGGACGTCATCGTCAGTTGAAGACCTTGCGCATGCGGGCCAGCTCGCGGATGCGGCCGTGGGGACGGATGCGGCGGCTCAGCACGAGCTTCAGCGGGTTCGCGTCGGGTTTGGTCGTCGCCAGCCAGTCGGCCCAGCTCGCCTCGATCGTCACCGCCGGGTCGGGGGCGAGGCCGGGCTCGGCGCGGGTCGAGCCGCTGTCGATGACGATGTGCCAGGGCGCGGCGTCGGTGAACTTCCACTGATAGACGAGGGGGGAGCCGTTGGCGGCGGCGGGGTCGGCGGCGCGGGAGGTCACTTCGAACCAAAGGCGCATCAGCTCCGGCTCGGTGCTCGGCGTGGCGCTGCCGTCGGAGGGGCCGAGGATCCCGCCGAGCATCAGCTTCACCTGGTCGGCGGCGATCTCCTCCTCCGACTTGCCCGGGTCGAAGGGGAACACGCCGGGCGGCATCTCCTCGGTCGGGAAGCCGATCGTCCGCCAGCGCTGGCGCACGAGCTTGAGGCCGAAGGCGAAGATGTCCTCGAGCGAGAAGCCGTAGCACTCGGTGTAGCCGCGGTCGAGGTTCGGCGGCCGGAAGACGGCCGGGCTGTAGGGGAGGACCTCGCGCAGGAGCTCGACCACCGCGGCGCGGCACTCCTCCGAGGCGGGGTGGCTCGGCGCCAGCAGCTCGGAGAGCACTTTGACGCCGAAGCCGATGTGGCGCTGCTCGTCACGGGAGACGTTCGCCATCCCGGCGCTGAAGCCGGGCAACGCCCCGCCCCGGGCGAAGAAATCCTCGATGAAGTGCTGGCCGGGCTGGGCGAGGCTGCCCTCGACGATCAGGTGGTAGAGCGTGATCGCCTGCGCGTACTTCGGCAGCGAGGTGTCCTTGCGCAGTTCCTCCGCCATCCGGTCGAGCCGGTCGAAGACGCCGCGGTAGCCCCAGTTGAGCTGCGGCAGGGTGGAGGCCAGGGTCTCTTCGATGCTCTCTCCGCCGACCCCGATCACCTCCTTGAAGAAGCGGTGGAAGAAGAGCGAATGGCGGACCTCGTCGACCTGCTGGGTGGCGAGGAAGTAGGACTGCTCCTCGGTCGGCGCGGCGGTGACGTAGGGGGCGAGCGTGTCCGCGACCCGGTCCTCGCCGTAGAAGAACATCGAGTAGATCCACATCGCCGAGGCGCGCTGGATGTCGCTCAGTCCGGCCCAGCCGGCGACGTCGGCGGAGAAGTCGATGTCGTACGCGGACCAGTTCCCGTGCTCCCAGCGCTTGTAGAGGTCCTCGTAGCTGATGTTGTCCATCAAGCTCTGCGACGCGACGCTCATCTCAACCCCGTTTCGTGTCGTAAGTCAGGCGGAACCCGAGAGTACCGCCTAACTGGCCGAGCGGCCAGTTTCGCGCCTGGCGGGCGACACTACGTATAGCTGCGTTACGTAAGGTTACGTAACGTGAATAGACGTAATCAGTTACGATGGCCGACATGGCCGAGCCGCCCCTCAATCCGTTCCGCTTCGGCACCTTCGTGATCGACGAGTTTGCCGACCGAGAGGGCGAGCTGGCCGAGGTCGAGGCCGACATGAGGAACGGCCAGGACCTGGTGATCTTCGCGCCCCGCCGCCTCGGGAAGTCCTCGCTGGTCCTGAAGGCTGCCGCAGCGATGCGTCGGAAGAAGGCCCTGGTCGCCTATCTGAATCTGATGACGACCCCGAACAAGGCGCGGCTCGCCGAGCGCCTCGCGGGCGCGATCTACGCCGACATCGCGGCGCCGAAGGCGAAACTCAGGGAGAGGGCCCTGGCGATGTTCCAGGGCCTGCGCATCGCGCCGACGGTCATCGTCGATCCGATCGACGGCCGCCTCAGCTTCTCCTTCGGCTTCGGCCATGCCGATGCCGACATCGAGACGACGATCGAGATGCTGCTCGAGCTGCCGGCGAAGATCGCCGCGGAACGCGATCAGCGGGTGGTCCTGATTCTCGACGAGTTCCAGGAGGTCGTCGCCCTTGATCCCGACTTTCCGAAGCTCCTGCGCTCGGTGTTCCAGGGCCAGCCCGATGTCTGCCACGTCTATCTCGGCAGCAAGCGCCACGTGATGCGCGATCTCTTCAGCGACGCCAACGAGCCCTTCTGGCGCAGCGCCAAGCAGATGGAGCTCAGGCTGATCCCGGCGGACAAGTTCTCCCGCTTCGTCCGGCGGCGCTTCACCGCGACCAACAAAGAGCTCGGCCCGGCGGTCTGCGACCAGCTCCTCGAGATCACCCGCGGCCACCCCTACGCGACCCAGGAGCTCGCGTACTCGCTCTGGGAGCAGACGCCGTTCGACGGGGAGGCCGACCGCGATCTCCTCGCGCGGGCGTTGGAGCTCGTCCTCCAGTCCGAGCACGCTCACTTCTCGCTCGTCTGGGAGGACCTCGCGGCCGGACAGCGGGTCCTGCTCGAAGCCCTCGCGCGCGAGCCCGGCCGCCCGCTCTCCGGGGCCTATCGCGCGCGCCATCGGCTGGCCGGGCCGAGCTCGGTCCAAGTCGCCCTCAAAGCTCTGGTGGATCGCGAGCTGGTCGAACGGAAGCCCGACGGCGGCTACCGGGTGATGGAGCCGTTCCTCGTCGAGTGGCTCAGCGAGTTCGTCACCTGACCTCCGCCGGCACCTCGATCTCACGCTTCACGATCTTCCCCGTCGGCCCTTTCGGGAGCTCCTCGAGGAACCACACCACGCGCGGGTATTTGTAGGCGGCGATGCGCTCGCGGACCCAGGCGCTGATCTCCTCCGCCGCGACCTCCTCGCCCGGTTCGAGGACGACGGCGGCGCCGACCTCCTCGCCCCACTCGGGATGGGGGACGCCGACGACGGCGGCTTCGCGGATCGCCGGGTGCTCGTAGAGGAGCTCCTCGACCTCGCGCGGATAGACGTTGTAGCCGCCGCGGATGATCATGTCCTTCTTGCGGTCGACGACGTAGAAGTAGCCGTCCTCGTCTTCGCGGCCCATGTCACCGCTGTGGAACCAGCCGCCGCGCATCGCCTCCTCGGTGGCGTCCGGTTTGCCCCAGTAGCCCTTCATGATGTTGTGGCCGCGGATCACGATCTCGCCGACCTCGCCGGTCGGCACCTCCTCGCCCTCCTCGTCGACGATCCGCATCTCGACCTTTTCGATCGGCGTGCCGATCGACCCCGGCTTGCGCAGTTTCCCGGGAAAGCCGGAGGAGGCGGTCGGCGAGGTCTCCGAGAGCCCGTAGCCCTCCAGCAGCTCGGCGCCGAAGGCCTCCTCGAAGCCGTGCAGCACCTCGACCGGCATCGACGCCCCGCCGGTGATGCAGATGCGCAACGAGGAGGTGTCGAACTGCTCACGCTCCGGGTGATGCAGCAGCGCGCCGAACATCGTCGGCACGCCGTAGAAGTGGGTGACGCGGTCGCGGTCGATCGTCGCCAGCGCCGCGCCCGGGTCGAATTTCGGCACCAGGGTGAGGCAGGCGCCGCGGCGCAGGGACCCGTTCATGGCGACCGTCTGGCCGAAGGAGTGGAAGAGCGGCAGCGCGCCGAGGACGACGTCCCCGGCCTCGACCAGGCAGGTGGTGCGGGAGACGATCTCCGAGTTTTCGTCGAGGTTGCGGTGGGAGAGCTCGGCGCCCTTCGGTTTGCCGGTGGTGCCGGAGGTATAGAGGATCACCGCCGTGTCCTCGGCGTCGGTGTCGACGACCTCGGGCGTCGGCTCGAGCGCCGCCAGCGTCGCCGCGAACTCCTCCGGCTCGACCGCGATCAGCTCGGTGCCAGCGTCGGCCGCCCCGTCGCGCGCCTCGTCCAGGAACCCGTGCCAGGAGAGGATCAGCTTCGCCCCCGAGTCCTCGAGGTAGAAGGCGATCTCGCGGCGTTTCAGCAGCACGTTCATCGGCACCACCACGCCGCCCGCCCGCAGCACGCCGTAGTAGGCGAGCGGGAACTCGAGCACGTTCGGCAGCATCACGCCGACCCGGTCTCCGGGCGCCAGCCCGCGCTCCCGCAGCAGCGTCGCGGCGCGGGCGCTGCCGTGGTCCAGATCGCCGTAGCTGAGCGCCTGGTCGCCCAGTCGCACCGCCGGCGCGGCGGCGTCGCGCGCGGCGCTCGCGGTGACGATCGAGGCCAAGTTCGTTCCCATGCGTTCCCTCCCGGTCGGGTCTTCCCGCCCCGAGTGTAGTGCCGGCCATGGGAGCCGCGGTCGCGCTCCGTTAGGCTCGCGCCATGGACGATCTCGGCTCTAAGGTTTCCTATCTCGTCGCCAAGCGCGGCATCCCGGTCTACTCCAGCGACGGGGTGAAGCTGGGCACGGTGGTCGAGGTCCTCGACGCGCCCGAGGCCGACCTCTTCGACGGCATCATCTTCGACACCACCCCCAACCGCCCCGGCGGCCACAAATTCGTCGACGCCCCCGAGGTCGAGGGGATCTACGAGCGCGGCGTCGTCCTCAAGATCGACGCGGCCGAAGCGGCGAGGCTGGCCAAGCCGGGGAAGAACCCGGGCTCGATCGAGGTCTCGCCGGACGACGTGGCGGGGGAGCCGGAGCCGAGCTTCTGGCGCCGCGCCTGGAACCTGCTCTCCGGCAAGGGTTGATTTGGCTTGCGGGGGGGCCGGTTTGATGGACCCCCTCCCTCACGAACAGCGGGGAGGTTCGTTCGGGGGTCCATCAAACCGGCCCGACCGGCCTTGACGGCGGACGGCGTTCACGCGGCGCGGTTGACGGCGCAAGGGCTGGCGACGCGGCCCGAGCGGAGTGCTGAGGCGGTGGCGGAGCGGTTGCTCGCGATCCAGGGGCAGGACGCGCGCGGGGCGCGGCTGGCGGTGCGGGCGCGGAGCGAGGGGCTCGTGGCCGCCGACGTCGACCGGGCGCTCGACGAGCGGCGCCTGATCATCACCTGGGTCAACCGCGGCACGCTGCACCTGATCCGCAGCGAGGACTATCCGCTGCTGCAGGCGCTGACGACGCCGCCGCTCTGGACGTCCTGTCGGACGCGCTTGCGCCAGACCGGGGTGGAGGACGCCGCCGACCGCGGCGTCGAGACCGTGCGCCGCGCCCTGGCGGACGGACCGCGCACGCGGGCCGAACTGCGCGACGCGCTCGACTCCGCCGGCGTCCCGACCGCGGGCCAGGCGCTGATCCACGTCCTCTTCTACGCGAGCCTCCACGGCGTCTGCGTGCGCGGGCCGATGGTGGGCAAGGAGCACGCCTTCGTCTCGGCCCGGGACTGGCTGGGACCGATGATGGGGGCCGGATGGACCCCTGAGCGAACCTCCCCCCAGTTCGTGAGCGAAGGGGTCCATCCGGCCCCCTCCCGCGAGGCCTTGCTCGGCGAGCTCGCCCGCCGCTACCTCGTCGGCCACGGCCCCGCGACCGCCGCCGATCTCGCCCGCTGGGCGGGCATCACCCTCGGCGACGCGCGCGCGGGCCTGAAGTGGATCGCCCGCCGCGTCGTCGACCTCGGCGACGGCCTCGTCGACCTCCGCAAGCGCGAGGACCCCGGGCCGCTCCCGCCGCCGCGCCTCCTCGGCGCCTTCGATCCGCTGCTGCTGGGCTGGGAGTCGCGCGAGCGCGTCGTCGGCGAGCACAAGCTCCTGGTCACCAACAACGGCATCTTCCGTCCCTTCGCCCTGGTCGGGGGCCGCGCCGTCGCGACCTGGCGCTTCCAGAGGGGCAAGGTCGACATCGAGCACCTCGAGAGCTTCACGAAGAAGGCGGCGCGCGAGCTCGAGGCCGACGCCCGCGCCGTCGAGGCCTACCTCAGCGGCCCCTGAGCTCCTGCTCCCAGACGTCGTTCAGCGCCACCTGCAGGTATGCCCACATCGCCGGTTGGATGATCAGCCAGAGGACGAGGACGAGCCAGCCGTTGATCGGCTCGCGGTCGGCGAGCGCCTCGGTCCCCTGCACCCGCACCGTCCCCCGCCAGTAGGTGATCAGCGCCGGGACGATGACCAGGCCGCCGGGGAAGAGGGCCAGCAGCGAGCGCGTCGGGTTCCGACCGAGGTCGTAGCCCAGCGACTCGCCGTAGGCCTTCATCTCCTTGTTGATCCGGTACCACCAGAAGAGGTGATAGATCCCCAGCGTGGCGAACGGCAGCAGCGCCACCGTCCACGGGTTGCGGACCTTGACGGTCTCCTCGGTCTCGGGGATGCGAAGCTCGGCCGCCATCGCGCCTGATTGTGGCGCCTGGCAGCCGAGCGGGACCGGCGAGGATCAGGCGTCGCTGAGTTTCGGCGGCATCGGGCCGTCGCTCGGCTGGGGCGGAACGTCCTGGCCCGGGGACGGCGAGAGCTCCTGACGCCAGACGCCGTTCAGCCCCACCTGCAGGTAGGCCGGGAAGGCGATCCCGATGAACAGGTAGAGGATCAGCGCGATCCAGCCGTTGACCGGCTCACGGCCCACCAGCGCCTGCGCGCCCTGCACGCGCTTCGTGCCCCGGTAGTAGGAGACCAGCGGCGGGACGATGATGATGAAGCCCGGCACCAGCGCCAGCAGCGAGTTCGTCGGGCTGCGACCGAGGTCGTACCCGCGCGACTCCCCGAACGCCTTCAGCTCCTTGTTGATGCGGTACCACCAGACCAGGTGGTAGATCCCGATGGTGACGATCGACCACAGGACCACCAGCCACGGGTTGCGGACCTTGACCTTGACGTCACTGTCCGGGATGTCCATCTCATATGCCACAACGGGCTCCAATCAGACGAGCAGGGATAGGTCCGGACCTTGTCGGCCATTCGAACCTACCCCTTGACCCCGAAAATCGGTAGGGGGGGCGAAGCTGTACAGGTTCCAGGAAGGGATGTAGGGACGGGGCCCTCGCAAGCTGTCGCCCGGGCGGCAAGGGACGCGGCCCTCGCAAGCTGGCGCCCGGGGGGACAAGGGACGCGGCCCTCGCAAGCTGGCGCCCGGCGGCGGCGAGGGACGAGGAAAGGGACGGCCGAGGGACGCGGCCCTCTCGGCCACGGCCCGGGCAGGCTGTGGCCGTGGCCGAGAGGGCCGGGTCTTCGATGAGTGGAGGAAGGGACGCGGGGGCGTCACGGGAGAGCGAC
>JBPYFM010000158.1:0-5425 GCA_051986435.1 Solirubrobacterales bacterium | reverse complement strand
GAGCGTGTAGTGGCCCGCGTACCAGGAGGAGTTCCAGATCGCCAGGCCGGAGTGGTCGAAGAGCTCGGTGTGGAAAACCTGGGCCGCGAGGTCCCCGACTTGCGGGTCCCAGATCAACATCAGAGCCGCCAGCGCCGCGCTCAGCGCAACCGCGGGCAGCCATTCGGGGCGGTACGCCTTCGACTGGTACATGCGGGGACCACAGCATATGGGGGCGACTTGAGAGACTTCTCATATGAGCGCCGAGCTGCTCCTCATCGACTGCGGTCAGGTCCCCTACCGCGAGGCCTGGGACCTGCAACTGGCGCTTGCCGAGCGGCGCGGCGCGGGCGCCGTCCCGGACGCGGTGCTGCTGCTGGAGCACCCGCCGGTGTACTCGCGCGGGCGCCGCACCAAGCCCGAGGAACTGCCGATGGGGGACGAGTGGTACGAGCGGCAGGGCATCGAAGTGCTGGACACCGACCGCGGCGGGCTCGTCACCTACCACGGGCCGGGGCAGCTGGTCGCCTATCCGATCCTCGACCTGGCGCCGATGGGCGGCGACGTGCACGAGTACGTGCGGGGACTGGAGCGGGTGATGATCGAGGCGCTGGCCGAGCACGGGGTCGGGGCGCAGACGATCGAGGGGCTGACCGGGGTGTGGACGGACGGGCCGCCGCCGGCCCCGGGCCTGGCGGGCGCGGCGGAGAAGATCGGCTCGATCGGCGTCCACGTCAGCAAGGGCATCACCACGCACGGGCTGGCGGTGAACGTGGACAACGACCTGCAGCCGTTCGAGTGGGTGATCCCGTGCGGGATCGAGGGGGTGGCGATGACCTCGATCGCGCGCGAGGGCGGGCGCGAGGCGACCGTCGCGGCCTTCGCGGCGACCGTCGGGCGGCATTTCGGCGAGGTCTTCGAGCGGGAGGGGCGAAGCGCCGGCCTCGACGAGGCGCTGGGCGCTGAGCCGCCGCCCGCGGCCGCCGGCGCCGGCGCGGAGCGGCCGACCGCTAGGCTCGGGGTTGAGCGATGAGCGACACCGTCGTCCCCAACGAGCCCAGCAAGGCGCCCGCCGAGCGCGTCCACGTCACCCGCTCCCGGGCCAAGCCGGGCGGCACCGCGCAGGTCGACGGCGCGATCCCCTTCAAGCGCGCGCGCAAGCCGCCGTGGCTCAAAGTCCCGGCCCCGGGCGGGCCGAACTATCGGCGGCTGAAGGAGACGATCGACGGCGACAACCTCCACACCGTCTGCGAGGAGGCCAACTGCCCGAACGTCGGCGAGTGCTGGGAGCGCGGCACCGCCACGTTCATGATCCTCGGCGACGTCTGCACGCGCCGTTGCGGGTTCTGCAACGTGCAGACCGGCAAGCCGACCTGGAACGACCCGCTGGAGCCGCTGCGCGTCGCCAACCAGGTGAAAGCGATGGGACTTCGTCACGCCGTCGTGACCTCGGTGGACCGCGACGACCTCCCGGACTACGGTGCGAGCGCCTTCGTCGGCGTCGTCCGCTCGATCCGCATGATGGCCCCGGACTGCAAGGTCGAGATCCTGACCCCGGACTTCCGCGGCCAGGAGATGCCGCTCGCCAAGGTCATCCACGAGAAGCCCGATGTCTTCAACCACAACGTGGAGACGGTGCCGCGCCTCTACCCGATCGCCCGCCGCGGCTCCCAGTTCGCCCGCTCCGCCCGCGTCCTCAAGATGGCGAAGGAGATGGGCGGCGACGATGTCGTGACGAAGTCGGGACTGATGGTCGGCCTCGGCGAGTCCTTCGAGGAGATGGTCGAGACCTTCGGCCTGCTGCGCGAGCACCGCGTCCAGGTCCTCACCGTCGGCCAGTACCTGCGGCCGACCGAGAACCACCTGCCGGTGGTGCGCTATTGGCACCCGGAGGAGTTCGAGGCGCTCGAGAAGGCGGCCTACGACCTCGGCTTCGAGTCGGTGGCGGCGGGGCCGCTGGTCCGCTCCAGCTATCACGCCGACCAGAACCTGCCGGTCGGGAAGCGGGCCGAGAGCCTGCTGGCCTGAGGCGACCGCAGGTGGCGGCCGACGATGCGCGCGGCCGCCCCACCGTCCGCCCCATGCGGCTGGACGAGGTCGGCATCCGCATCGATTATTTCCACGGCGCCTCCGACGAGTACCTGCTGAAGCTCGGCGTCGACCGGGCACTCCTCCCCGACCGCGACGCCTGGCGTGCCGCCTACGAGGCCGACTTCGCCCGCCCCCTCGCCGAGCGCGACACCTACAACCTCGCCTGGGAGCTGGACGGCCGCGTCGTCGGCTTCAGCTCGGTCGACGACATCGACTTCGGCGAGCAGGCCTTCATGCACCTCCACATCGTCGAGGAGCCCCAGCGACGCCGCGGCCTCGGCACCGACTTCGTCCGCCTCTCCGTCCAGGAGTACTTCCGCGCCCTGGAGCTGAAGCGCCTCTTCTGCCAACCGAACGCCTTCAACGTCGCCCCGAACCGCACCCTCCAGCGAGCCGGCTTCCGCTACGTCTTCACCAAGAAGATGCAGCCGAACCCGATCAACTTCGTGCAGCCGTTGACGCGGTGGGTGATCGAGGGGCCGGGGAAAGCTGACGCCCAGGGCCCCACGCGTTCCGCTGTTCCTTATGGACCCCACAGCTCCATAGAGAACAGCGGAACCACAGTGCCCTCCCAGTTGCGTGGGCTTTGGCCCTCGTAGGGGCCCAAATTCACTCAGCGCGGGCGGCGCCCCGGGGCGGGTGAGGGAAGCGTGTCGTCCCTCCCCCGTACGCCTCCCGTGCTGCGGCGGAATCTCGGACGGCCTACCTAACCTGAAATGCGCCGTCGCCCAGGTAGGCGCGATACAGGTCGAGCCCGTGGCCCGAAGGCCCCTGCATCGGCGACGGCGCCACGCTCGGGTCGGCCCAGAGCATCTCGGTCGTCTCGATCCCGTCGGGCTTCGGGTCACCCGTCCAGCGTCGGGAGAGGAAGAGCATCGCGAAGCAGTGGCTGACGTCGCCGCCGGGGTAGGTGATCGTGTGGAGGTCGGCCTCGGAGAGGCAGGCGAAGGCCTCGAGGTCGGCGGGGTCGAGGACGACGCCGGTCTCCTCCCGCACCTCGGCGATCGCGGTGGCGGCGAAGCTCGAGCCCTCCTCGGCGCCACCCGCCGGCAGGCACCACTCGCCGTTGTCGGCGCGGCGGGTGAAGAGGACGGCGCCGTCGTCGCGGACGAGGAACACCATCGCGCCGGGGATCAGGACGAGGTCGGAGCCGACCTTCTGGCGCAGGCGCCACAGGTATGAGCCCTCGAACGGCACGGCGGGCTCAGGCTACCTGGAAGGTCCCGGTCCGCAGGTAGGCGAGGACCAGCTCGACCGCGCGGGCGGTCGATTCCTCGAACGGCGGCGGCGGGTCGGTCGGGTCGGCGAAGCGCAGGTCCTTCGTCTCCACCCCGTCCGGCGCGAGCTCCCCCTCCCACTTCCGCACCAGGAAGCACATCGAGAAATAGTGGGCGACGTCGCCGTTCGGGTAGTGGAGCGTGTGCCGATCGGCTTCCGAGAAGCAGGCGACCGGGATCAGGTCCTCCTCCCTGGCGACCAGCCCCGTCTCCTCCCGCAGCTCGTCGATCGCGGTGCGCGCGAAGCTCCCCCCGGCCTCCGCCGCCCCGCCCGGCAGGCACCAGGTCCCGTCGTCCCCGCGCAGCGCGAACAGCACCTTCCCGTCCTCCCGCTGCGCCGCCACCGCCGCCCCCGGCGTGAGGACGAGGTCGTGCCCGATCTTCTGCCGGAGTCGCCAGAGGTAGGAGCCTTCGAAGGGCATGGAGAGAGAAACCTAAAGAGATCGGCCCTACAATCGGAGCGACGGGGCCATAGCTCAGTTGGCAGAGCGCCTGCTTTGCAAGCAGGAGGCCGCCGGTTCGAATCCGGCTGGCTCCACTGACGGATCCCGACTGAAGTCCGGATCCAGCACGACGGGACGTAGTTGCAGCGCTCCGTCGTCGGGTCGTAGAGGGCAATCCAGTCCACCGAGGCCGAGGTATAGGTCTTGGTCGCGCGGTCAGAGTCCTCACCGAACGGTATGGATAGCCGACAGCCCAGAACAGTGCCGCTCAGCAAATTCTCCGGGACGGATCAGCGGACGACGGCGCGTTTGTAGCGGGTGACGGCGAGGACGCCGAAGACGGCGGCGATGCCGACCGACCAGGCGACGGCGCCCCAGACGGTGTTGCCGGCCGGGTCGCCGATGAAGAGGGCGCGGATCGCGTTCACGGTGATCGAGAAGGGGTTCCATTCGGCGAACCATTGGAGGGCGCCCGGCATCGTCTCCGGCGGCACGAAGGCGGAGGAGACGAAGGTCAGGGGGAAGATGACGATGAAGCCGAGGCTCTGGGCCGCCTCCGGCGAGGACGAGGTGAGGCCGATGAACGCGAACACCCAGCTGAAGGCATAGCCGAAGAGCAGCAGCAGGAGGATCCCGGCGACGACGTGGAGGAAGGAGCTTTCGAAGCCGAAGCCGATGATCACCCCGACCACCAGCATCACGGTGATCGAGATGCCGTTGGTGACGATGTCGGAGAGGGTGCGGCCGGCGAGCACGGCCGAGCGCGACATCGGCAGCGAGCGGAAGCGGTCGACCAGGCCTTTGCGCAGGTCCTCGGCGATGCCCATCGCGGTGACGAAGCCGCCGAAGGCCATCGTCTGGACGAGGATCCCGGGGATCAGGAAGTTGATGTAGCTGTGGCCCGGCGTCGGGATCGCGCCGCCGAAGACGTAGGCGAAGAGCAGCACGAACATGATCGGCTGCACGGTGAAGGCGAGCAGCAGGTCGGGCGCCCGGGCGATCCGCAGGAAGTTGCGTTTCGCCAGCACCAAGGTGTCGGAGACCGCCGTGCCCCTCATCCCTCGCCCTCCCGCTCCTCTTCGGCCGCGTGCCCGGTCAGGGTGAGGAAGACGTCGTCGAGGGTCGGGCGCCGCATCGAGATGTCGTCGATCCCGACGCCGGCGTCGTTCAGCCGCTGGACCGCCGCCGCGATCGTCCCTTTGCGCTCCGCCACCGGCACCCGCAGGACGATCCCGTCGCGCTCCGGCGGCGCCGAGCAGAACCCGGCCAGCGCTGCGACCGCCGCTTCCGCCGCGTCGGCCGACTCCAGCGTCACTTCCAGCGCCTCGCCGCCGACCTGGTCCTTCAGCTCGTCGGAGGTGCCCTCGGCGATCACCTGGCCGTGGTCGATGACCGAGATGCGGTCGGCGAGCCGGTCGGCCTCGTCGAGGTACTGGGTGGTGAGCAGCACCGTCGTGCCGTCGGCGACCCGCCCTTCGATCGTCTCCCACAGGCCGATCCGGCTGCGCGGGTCGAGCCCCGTCGTCGGCTCGTCGAGGAACAGCACCGGGGGCTTGTGGACCAGGGCAGCTGCGAGGTCGAGACGGCGCCGCATGCCGCCGGAGTACGTGCGTGCCGGTCGGTCTGCGGCACCGC
>JBPYFM010000157.1:0-101742 GCA_051986435.1 Solirubrobacterales bacterium | reverse complement strand
GCCTGCCAGGACCCCCATGAGGCGCCCAGGACAGCCTGAGACATCCCGAAGTGGTGTGGACGGCCCGGCCCCAGGTGGGTGCGGTGCGGACGGCCCGGCCCGAAGTGGGTGCGGACGGCCCGCCCCGAAGTAATGCGGACGGCCGCACCGCACGCAGTGGCTGCCGAGCGGACCCCGGACCCCCTCACCCCTCCTCCCAAAAACTTGTCAAATGAGCAGGCCATCGATAGGGTGCCGCCATGGGCACTACCGAAGAGGTCCGGGCGGCCGCACACGTCCTTGATCCGCTCTCGGCCGACGAGGTCGACGCCTGTGTCGCCGTTGCGCGCGAGGCGGTCGAGGTGGGGCGGCGGACGCGCTTCGTCGCCATCTCGACCGCCGAGCCGGAGCGCGGTGACGACACTCCCCGCCGCCGTGCCGAGGCGCTCCTCCACCATCCCGAGGAGCGGTCCGTCGTCCGCCTGATCGTCGACCTCGAGAGCGCCGAGGCGGTTTCGCTGGAGACCCTGACCGGGGTCGAGCCGGCGATCGGGCTGGACGAGGTCGAGCGCTTCGAGCGGGCGATGCGGGCCGATCCGCGGTTCCGCGAGGCGCTGGCACGGCGCGGGATCGAGGACCCGGCGCTGGTCGACATCGACCCGGTCCCGGCCGGCTGGTACGGCCGCGAGGAGGAAGACGTCGAGCGCCGCCTCGCCCGGGTGCTCGCCTACGTCCGTCCCACCGACCCCGCGAGCAACGCCTACGCACACCCCTTGGAGGGCCTCTTCGGCCTGGTCGATCTCGACACCGGCGAGATCCTCGTGCTCGAGGACCGCGACCCGGTGCCGCTGCCGCCCGGCGACGGCGAGTACCGCGCCGAGAAGCTGGAGCTGCGCGACGACGTCAAGCCGATCCACATCCACCAGCCGGAGGGGCCGAGCTTCGAGGTCGACGGCTACCGGGTCCGCTGGCAGAAGTGGGACCTGCGGGTCGGCTTCTCGAGCCGCGAGGGCCTCGTCCTCCACGACATCGCCTACGACGACGACGGGCGCCGCCGCCAGATCCTCCGCCGCGCCTCGATCGCCGAGATGGTCGTCCCCTACGCCGACCCCGACCGCTTCTACCAGTCGCCGCTCGACATCGGCGAGCTGAACGTCGGCACGATGACCAACTCGCTGACGCTGGGCTGCGACTGCCTCGGCGCGATCCATTACTTCGACGTCGCGACCGTCGCCGCCGACGGCGCCGCGGTGACGATCCCGCAGGCGATCTGCATGCACGAGGAGGACGACGGGATCCTCTGGAAGCACACCGACTTCCGCACCGGCCAGGTCGAGGTGCGCCGCGGCCGCAAACTGGTGATCTCCAACGTCGTCACCGTCGGCAACTACGAGTACGGGTTCTTCTGGTACCTGCAACAGGACGGGATGATCCAGTGCGAGATCAAGGCGACCGGCATCGTCGCCACCCAGGCGCGGGCCGAGAACGAGCCAAGCGAGTACGGCAAGCTCGTCGCCCCCTACCTGAACGCGATCCACCACCAGCACGTCTTCTGCGCGCGGCTCGACTTCGACCTCGACGGGGGGCCGAACTCGGTCACCGAGACGCACACCGAGACGGTCCCGAAAGGCCCCGACAACCCGCACGGCAACGCCTGGAAGACCGTCACCCGCACCTTCGCCACCGAGCGCGAGGCGATCCGCGACCTCGACATCACCGAGGCGCGCTCGTGGACCGTCGTCAACCCGGAGAGCCACAACGCGGTCGGCCGGCCGGTCGGCTACCGGCTGGTCCCGGGCGAGAACACGGTGCCGTTCGCGACGCCGGACTCCTCGCTGCGCAGTCGCGCCGGGTTCATCGACCACCACCTCTGGGTGACCCCCTACGACCCCGAGGAGCGCTACCCCGCCGGCGAGTTCCCCTACCAGCACCGCGGCGGGGACGGGCTGCCGCGCTGGACCGAGGCCGACCGACCGATCGAGTCCACCGACGTGGTCGTCTGGTACACGCTGAACCACCACCACGTGCCGCGGCCGGAGGACTGGCCGGTGATGCCGGTCGCGCGGCTCGGCTTCATGCTGAAGCCCTGGGGGTTCTTCGACCGCAACCCCGGCCTCGACGTCCCGCCGACCGAGCGGGGCGAGGGAAGCTGCCACGCCGACGATCGGGGGTGAGCTCGATCGTCGCCCCACCCCCCACATCGGCCGGATCCAGGCGCCGCCGCCGACCCGGTCCCGACCCTCCAGCAGGACCTCGTGCCTCGCCTGGCGCAGGTCGCGCGCCGCGGTCAGGCCGGCCGGCCCGCCCCGATCACGATCGCCTCGGCCGCCGAATGAATCGAGCGCAAGATCGGGCGCGCCGCCGGGCCCGTCTGATCAAATAGGTCGCGTGGGAGCGGCGAGCACCAAGCCTCGGAAGAAGAGGCAAGAGCGCAAAGAGCCGAAACGGGCGGGCTACTGGGCACTGCTCCGTGCCGTCCCCACCACCGTCTCCAAGCTCGGCTTCCGCGGCCTCACCTACCGCGCGCTCGCCGACGAGGCGGGCGTCACCTACGGGCTGATCAGCTACCACTTCGGCACCCGCGAGGCGCTGATCGAGGACGCCGCGAAACTGGCCGTCGAAGAGGCGATCGTCGGCTCGACCCTGGTCCCCGAGAGCGGCGAGATCGACGACTTCGCCGGCGGCCTCACCCGCCTGATCCGCGAGGACGCCGCCGGCCAGGCGTTCCAGTTCGACCTCGTGACCGAGTCGATGCGCAACAAGAAGCTCCACCCGCCGGTGGTGAAGCTCTACACCCGCTACATCGAGGCCGTCGAAGAGGCGCTGCGCGAGTTCGGCATCGAGGACGACCCCTACCTGGCCCGCGTCATCTTCGCCGCCCTCGACGGCCTCACCCTGCAGCAGTTCATCTTCGAAGACGAGGCGGAGACCGAGGCGGCGATCGCCCGGCTGCGCCAGATCATCGCCGCCGCCGCGCGGTAGCGGCGCGGCGCGCTACAGCCCGCGTTCGATCGCGCCCTTGATCAGGCGGATCTCGGTGCGCCAGAGGTGCTCGGTGAATTCCCACTCGTCCTGGTCGGTGCCGGGCCCGCGCCAGATCGTCAGCGTGACGACCGACGCGGCATCGCC
Source organism: Solirubrobacterales bacterium (assembly GCA_051986435.1). Classification (GTDB taxonomy): domain Bacteria; phylum Actinomycetota; class Thermoleophilia; order Solirubrobacterales; family 70-9; genus VAYN01. The sequence goes on along the minus strand of JBPYFM010000157.1, from coordinate 98,634 downwards.
GTCGCCGAGGCCGATCCAGGAGCCGGGGCGGATCCGCGCCTCGACGTGGGGCAGCAGATCGTCGGGCGAGCAGCCGACCGAGTAGTCGACCAGCAGCAGGTCGCGGTCGCTCTCGAGGCGGACGTAGAGGTCGGTGCCGTCGAAGGAGTTCTTGCCGCGGAAGAGGCCGTCGCCGAGGTCTTCGCGGCCCATGCTGCCGAGCGCCCAGTGGTCCTGTTTCATGCCGTCGGCCATGAACTCGAAGGCGGTCTCGGCGGGGGCCTTCACCTCGGTCGAGGCGCAGATCGCGTGGGGGTCGACAAGGGACATGGGGTGCAACCTCGCAGAAAATTGCTCAGATGACAAGTGCGGCGCCGCTAGGCGCCGCCGAGCCGGATGTCGACCCGGTAACCGGCGCGTAGCACCCCCACGGCCGTTGGCGGGGTGATGACCGTGACGGAGCCCGACGGCCGCGCGCGACGATCGCCATAGCCGGCCGTGGTCCACTCGACCAGCTCGTCGCCGTGGACGAGGAACGGGCGGGAGTCGATCGCGACGAACGCGCCGTCGGGGAGCGCCTCCGCGTCTTCGGTGTGCAGACGCCGGCGGTGGGTGCCGCGGACGAGCCGCTCGGCGTGGAGGCGGCGGTTCATCTCGCGGGCCGTGGGCGGCTCGACGTCAAGGGCCGCCCCCCACGCCGCCTTGTAGCGCTGGTAGTCGGCGTGGCGGCACTCCCCGCAAGGCCGGTGCCCGGCGGCCAAGGCGACCGCCTCGTCCTGGAAGTAGAGCCAGGTGAACCGATCGGGCACCCACTGCTCGCTCCAACGATCCTTGAACCGCAGCGCGCAGGTCACCCACGAGTCGTGCGCATGGAAACGGACGATCTCGTGTCCGCGATGAAGCCGCCCCCGGTTCCCGGTGTAGGCGGCGCGGAGCGGGATCGCGACGATGTCGCCGAAGGGGGTGACGCGATTTCGCTCGGCCATGACCCCATTCTCCGCCCCGCCCGCGCGGCCGGGTCACGCCTGCAGGCTCGGGCTACCGCGTCCGGGCCGCCGTGCCCCACCCGGCCACGGCGCTCGCGCTCGCGCTCGCCACGTCGTCGGGCTTCCGGATGACCAGCACCGAGCGGGGGAAGTGGCTCACGGTGGCGCCGGCGACGGAGCCGGTGCGGCTGCCGAAGAGGCCGCTGCGGTGGCGGGAGCCGAGGACGATCAGGGGGGAGCTCCACTCGTCGGCGAGGGTGATGAGGCCCTTCCAGGTGGGGGCGGCCTCGATCGTGCGGGCGCAGGCGCGGAAGCCGAACCGGCGGGCGAGGGCGACGCCGGCGGCGGCGGTCTCGTGGGCGGCCCGCTCGACCTCCTTGGCGACGCAGGAGCGCAGTCGGCGGCCGGGAACGGGCGTGAAGCAGACGTCGACCGGACGCCAGACGCAGGCGACGATGGCGTCGCGGTCGGGGTCTAGCTGGGAGGAGGCCTGCTCGATGGCGAAGGCCGCCGGGTCGGTGCCGTCGTAGGCGAAGATGACCGGGCCGACGTCGGCCACGGCACTCACGCCCGCGGCCTTTTTCCGCGCGCTTGCATAACCCGCGCGTAATCGTGACACAGGGGCGCGGAGGTCGGCGATCGACCCCCGCGCCCGGGCCTCGCGGGGTGGCGTCAGGAAGCTTCGGCGGCGAACTGGGCCGGGCCCTTCTCGACCGCGACCGGGTCCATCCAGGCAACCTCCCAGAGGTGGCCGTCGAGGTCGTGGAAGCTGCGCTGGTACATGAAGCCGTAGTCCTGCGGGTCCTTGGCGGGGCTCGCCCCGGCGGCCTCCGCGGCGGCGGCGAGGGAGTCGACCTCGCCCCGGTCGGCGGCGCTGACGCAGGCGGTGAGCGCGGTCTCCTTGGCGGCGTCGGCGACCGGCTTGGTGACGAACCCGGCGAAGCGGTCGCGCTGCAGGAGCATCACGTAGGCCTGATCGGAGACGACCATGCACGCCGCCCCCTCGTCGCAGAACTTCTCGTCGAAGTCGAAGCCGAGCGCGCCGAAGAAGGCGCGGCTGGCCGTCAGGTCGGCGACCGGGAGGTTGAGGAACAGCAGTCTGGACACGGCGGGTTCTCCTTTGTCGGTTGGGTCCGTTATAAGGAGAGACGGTGCCCGCGCCCGGAACTGATCGCTCCGGTGGAAAGCTCGTCGTCGAGGGCGAGATGGAGCGGCTGCGCCCGAGCCTCACCGGCTACTGCTACCGGATGCTCGGCAGCGGGTTCGAGGCCGAGGACGCGACCCAGGAGACGCTGCTGCGCGCCTGGCGCCGCTCCGACACGCTGGCCGAGCCGGCGGCGCTCAAGTCCTGGCTCTTCACGATCGCCACCAACGTCTGCCTCGACCAGATCGACGCGCGCAAGCGCCGCGCCCGCCCCGTCGACATCGCCGACATGGGAACCGCCGAGACCCCGGTCGGCGCGGCGCTGCCGGAGACCGCCTGGGTTCTCCCGATCGCGGGCGGCCAGGTCGCCGACCCGGACGCCGACCCCGAGGTCCAGGCCGCCGAGCGCGAGACCCTCCGCCTCGCCTTCGTCGCCGCCCTCCAGCACCTGCCCGCGCGCCAGCGCGTCGTCCTCGTCCTGCGCGAGGTCCTCCGCTGGAGCGCCAAGGAGGTCGCCGACGTCCTCGAGACCTCGGTCGCCTCGGTCAACTCCGCCCTCCAGCGCGCCCGCGCCACTCTCGACGAGCTCCACCTCGAGGACTCCGAGGCGCCCGCCCGCCCCTCGACCGAGGACGAGCAGCGCCTCCTCGACCAGTACCTCGACGCCTTCGCCGAGTACGACATCGACCGCATCGTCGCCCTCCTCCGTTATGACGTCGTCTTCGACATGCCGCCCCTGCCGCTCTGGTTCCGCGGCCCCGCGGAAGTCGGCACCTTCATGCTCGGCCAGGGCGCCGCCTGCCGCGGGTCGAAGCTGATCGCCCTCGACGCCAACGGCTTCCCCGCCTACGCCTCCTACAAAGCCGACCCCGAGTCCGGAGCCTGGCTCCCGTGGTCGGTGACGATCCTCGAGGCCGAGACGGGCACCGCCGCGAGCGCGCCCCGCATCACCGGCATCCACAACTTCCTCGCGCCCTTCATGCCGAACCTCTTCGCCTCCTTCGGCCTGCCGGAGCGGCTGGAGGAGGCGGACCCGGTCATCGCCGCGGCTCTGTAAAATTAAGTAGCGATGGGGAGCAAGCTCAAGGCCGTGCTCGGGGCGGCGGCGGTCGTCGCGATCCTGGTCACGAGCCTCACCGCCGCCGAGGCCGCCCGCCAACCGACCGCGACCGAGGCCAAGGCGATCAAGCGCGCCGCCATGCGCGCCTGCTCCGGCCACGGCCCACCCGGCTCCTCCTGCGAATTCCACAGCGCCCGCGTCTCCACCCGCGATCCCCACTACGCCTGGGCCGACGTGACCGTCGACGGCTTCTCCGCCGCCCTCCTCCACCGCCCGACCAACCGCTCCACCCACTTCCACGTCATCGCCATCCAAGGCGGCGGCATCGAAACCTGCGCCAAGTGGCGCAGGAAGGCGCCGAAACAAGTCCTGGCCGACCTCCACGTCGTCGGACTGCGAGCGAACGGCAGCACCGGCCGCTGCGGGTAGGGACGGGACGCGGGGCCCGAGGCGGTGCGGCCCCGGCAACAAGCGTGGGGAAGGGACGGCCAAGGGACGCGGGAGCGTCACGGGAGCGACGGGAGTCCCACGGATCCGTCACCGAAGTCGTCCTCGTCACGAAGAGCGTGAGAAGTCCACGCTTCCTCCCGTGTTGACCAACAGGCACGGACGCGCTGCACCGATCCGGGCCCCTTGGCAAGTATCCCTTCACGGGGGGTAAGAATTCCGCTCTGTTGAGCGCCAAGTTGGCGTCCTGACCCCCCGCTACGCTCCCCGGCCTGAACAGCAAGCGGCCGGGGCGGCGTTGGAGCGCCCCCCGGCCCGGACACCGGGAGGTAGATCCCAGATGCCAGGCAAGAGTCTGCCGAAGACGCGCCGAGCCGTGCTCGGACTCGTCCTCTACGAACACCCGAAGGAACTCACGTCCCGCGAATTGCGCGAACAGATAGGCGACAACGCGCGGGGCGCAATCGTGGACCTGCTGGAGGCGGGGTTGGTGCGGCGAGACGGCGACTACATCCGCCCGACCCGTGAGGCGCTGAACTACTACCGACTGGAACAGCCGTGACCTTCAAGGAAGCATTCGGGCAGCGGCTGATCGTCGCGCGGTTCCAGACCGGCCGTCTCAGCCAGGAGGCGGTCGCCGAACGGGCGGAGATCCATCGCACGCAGATGTCCCTCTATGAGGTCGGCCTGCGCGAACCCAAGCTGGAGTCGTTCGTCCGGCTCGCCGGGGCGCTCGACCTGGCCACCGACGAGTTGTTGGGGCCGATCAGATGGGTGCCGGGTGCGCCCGGCCACTTCGTCCTCCGCGAGGAGGAAGCATGAGGGCGAGCGAGCGAGACGCCTTGCTTTTCGGCCGAAACCTCTTTCTCGCCCGGCAGCGCCGGGGACTGTCGGGGGAACGCCTTGCGAAGCGGGCCGGGATGAGCCGCGATGGCGTCTACAGGATCGAGATGGGGCAGCGCTCGCCCCGGCTCGGGACGCTGCTGGCACTGGCCGACGCGCTCGGGATCGGTCCCTGCGAGTTGCTTGAGGGGCTGCGGCCATGACGCACGGCGCAATCCAGCGTCATCAATATCTGGTACGGCACTAGTGTTGCGTCGGAACGTCGGCCACCGAGAGTCGGCCAAGTCCGGTTATGCTCGCGACCACCATGGAACCTCACTACCAATCGGTGGTTGTCGCACTGGTGCCACAGAGTTGGCAATCCCCGCCGCCGCCCTTCGACAAAGACGAGCTTCAGCGGGTGTTTTCGGAAGTGATCCGGCACCACCCCTACCAGGCTTTCGAATTCATCTTTGACGGGCGCGGTGCGCAGTTCAGCAACGGCGAAGACGACATTGTGGAGTTGCGCCCCTCTCTTCTTCGGCTACAGGCAAGGATGGGTGGGCCGGAAGTGCTTCCGGCTAAGTCAGCCGCAGAAAAAGCCGACCGCATCTTCAGGATCGCGGCGGAGAGGCTAGGCGTAGAGGGGTTCTTTCAGTGCGGCATCCAGATAGTCGCCTCCGTCGATGCCCCGGAAGGCGACGCACGGGCGTTCGTTGCTCGGCATCTCTTGAAGGACACCGAAGATGCCGAGATCCTAGGCCGTGACTTTTACGGAGGGGGCGTCCGCTTTCGGCGTCTGCGCCCTGAGGAAGGCGGGGACGACAGCCTGACCATCGAACCCCATATCCACGACAACTCGCTGGTCTTCCTCGAATACCAGGTAAATCGCATGGGGATGACGGGTCCGATCACCCTTCCGGAGGTTGGGGCCTGGACGGAGGGCGCTCTCGACTTCGTCGCAGGGCCAACCATGCAGCTACTATCCCGCTAAGGAGAACGGCAATGCCTACCGCAGAAACCACGCCGCGGAGCTTGTTTGGGCCAGTCGCGCCGCCGGCAGAACATAGCGAAAAGAGCGAACGTCCATTGGGGCGACAAGTCTTCACCGGTGGCCGGTGGTTGTCCCAAAAGAGATGGGTACGCCGGCTGATGGCGCCCCCGCTCAGAGCTGACGAAGACGCAGATGTTGCTGCCGTCGCCGTCACGAAGATCAAGGCTGACGAAATCACGTTGGCCAAGGTCAGTCGTACCCCCGGCCGGGTCGTCATTCCTTTGACCGACGAGCAGGCCGAGCAGATCAAGCGCATCTCCCAAGGCGACTAGCCGCAAGCAGCAGGGGAAGGGCGGCGCCTGGTGCGCGCCATCACGGGGGAACTCAGGACCTCAACGGAGGACGCTGCCACCTGCGCGGATCTTTTGGACTTCTCGTGCGGGGATGGCCGGATCACCGCCGAAGAGACGGTTGACGGAATCGTTGAAGACGCTGCCAATGGCGCATTGCCGCGAATGACCGTGCGGGTTACCCGCGAGTACCCCGGCGCCCATCTGGTCGGCCTCGTCGGTCTGGAGGACGAAGGGGTCGGATACGACCACCAACTGTTCGAGTTGGAGGACTGGAAGGACCCTGTCTATCTTGCCGTCCTCACGCTGAGCGCGCCCTACCGTGGCTCATGTGTCACCACGGACGGGGTCCCGCTCAGCCACGTGCTGATGGCCGATGCGCTTTCCTTCGCCGCCGAGCGGGAAGGAGGCGAGACTCCCTCGATGCAGGCCGTGATAGCGAAGGACAACCTCCCAAGCCGGTCGCTCGCAGTGCGATTCGGTTTCCAGCCAATCCCTACGTTGGGCGAGATTCTGTACGTGCGTCCGCGGGGACTTCCTATCCTGTCGGAGAGATGAAAAAACGACTTTCAAAGGACGAGTCAATCGCAGTCGCTAAGGAAGGGCGTCGTAACCGAAAGTCAGTTCTCCGCGACTTCGAAAAAGCGGCCGGCCAGCTGCGGGGCCAGAACCGGGACCGCAAACCCAAGGCTTAGGCTCGCGCTCTGGTCCCTTTCAAAGGGCCGCACGCAGAGCAAGCGAGTGGAACATCGACCGGGCGTCTTCGCGCCGGTTGTAGCGCCAGACGAACTCGTTCAGATAGCCCTGTAGCCACTTGGTGGAGACGGCGTGGTAGGTGCCGTCGATCCCGCGCTTGAGGTTGCCGAAGAATCCCTCGATGGTCTGGGTGTGGACCTCGCCGCTGACGTAGACCTTCTCGGAGTGGCGGATGCGATGGTGGCCCTTGTAGGTCTGATCCAGTTCTGAGTATGCGGGCCACTCGTCGGTGAAGATCGTGGACGCCGGCAGGACATGCTCCTGAATCTCGCCCTTGAGCGTGGCGGCGTCGCGCCCTTTGACAACCGTCGCGCGAACGCGCCCCCGGCGCTCGACCATCGCGAAGACCGTCGTCTTCTTGGCCTGCCGCCAGCGACCGCCTGCGGCGCTCAGGTCCGTCTCCCCCTTCCGCCGCATCCGTTCGATTTCGCCTTGCCGCGGCCTGCCGCCGATGGCCGTCTCGTCAGCCTCGACCTCGCCCGACAAGGGCTCAGCGTCCTCTTCGTCCATGAGTTGGTTGCGGATCTTGTTCAGCATCCGCCAGGCCGTCTTGTAGGTGACGCCCAGCTCGCGCTCCAACTGTTTGGCGCTGATCCCGCAGCGCGTCTGCGAGATCAGGAACATCGCGTAGAACCAAAGCTGTAGCGACGTAGAGGACTTGTGGAAGATGGTCCCGGCGGTCGGATGCATGTGGTGGCCGCAGTAGTCGCAGTCCCATGCCGGACGGCCGCTGACGCGGTGAAAGGGCCGGTCCAGTTCGCAGGACGGGCAGAAGGCTTTCTTGCCATCCGCGTCGATCGCGCATCGCGTCTGCCAGAGCCAGCGTAGGCAAGCCTCGTCGTCGGGGAACTCCCGCATGAACTCCATAAGCGTGTAGCGGGAGGCGGAGGAGGCGGCGCGTTTCGGATTGGCGCGGTCGACCGGAGGCATCGCTCTAACTGTCCTTTTCGAAAAGGAGGTTCACAAGATGGAGCCGGACAAGGCCGCAGTTGGAGCAAAAAGCGACGACCGCCTCGCCTCCCTCCCCCAGCTTGATCGACCTGTCGGTGTTGACAAGTTGGACGAGAGCGTGAAGACCAGGGACGAAAAATTCCGCGCCACATGCCTCGCAGGGTTTCGACGCTCCTTTGTCATTAAGCGCCGCTTCGTCCCGATCACGCTCAGCCGATTCCTCTGGCGTTTCAGGTGAAATCTCATCACTCATGCGGCTATCCAACCAAAATTCTTACCCCCTGTCAAGGGATACTTGCCAGGGCCCCTTATAGGGGCCTTGAAGTCGACATCGCGTTTTCGGGCCCCCGGAACAGGCCCGAAAAACAGACCTAAGGCCGCGGAAAGGTTGATGTTCCCGGCATCTTCGTCACGGATCGAGGCGAGGTGTGGCTTCTCCCGGACGGGCTCCTCACGTAAGTCCGACCGCCTCACGTCCTGGGCGCCACCCGAAGCCTTTGCCCCCGCACACACCTTCCCCACCTGGGGCAAATCCATAGGTTTCCTATATAATCCCCCCTCGTGGCCGCTCCGGACTCCTCATCCTCCCGCCAAGCTGATCAGGTCGGCCGCCCCTTCGTCGCGGTGCTGGTCGGCATCACGCTGGTGGTCTCGATCATCAGCAGCCTCGGTGCGCCGCTGCTGCCGGACGTCGCCAAGGACCTTCACGTCTCGTTGCCGAACGCCCAGTGGTCGCTGACCGCGGCGCTGATCGCCGGGGCGATCGCGGCGCCCGTTCTCGGCCGGCTCGGCGACGGGCGCCACCGCCGGCAGTCGATCCTCGGCGCGCTGCTCGTCGTCACCGCGGGCGGCGTCATCGCCGGGCTCGCCGACTCGCTGCCGCTGCTGGTGGTCGGCCGGGTGATGCAGGGCATCGGCCTCGGGCTCGCGCCGATCGCGATGGCCGCCGCGCGCGACCACCTTCGGGGCGAGCACGCCCGCCGCACCATCGCCCTGCTCTCGGTCAGCGGCGCCACCGGCCTCGGCGCGGGCTACCCGATCAGCGGCCTGATCGCCCAACAGGTCGACCTCCACGCCGCCTTCTTCTTCGGCGCGATCCTCAGCGCCGCCGCCCTCGTCGCCGCCTACCTGCAGATCCCCTCCAACAAGGACGGCGCCGCGGTCTCCCTCGACGTCACCGGCGCCGCGGTCGGCAGCCTTGCGGTGGTCGCGCTGATGATCGGCATCGGCGAGGGCCACGAATGGGGCTGGACCTCGGCCCCCACCCTCCTCTGCTTCGCCGTCGCCATCGTCGTCCTCGCCTTCTGGGTCCGCCACCAACTCGACGCCGCCGAGCCGCTCGTCGACCTCACCCAGCTCCGCCACCGCGCCGTCCTCGGCGCCGACGCCTCCGCGGGCCTCCTCGGCATCGCCCTCTACATGTTCCTCACCGTGATCACCGAGTTCGTCCAGACGCCCTCCTCGGAGGGCTTCGGCTTCGGCGCCTCGACCCTGGTCGCCGGCCTCTGCCTGGTGCCGTTCTCGGTCGCCAGCCTCATCGGCAGCCGGCTGATGACCGCGACGCTGCGCCGCGGCGGCTCCCGCGTGGCCCTCGGCATCGGCGGCCTGGCGATCGCCGCGGCGGGCGTCTTCTTCGCCCTCGTCCACGGCGCCCTCTGGCAGGCCTGCGTGATGATGGCGCTCCTCGGCATCGGCTTCGGCTTCACCTTCGCCGCGATCCCCGGCCTGATCACCCGCTCCGTCCCCGCCCACGAGGTCGGCAGCGCGATGGGCTTCTACCAGGTGGTCCGCTCGATCGGCTTCTCCGCCGGCTCCGCGCTCGTCGCCTCCATCCTCGCCTCGCACGAGGTCGCCGGCTCGGCCTTCCCCGCCGTCGGCGGCTACACCACCGCGCTCTGGACCGGCGCCGGCATCGCCGTCTTCGCCACCCTGGTCGCGGTCACGCTGGCGCCGCGCGAGGAGCAGGCCACCCGCCCGGTCGGCGCCACCGTGCGCGAGACCTGGCGCGACGACGCCGAGCTGGCGAGCGCCGGCCTGATCGACGGCGAGGCCGAGGTCGGGGCGAGTCGCTGACGCTGCAGTCGCGGCGCCGCGCGGCGCGGTCGACCTTTCCCACCTATAGCGCCGCTTAAGACGACCGCGGCGCGTGCCGGACGGCCGCCACGTTGTGGCCGTCGGGGTCGGGCAGGAAGGCGCCGTGGTAGCCGGGCGAGTACTTCGGCCGCGGGCCGGGCGCGCCGTTGTCGGCGCCGCCGGCGGTGAGGCCCTCGCGGTGGAAGCCCTCGACCAGGATCAGGTCCTCCGATCCAGGGTCCATCCCGTCGACCAGCGCCGGCGCGCGGCCCGCGCGGCGGGTCACGCGATTCAGTCGGCGCGGTCGCCGCGCTCCGACACTCGCGATAGAGGAAAGGCTTGACGAGGGACGGCGCGGGCGGGAAAAGCACAGGGGGAAGTCAGCGCCGGGCCCTCGGTTCCAGCACGTGGCCCTCGCGGCAGGCGAGGAAGCCGGCGATCACCATCGGGACCAGGTTGGCGATCAGCAGGAGCAGCGGCACGGTCCAGCCACCGGTGAGCGCGTGGAAGGCGCCGACCACGAACGGGCCGGCGGCGGCGATCAGGTAGCCGACCCCCTGGGCCATGGTCGAGAGGTGGGCGGCGTGGTGGGAGTCCGGGGCGCGGGCGACGATGAACCCGACCCCGAGCGCGAGCGCCATGCCCTGGCCGAAGCCGAGGAGGGTGGCCCAGACGTAGGGAGCGTCGGTCGGCCCGACGATCAGGCCGGCGTAGGCGATCGCCCAGACGGCGGCCAGGGACATGACCAGCATCGGCCGCCACCGCAGGCGGCGCTGGATGCCCGGGGTGACGAAGGCCGCCGCCATCGCGGGGAAGAAGGAGAAGGAGAGGATCCAGCCCGCCGTGCCCTGGGACATGCCATTGTCCTCGAGGATCCTCGGCAGCCAGCTCAGCGTCGTGTAGAAGGCGAGCGACTGGAAGCCCATGAAGAGGGTCACGTTCCAGGCGAGCCGGTCGCGCCAGAGCGCGCGGCCGACGGCGGGCTCGGCGGGGCCGGATTCGGTCGGCTCGAGGAGGCGGACCTGCGGCGCCCAGAGGACCAGCGCGAGGATGGCGAAGATGCCCCAGACGGCGACGGCCGGGCGCCAGCCGATGCCGAAGAGGTGCTCGACCGGGACCGTGAGCCCGGCCGAGATCGCGCCGCTCAGCGACAGCCCGACCGAGTAGAGGCCGACCATGATCGCGGCCTGGGCGGGGAAGTCGCGTTTGATCAGGCCCGGCACGAGGACGTTGGCGACCGCGATCCCGGCCCCCAGCACGATCGTGCCTGCGAAGAGCGCCACCAGCGTCGAGTCGAGGCGGATCGCGATGCCGACGACGATCGCGACCATCGTCAGCAGCAGGAGCGGCGCCATCCGGAGGCGCCGCAAGAGCGGCGGGGTCAGCAGCGCCACCGCGCCGAAGCAGAGGACCGGCAGCGCGGTCAGCACGCCCGCCGCCGCCGATGAGAGCCCGGTTTCCCGTTCGATCTCCCCCAGGACCGGCGGGATCGCGGCGACCGCGAGGCGCAGGTTGAGGACGACGAAGATCAGGGCCGCGGCGGCCCGACGCGCCTGCCTGCTCACGGGGACAGCCAGCCGATGCGCACGCGTCGCGCCAATACCATCCAGGCGATGTCGAATCCGGGCTCCACGCCGTGAGCATGCCGGGAAGGGTCGCCTCGGTGCTGCTCGCCGCCGGCGCCGCCACCCGTTTCGGTGGTCGCAAGCAGCTCGCCCTCCTCGAGGGTCGGCCGCTCCTGGAGCACGCGCTGGCGACCGCCGCCGCGTCCGGCACCGACCTGACCGTCGTCGTCCTCGGCGCCTATGCCGAGGAGATCGAGGCGACGGTCGACCTCGGCGACGCGCGCGTCGTCCGCGCCGCCGACTGGGAGCTCGGCCGCGCCGCCTCCCTGCGCGCCGGCCTCGCCGCGCTGCCCGCCGACGTCGAGGCGGCGCTGATCACCCTCGGCGACGAGCCCTACGTCTCGCCCGCCGCCGCCGCGCGCCTGCTCGCCGCCCGCCGCCCCGGCCTCGCCGCGCTGCGCGCCTCCTATGCGGGGCGGCCCGGGCATCCCGTCCTGGTCGAGCGCGAGCTTTTCGCGCGGCTGGAAGGCGCGCCGCAGTCAGGTCGCAAGCCGGGCCAGGTCCTGAAGGCCGCGGGCGCGCCGCTGATCCCCTGCGACGACCTCGGCACCTCGGTCGACATCGACACCCCCGCGCAGCTGGCCGAGCTCATCGCGCACCCGCCCACGCGTCAGAGCGCGCGCCCGTCCAGCACCAGCGAGTAGACGTCGTCGCGACGGTCCTCGCGCGGCCGGATGCCGCCGCCGCGGTCGCTCGCCCCGCCGTCGGCGCCGAGGTCGATCTCGGCGAGCACGACCTCGTCGGCGTCCCCCGGCAGCGGCCCGGCAACGACGCGCCCGCGCGGATCGGCCAGCACCGAGGAGCCGAGGAAGGTGTGCTCGTCCCACTCGCCCGCCTGCGAGGCGCAGGCGACGAAGACGCCGTCGAGGTTCGCCTGCATCGCCGCATAACGCGCCTGTGGGCAGAAGCCCTCGGCGTCCCAGCGCACGGCGTCGAACCCCTGCACCCAGGCGGTCGGCACGCAGACAAGCTCCGCCCCGGCCAGCGACAGCGCCCGCAGCGTCTCGACGAAGCGCAGGTCGTAACAGATGCAGACGCCGATCCGCCCGAGCGGCGTGTCGACGACGGGCAGGCCGAGGTCGCCGGGGGTGAAGACGCCCTTCTCGCCGGAGAAGAGGTGGAGCTTGCGGTAGTGGAGGGTGACGCCCCCGGGGCCGACCAGCACGCCGGTGTTGAAGAGGCGCGCGCCGTCGCGCTCGGCGAGGCCGCCCGCGATCCAGCCGCCGTGGCGCGCCGCAAGCTCGGTCCAGGCGCTCACCGTCGGCCCGTCGAGCGGCTCGGCGCCCGCCTCCAGCCGCGCGCGGTCCCAGTCGTACCCGGGGACGAGCAGCTCGGGCAGGACGACGAGGTCGGCGCCCTGATCGAACGCTCGCTCCGCCGCGGCGAGCCCCTTCGCCCGGTTCGCGTCGGCCGCGCCCGCCGGGCCACTGACCTGGGCGAGCGCGACGGCGGTCATCCGGCGTCCGCGTCCGCTGCTTCGGCGGCCGCCGCGGCGGCCCGCTCGAGCATGCCGCGATCCGGCGGGCACGGCCCGCCGACGCTGACGATCTCGACGCCCCGGTCGGCCCGCACGGCGTGCTTCAGCCCGACCGGCACGTGGATCACGTCGCCCGCCTCGAACTCCTGTACCACGCCCGAGTCGTGATCGCACACCGTCCCCTTGCCGGCGAGGATGAAGATCGTGTCCTCGGATTCCGGATGCACGTGGGGCACGTTCTCCTCGCCCGGTTCGAGCCGCACGTAGTTCATGTTGGCGCTCTCGGCGCCGACCCCGGGGAAGACGACCAGTCGCGCGTCGGAGGAGATCATCGGCACCTTCAGCGCCGGCTTGTCGCGGTGGAACCTGCGCACCCGGGCGCCCTCGCGGCGCGGCGCCGCGTCGGTGCCGAAGTCGGGGTCGGGCGGCGACGGGCCGCCGATCGCCTCAAGCCCCTCGGGCCCCGCCGCGAGCGCGTATGCCGCGCCCGGCTCGACGTGGACCATCGAGCCCTCGTCGAGCTCCAGCTCCTCGCCTTCGTCGGGACGCGCGGTGCCGCCGCCGCGGACGATGTACCAGACCGCCTCGTCGGGGTGGGTCATGGTCACGGTCGACGCGCCGTCGGCGAGCCGCACCACCGCCATCGTCCGGAACTCCGCCCCGCTGTCGGGGCCGACGACGACGTAGGCCTCGCCCTGGCCGTCGGTCAGGTCGACCGCCCGCCCGGAGGCCGCCGAGATCACGTCGATGCCTGCGCTCATCTCACTCCACCTCGTATTCGTCGCGGGCGCCGCGGCGCGGCGTCACCACCGCCAGGAAGCGCGCGCCCTCCGGCCCTGCCGTGATCCCGTGCTCGACCTGTGGGGCGACCACCGAGTAGCCGCCGGGGGCGATCTCCGAGGCCTTGCCCTCGATCGTCATCGACACCGTGCCCGCGGCGACCATCGTGATCTGCTCCTGGGCGTGGCGGTGCTGGGGGAAGGTCGCCCCCGGCTCGAACCGGTACTCGGTGACCGTCGCCCCCTCGGCGTCGAAGCTCCGCCGCCGCACCCCCGGGAACGGCTCTTCCTCGGCGATCCCGTCGAAGCTGCCGACCTCAGTCATCGATGAACGCCACCACGCGGCAGGGCGAGGCCTCGCCGCCCTCGATCGGAATCGGGAAGGCGCCGATCATGCAGCGGCGGCTGCCCACCTCGGCGATGTCGCCGCCGAGGTTCTCCAGGTGGGTGATGCCCTGGCGGAACGGCACCTTGTGCATGACGAAGATGTCCTCCTCGGGGAACACCTCGTTGATGTCCTTGCCGATCGCCTTTTCGTAGGCCTTCGCCGCGTCGGGGCGCTTGAAGCGGATCGAGGTGTTCATCGGATGGTCGCCGGAGCCGGTGTCGAAGCCGGTCCAGGCCAGCTCCATGTCCACCACCCATTCGGCGAACTCACGGTCACCGCCGGGGTGACGCAGGAAGTACCGTTCCTCGTCCTCCTCCGAGCGGCCGTTGTAGAAGCGCTGCCAACCCGTGTGGTACAGGAGGATGTCACCCTTTTTCACCTCCACCCGCGAGGTGATGTGCTCCGGTTTGATCACCGTCCAGTCGTCCATGTCGTCGGAGATGTCGACGATCACGCCCTCGCGGCAGAGCGTGTCGAGCGGCACCGAGGCGAGGTCCTTGCCGCCGGAGACGATGTGCATCTCGGCGTCGAAGTGGGTGCCGGAGTGCAGCGGCAGGTCGATTTTCTGCGAGACGATCCCGTTGGTCGCGTGCCGCTGGAAGTAGGAGAGCGTCGGGGAGGGGTAGCCGACCCAACCTGGGGTGTGGATGGTGAACGTGTGGGTCAGATCGACCAGTTTCATGCGTGTCCTTTCTCATTGATGCGACGAGCAGCGAGTCGGACCGCCTCGACGATCCCCTGGTAGCCGGTGCAGCGGCAGAGGTTGCCGCCGACCATCTCGCGGATCTCGGCGTCGGTCAGTTCGTCGGCGCCGGCGAGTTCCGGCTCGATGCTCATCAGAAAACCGGGAGTGCAGAACCCGCACTGCAGGGCGTGACACTCGTGGAAGGCCTGTTGGAGCGGGTGCATCTCGGTCTCTGACGGCGCCAGGTCCTCGACCGTGCGGACGCTGCGCCCGTCGACCTGCACCGCGAACATCAGGCAGGAGCGGACCGGCCGCCCTTCCAGCTGCACGGTGCAGGCGCCGCAGACGCCGTGCTCGCAGCCGACGTGGGTCCCGGTCAGCCCCGCCTCGTGGCGGATGAAGTCCGACAGCAGCAGGCGCGGTTCGACCTCCGCCTCGACCGGCACCCCGTTGATCTCCACGCTCACCTTCCGCGTGCCACTCATCGTGCGTCGCCTCCTCCTGCCCGCTCGGCGGCGGCGAGCAGGGCGCGTCGGGTCAGGGTCTCGATCAGGTCGCGCCGGTAGGAGGCGCTGCCGTGCAGGTCGCCGGTCGGCGCGGCATCGCGGACGGCGAGCTTCGCCGCCTCGGCCGCCGTGGTCGCGTCGACCGGCGCGGCGACCAGAGCGGCCTCCGCCTCGCCCGGGCGCAGCGGCGTCGGGCCGGCGCCGAGCAGCGAGATCGCGGCGCCGCGGCAGATCCCCTCGGCGTCCGTCGTCACCATCGCGGCGACCCCGCCGAGCGCGAAGTCGCCGTGGCGGCGGGCGAACTCGACGAAGGCGGCGCCGGTCCCGGGTGCGACAGGCGGCACCTCGATCTCGACCAGCAGCTCGTCGGGCTCGATCCCGGGTTCCAACTGCCCGACGAACATCTCCGGGGCGCTCAGCACGCGTTCGCCACGGGTCGAGCGCACCCGGAAGCGGGCATCGAGCGCCGTCATCACCACCGGCAGCTCCGCCGCCGGGTCGGCGTGGGCGCAGGACCCGCCGACCGTGCCGCGGTTGCGGATCTGCGGGTGGGCGACCCAGCCCATCGCCTCGGTCAGCAGGGGCCAGTGGGTGGCGGCAAGGCGCGAGTGCTCGAGCGACGCGTGCCGGGTCAGCGCGCCGATCCGCAGCGCGCCTTCCTCGCGGCGCAGGTAGGAGAGCTCCTGCAGGCCGTTGACGTCGATCAGCACCTCCGGGCGCGCGAGGCGGAAGTTCAGCAGCGGCACCAGGCTCTGGCCGCCGGCCAACACCTTGCCGTCGGCACCGCGCTCGGCCAGCAGCGCGAGCGCCTCGTCCACGCTCGTCGGCGCCTCGTAATCGAAGGCGGGCGGCTTCACGCGGCCTCCCCCCGGGCCGCGCGCACGACCCACTCGGGGCGGATCGGCGTCTCGGTCACCTCGACCCCCACCGCGTCGGAGACCGCGGCGGCGATCGCCGCGCCCGCGGCCGTCGTCCCGCCCTCGCCGGCGCCCTTGGCGCCGAGCGGCGTGCGCTGGGTCGGCGCCTCCTCGGTCACCCGCACCCGCACCGAGGGGACCTCGGTGGCGGTCGGGATCAGGTAGTCCATGAACGAGCCGCTGACCAGCGTGCCGTTCTCGTCGTAGGCGAGCTCCTCGAAGAGCGCGCCGCCGACGCCCTGGGCGAGGCCGCCGCGGATCTGGCCCTCGATCAGCTGCGGGTTGACCGCGCGCCCGACGTCATAACCGACCGCATATCGCTCGATCCGCACCTCGCCGGTCTCGGGGTCGACCTCGACCGCGCAACAATGGACGCCGTAGGGGAAGCTCATCGCGTCGGTGCGGAACGTCGTCTCCTCGGCGAGCGACCCGCCGGCGAGCTCGCGCAGGCGCGCGTAGGAGACGCCCTCCACCCCGCCCTCGAAGGCGACGACGCCGCCCGGGGCCAGGTCGAGGTCCGCCGGGTCGAGCCCCAGCTCCTCGCCGGCCAGCGCCAGCAGGCGCCCGCGCAGAGCGCTCGCCGCTTCGGCGACGGCGGCGCCGCCGAGCGAGGTGGCGCGGCTGCCGAAAGCGCCCATCCCGTCCGGCACCTCGTCGGTGTCGCCGTGGCGCACGGTGACCGAATCGTAGGGGAGGCCGAGCGTCTCGGCGGCGACCTGGGCGAGGACCGTCTCGACCCCCTGACCGACCGAGGCCGAGCCGCTGTAGACGACCGGCCGGCCGTCGTCGCCGAGCTCGATCCGCGCGTACTCCCATTCGGCGATGCCGCTCTTCTCGACGAAGTAGGCGACGCCGAGCCCGCGCCGCCGGCCCGCGCCGGCCGCCTCGCGCCAGCGCCGCATCTCCTCCTCGCCGAAGAGCTCCAGCGACTGCTCCAGCAGCAGCGGGTAATCGCCCGAGTCGTAGACGACCGGGTGGCCGTCGGTCAGCGAGCCGTTGTCGTAGGGCATGCGCTCCGCCGGGATCAGGTTGCGCCGCCGCAGCTCCGCCGGGTCGAGGCCGATCCGCCGCGCCGCCACGTCGACCGCCCGCTCGCGCGCCAGCGTCGTCTCGTAACGGCCCGGCGCCCGGTAGGTCCCGGCGGGCGTCTTGTTGGTGACGACCTGGCGCACCTTGGCACGGAACGCCGGCCAGACGTAGGGCCCGGGGAGCAGCCCGCCCGACATCCCCGGCACGACCCCGCCGTGGGTGCGGACGTAGGCGCCGGTGTCGATCGTCAGCTCCGCGTCGAGAGCCAGGAAGCGGCCGTCGGCGTCGAGCCCGATGCGGATGCGGTCGAGCTGGTCGCGCGAGTGATTGGTGGAGCGCAGGTGCTCCTCGCGGTCCTCGGTCCAGGCGACGGGGCGGCCGAGCCGCAGCGCGCAGAAGGGGATCAGGTAGTCCTCCGGGTAGAACTCGCCGCGGGCGCCGAAGCCGCCGCCGACGGCCGGCTCGACGAAGCGGATCCGCTCCTCCGGCCAGCCCAGCATCGCGGCGAGGATGCGGCGGTTGACGTGGACGATCTTGGCGGCGCCGTGGAGGACGAGGCGGTCGGTGCCCTCCTCGGGGAAGGCGAGCAGGCCGCGCGGCTCCATCGGCACCGCCGCGTGGCGGCCGCAGTGGAAGGTGACTTCGACGACCTCCTCGGCGGCGGCGAGCGCTTCCTCGACGTCGCCGCGGCCGAGGTCGTACTCGGCGACCAGGTTGGTCCCCGCCTCCTCGTGCAGGAGCGGCGCGTCGGCGGCCAGGGTCGCGGCGATGTCGAGCGCGCTCGGCAGCGGCTCGTAATCGACCTGGACCAGCTCCGCCGCGTCCTCGGCGAGGTACCGCGATTCGGCGACGACGACCGCCACCGGCTCGCCCGAATAACGCACCTTGTCGGTGGCCAGGGGGCGCTGGAGGAAGCGCTCCATGCCCTCGCGTTTGAACATCCGCATCGGGATCTTCGGCCCGCCCTCGGGGAGGTCGGCGGCGGTGATCACGTCGACGACGCCGTCCAGCGCGCGCGCCGGGCCGGGGTCGACGCGGCCGACCCGCGCGTGGCCGACCGGGGAGCGCAGGATCGCCGCGTGCAGGGCGTCCGCGTCGTGGAGGTCGTCGACGAAGCCGGCCTGGCCGCGCAGCAGCGGCAGGTCCTCCTTGCGGCGCTCGGAGCGCCCGATCGAGGCATCGGTGCCCCGGCGGGTTGCGACCTTCGTCGGCACCTCGCTCCTCAGGGGCGGTAGGAGATCGAGAAGTCGAAGCCCGGCTTGCGGCGACGGCGGAACAGGAGGCTCAGCAGCGCCGCGAGCAGCGCCACGCCGAGCCCGCCCGCGACCATCTTGGTCGCCCCGCCGCCGAGCATCGCGGCGCCGAGGTCGAGCACCTCGCCGTCGTCGTCGGCGGAAGGCGCCGAGGACGCGGCCCGCGGGGCCGCGCCGCCATCGGCTTCTGCCGCCTTCGCCCCCCTCCCCGTGTCCGCGCCGGCCGGGGAGGAGTCCGCCGGCGGGCCGTCGAGGACGAGCTTTTCCAGCCGGCCGGAGAACTGGCCGAGCATCTTCGAGGCCACCTCCTCCATCAGCCCGCGCCCGAACTGGGCGGGGCGGCCGGTGACGTCGAGATCGGTCTCGACCTGCACCCGGGTGCCGTCGGCCGTCTCGGTAAGCGTGTTGCGGATCGTCGCCGCCGCGGTGCCGGTGCCGCGCGTCTCTTTCGCCCGCGCCTCGAAGGCGGCGACGTGGGAGTCGGCGTCGACCTCGGCGAGGCGGACGGTGCCGCCGTAGGACATGCTCACCGGGCCGACCTTCACCCGCATGCGGCCGCGGTAGGAGCCGTCCTCGCCGACCGGTTCGATCGACGCGCCGGGCAGGCAGGACGCGACCCGCTCGACGTCAAGCAGCGTCGTCCAGGTCTCCTCGATCGGCGCGGCGACGGTGAACTCGTTGACCAGCTTCATCGGCTTACCTCTTCCTCGGTCAGGGTTCGGAGAACCTCCGGCCGGCGCCAGTCGAGGATGCCGGGGATGGTCCGGTAGGGGGCGGGGACGAGCAGCTCCTCGGTGGTCTCGCGCAGGCCGCGGACGCGGGCCAGGTCGAGGTCGGCGCAGAGGATGCCGGGGGACTCGCTCTGGGCGAGGACGCGCTCCGGCGAGGCGATCATCGCGATGCCGGCGGTGAGGCCGGAGGCGGTCGGCGGGCCGGCGGGGCCGGTCCGGTACGGATCCGCGAAGGCGGGATCGAAGAGGTTCACGGTCACCGCCGTGTACATCAGGTTCTCGATCGCGCGGGCGCGCACCAGCGTGCGCCAGTTGTCGGTGTAGCCGAGCTCGTCGATCAGGATCCCGGTCGGGAACAGGCAGAGCTCGGCGCCCTTCAGCGCCAGCACGCGCGCCACCTCGGGCACGAAGACCTCGCTGCAGGTGACGACGCCGACCTTGCCCCAACCCATGTCGAAGACCGGGATCTCGTCGTGCTCCTCGTAAGGGAAGTCCCAGAGGTCGCCGCCTTCGTAGATGTAGGGGCCGACCGGGTGGGTGCGGTGGTTGGTGCCGACGACGGCGCCCTCGGCGTCGATCAGGACGGTCGAGAGGCGGAACCTGCCGGAGCCCTCCTCGGTCTCGGTCGAGGTCCCGGCGGCGAGCGCCACCCCGTGCTCGGCGGCCGCGGCGCGCAGGGCGTCGATCACCTCGAAGCGGCTGTGGTCGCGGTGCGGCCCGGGGTAGTTCTCCGGGAAGAGGAGCAGGTCGATCTCGAGCGCCGCCGCCCGGGCGACGTGCCTGAGCGCCTCCTCGAGGTTGCGTGCCTCCTCGTCCCCGTAATAGGTCTGCGGCTGCACCACGCCGAGCCGCACGGTCGCTTCACTCACGAACGTCCCTCCCTCTCATAGGCGGTTCCCAAGGCTTCCGGCATGCCCCAGCCGCTGCGCCCGCGCTGGCGGGTCCAGACGATGGCGAGCACGACCAGGGTGAAGACGTAGGGCATCATCGACAGGTACTGGCTGGGGATCGACACGCCCTTGGCCTGGAGCTGGAAGTTCAACGCTTCGATGAAGCCGAAGAGGAGCGCGCCCGGCAGCAGCAGGAGCGGGCGCCAGGAGGCGAAGATGACGAGGGCGATCGCGATCCAGCCGCGGCCCGCGGTCAGTTCGTTCGACCACGACTGCGTGTAGACGACCGATAGGTAGGCGCCGCCGATGCCGGCCAGCACACCGCCCAGCCACACCGCGACGTAACGGACGGTGAAGACGGGGACGCCGGCCGCGTCGGCGGCGGCGGGCGCCTCGCCCACCCCGCGCAGCGCCAGCCCGTGGCGGGTGCGGTTGATGATCAGCGCCGCCGCGATCACGGTGAGGATCGCGATGTACACCATGATGTCCTGCTGGAAGAGTATTTCGCCGATCCAGGGGATCTTCGACAGCAGCGGAATGTCAATCTTTGACAGGTGCTCTTTGAACGGTTCGTTCCCGTAGCTCGCCCCGATGTAGGAGGAGAGGCCGGTGCCGAGGATGGTCAGGGTCAGGCCCATGACGATCTGGTTCACCTTCAGGCCGATCGTCATCCCCGCGTGCAGGAGGCCGAGCAGGCCGCCGGCGAACCCGCCCGCGACCATCGCCCAGAAGATGCTGCCGGTGTGGATGCCGACCGCGAAGCCGACGACGGCGCCGATCAGCATCATCCCCTCGACGCCGAGGTTGATCACCCCGGCCCGCTCCGCGATCAGCTCGCCGAGGCCGGCGAACGCTAGCGGCGTCCCCAGCACCACGCCGGTGCTCAGTGCGTCGACCCAGAAGTTCATCGCAACTCCTCCCGCTTCGCTCCCGGCGCGAAGAGCCAGATATGGACGCTTGGTCGCTCCGCGCTCATAGGGCCTCCCCGATGGCGGCGGCCGGGCGGGCCGGCGGCGATTTGGCCGGCGCGGTGCGCACCAGCTTGTAGGAGCCCAGCGCCTGGCCGATCAGCACGAAGATGATGATCGAGGCCTGGATGATTTCGGCGATCGAGCTCGGGATCCCGGTCGACTGCAAGGCGGTGCCGCCGGTGAGCAGAGCCGCGTAGAGCAGCGCGACGACGACCACCGCCTGCACCTTCGTCCGCGCCAGGAAGGCGACGAGGATGCCGATGTAGCCATAGCCGCCGGTGAGGCCTTCCTGTAGGCGGCCGCCGCCGGAGGCGGTCAGCTGGATCACCCCGGCCAGCCCGGCGACGGCGCCGGAGAGGAAGAGCACGAAGAGGATCCGCCGGCCGATGCCGAGGCCGAGGTATCTCGCCGCCCGCACGTTGCCGCCGGCGATCTGCAGCGAGAAGCCGGCGCGCGAGCGGTCGAGCAGCCAGTAGATGCCGATCGCAGCGGCGAGCGCGATGAAGATCCCGATCGTCACTTTCGTGTTGCCGATCAGCGGCAGCGCCGCCTGGGTGGGCAGCCGCCGGCCGTAGGCCTGGCCGATCGAGGCGTGGTCTTTCCAGGGACCGTTGATCAGGGCGCTGAGGAAGAGCAGCGCGATGTAGTTGAGGAAGAGGGTGACGATGATCTCGTTGAGCCCGACCAGCGCCCGCGGGATCGCCGCGATCAGCGCCCAGAGGCCGGCGGCGACGGCGCCGCCGAGGAAGATCGCGACGAGGATCGGCAAGGTCCCGAGCGAGGTCGTGTGGTAAGCGACGAAGGTGGCGCCGATCGCGCCCATCGCCATCTGGCCCTCGGCGCCGATGTTCCAGATGTTCATCCGCAGCGCGACGGTGACGGCGAGGCCGCAGAGCAGCAGCGGCGTCGCCCGGATCAGCACCTGTTCGAAGCCGGGACCGGTGCCGAACGACGCTTCCCACATCGCCTTGTAGGCGTTGCCGATGTCGTGGCCGCCGATCGCGAGGACGATCGCGCCGAAGACGAAGCCGGCGATCACCGCCAGGATCGGCTGGGCGATGCGGCCGCCGAGGCTCGGCGCCGTCCGTTTTTCGAGGCGCCACCGCCTCATGCCGCGAGCTCCGCCTCGCCGACGCCGGTCATCCGGCGGCCGAGGGTGGCGCGGTCGGCCTCGCCGCGCTCCAGCGAGGCGACGATCTGGCCGCCGAGCATGACCACGATGCGGTCGGAGAGGTGCAGCAGCTCGTCGAGGTCCTCGCTGACGACGAGGCAGCCGGCGCCGTTGTCGCGGGCGGCGACGATCTGGGCGCGGACGCCCCCGGCGGAGACGACGTCGAGCCCGCGGGTCGGCTGCGAGGCGATCAACAGGTCGGGCTGCTCGGAGATCTCGCGGGCGATGATCACCCGCTGCAGGCCGCCGCCGGAGAGCGCCGCGACGTTCAGCCCCGGCCGGTTGGTCGGGACCGCGAAGCGCTCGATCAGGTCGTTGGCCCAGGTGCGGATCTTCGACCGCCGCAGGAAGAGGGGCGTCGACATCGGCCCGCGGTCGTAGCGGCGGAAGGCGAGGTTGTCCTCGATCGACATCGAGCCGACCAGCCCGGTGGCGAGCCGGTCCTCGGGGATGAAGGCGATCTGCTCGGCGTGGTCCTCGCGGTGGCCGCGGTCGAGCTTGCGCATCCCGGCGGCGACCTCGGCGAGCTCCACCTGACCGTTGCCGCTGACCCCGGCGACGCCGACGATCTCGCCCCGGCGGACGGTCAGGTCGACGCCGGTGAGGGCGCGGCGGCCGGAGCCGCAGCGCGCGTCCTTGAGCACGAGCACCGGCTCGGCGGGCGTGCCCGGTGTCACGGTCAGCGGCGGCTCGGCGTCGTCGCCGACCATCAGGGCGGCCAGCTCGGCGGGATCGGCGCCTTCGACCGGGCGCTTGGCGACGACCCGGCCGTGGCGGAGGACGGTCACACGGTCGGCGGCCTCGGTAACCTCGCGCAGGCGGTGGCTGACGAAGACGATCGCTTTGCCCTCGCCGGCGAGGCGGCGCAGGGCGTCGAAGAGCTGGCGGCTCTGCTCGGGCGCGAGGACGGCGGTCGGCTCGTCAAGGATCAGGATCCGCGAGCCGCGGTACAGGAGCTTGATGATCTCCAGCTGCTGGCGCTCGCCGACGCTCAGCGAGCCGACGTTCGCCCTCGGGTCGAGCTCGAAGCCGAGGCCCTTGCCGATCTCCTCGACCTTCTTCTCCGCCTCGCGGCTGGGGCCGTGGTCGGAGCCGAGGACGACGTTCTCGATCACGCTGAAGCGGGTGATCTGGCGCAGGTCCTGGTGGACGACGCCGATCCCGGCCCGCAGCGCGTCGCGCGGCGAGGAGAACTGGTGGACCTCGCCGTCGATCTCGACCGTGCCCGAATCGGCCTTGTACTGGCCGCAGAGCACCGAGATCAGGGTCGTCTTGCCCGCCCCGTTCTCGCCCAGCAGGGCGTGGATCTCACCCCCGCGCAGCTCGAGGTCGACGTCCTCGTTGGCGAACTTGCCGTCGAACGACTTGGTGATCCCCCGGGCGAAGAGGGTCAGGGCGTCGGCCCTGCCCTCTCCGCCGGAGGTCCCGTCGACGGCCTTCGTGTCGGCCGGCGCAACCACTATTCCTGGATCTTCCCTTCGATGCCTTCGACCAGGAATTCACTGTTTTCATACACTTCGGCGGGCGCTTTCCACGCTTCGCCCGACTTCAACACTTCTTCGCCGGTGTTCGACTTCAGCGGGCCTTCGAACACGTACAGCTTCCCGGCTTTCATTTCCGCTTCGGCTTTTTCGACTTCCTTCTTGACGCTCGCCGGGACCGCCGAGTTGAGCGGCGCCAGCTCGACCATGCCCGATTTCAGGTCGCCGTTCACTTCGTCGTTCGTGAACGTGCCCTTTTCGGCCTGTTCGTACTTTTCGACCGCATACGGTTCCCAGTTGTAGACCGAGCCGGTAAGGAACGCCTTCGGGTTCTGGCTCGAGGTGTCGAACTCCGAGCCGATCGCGTACGCCCCGGACTGTTCGGCGCCGATGATGGCCCCGGTGTCGTCCTGGTGTTTGGCGATCACGTCGGCGCCGCTCTTGGCCAGCGTCTCGGCCGCCTGCGTGTTCTGCGGCGGGTTGTACCAGGCGCTGGTGAACACGACCTTGGTCTTCGCTTCCGGGTTGGTCGCTTTCGCCCCGAGCTCGAAGCCGTTGATCCCCGCGACCACGCTGGACACCGAGAACGCGCTGACGAAGCCGAGCGTGTTCGATTTGGTCATCGCCCCGGCCACCATGCCGCTCAGGTACCTGACTTCCCAGAGGTTGGCGTAGACGGCGGAGACGTTCGGCGGCAGTTCGGTTTCCTGCAGCCACGGGCCCGTCACCACGAAGTCCACTTCCGGATTTTCTTCCGCCACCTGTTCCACGTAGGGCTGGTAGCCGAGCGCGGTGGCGAAGATCAGTTCGTTGCCTTCCCGGATCAGGCCCTGCAGCACCCCGACCACTTCGGTGTTTTCTTCGATCGGCTGGACCACCGTGGTTTCGGCCCCGAACTTCTTTTCCAATCCCTTCCGGGTCGCGTCCCAGGCCTCCGACCAAGCTGAGCCCGGCAGCGGCGAGATGTAGACGAAGCCGACCTTCATCCCACCGCCCTTGCCCGACGATTCACTCGTGTCGGCGGTTTCGCCCCCCGACGATTCCGCCGCCCCTTCTTCCGATGCCGCTTCCGTGGATTCGCCCGAGGAAGTGCTGGACGAGCCCCCACACCCGGCGACGACCACGGCCACACCAAGTGCCGCGATCAGAAGACACAACGCGAACAAACGACGCTTCATCTCTCTCCTCCTCGGGTTTTTCCCACCCAGATCGATTCTGCTGTTCCCAGAGGCACTTTGTAATACATTGGACCTAGGACGTCAAATGAAAATCCCTGAGCGCCCCGATCCCGCAGGAGAGCGCGAAGAACGGACCGCCCACGAGGGACTCGCGGAGGTTCGCTGGTCTCTCTAAGGACTTATATGTAGTTATATGGACTTATATGCTGAGCCCTTATAACCGCTGATGACTTCTTAGAACCGCATGGACGCCATCGGCAACCCCTACACCCCGAACGCGGGCTCGCGGCCTGCGGAGCTGGCGGGGAGGGAACCTGAGCTTGAGCAGTTCCGAGTCCTCGTGGGGAGGCTCAAGCATGGGGCCACGGAGCAGAGCCTGGTCATCGAGGGCCTGCGTGGCGTAGGCAAGACGGTGCTCCTGAACGCCTTCGAGGACCTGGCCGAGAACGAGAATTTCCTGACCTTCTACCACGAGCTGACCCCGGATTCGAACCTCGTGGCGGATCTCGCGCGCGATGCCGAAACCGCCCTCGGCCGCCTGAAGCTGACCGAGCGCGCCGGACGGCAGATTCGATCGGCTTTCGGCCATCTGAAGGCAATCAAGCTCACCGGCCCGGCGGATTTCGGGCTCGAGGTCGACCTGAGCGGAATCAACGAGGGGGTCCTCACGGCCGACCTGACGGAGCTCCTGCTCCAGCTGGGGGCGGCGGCCGGCTCGAAGAAGAGAGGGGTCGCCTTCTTCCTTGACGAGCTGCAATTCGTCGAGGAGACCCAGTACCGGGCGATGATCAGTGCCCTGCATCGCTGCACCCAGAAACAGATGCCGGTCACCGTCGCAGCGGCCGGGCTGCCGCAGATTCCTCGCCTGTCCGGGGAGGCAAGGTCATACGCCGAGCGCCTGTTCGACTTTCCGACGATCGCCAACCTTGATGCGGAGAGTGCGCGACGGGCGCTCACGGGGCCGGCGCGCAAGCTGAAGGTCGAGTACACCGAGGAGGCGGTCTCAGAGGCCCTGGCCTGGACGGCGGGCTACCCGTTCTACATCCAACAACTCGGGAAGCACACTTGGAATCTTGCCGAAGGCTCCCCGATCGCGATCGACGACATCGAGGCCGCGAAGCCCGCCGCACAGGCGTCGCTCGACCGCAGCATCTACGCGGTTCGGATCCAACGTGCGACCACCACCCAGCAGCGCTATATGCGGGCCATGGCGGAGCTCGGCGACGGGCCGTACCGGTCCGGAGCCGTCGCCTCCAAGCTCGGTAAGACCGTCGGTGCGCTCTCCGTCATCCGGCAGGAGCTCATCAACAAGGGCCTGATCTACAGCACCAAGCAGTACGGATACGTGGACTTCACCATCCCCCGCTTCGCCGAATACATGCGCCGCTACATGCCTTACCGACGGCCGCGCAAGTCCAAGAAGTCGTAGGTCCCGCGCCGCTCAGGCGGCCTGCGGGGAAGGGGCGGCGGTGCGGAGGGACTCGGGGGAGAGGGGGAGTTGGTTGAACTCGCGCCCCAGGGCGGCGGAGACGGCGTTGGCGATCGCGCCGGGCGGGGCCAGGGTGCCGCCCTCGCCGACGCCTTTGGCGCCGCCGTGGTCGCCGGGGGCCGGGGTTTCGAGGTGGCCGACGTCGAAGGTGGGGATGTCGGAGGCGGTCGGGAGGAGGTAGTCCATGAAGGAGCTGGTGAGGAGTTGGCCGTCGGCGTCGTAGACGAGCTGCTCGAGGGTGGTGCCGCCGATGCCCTGGGCGGTGGCGCCGTGGATCTGGCCCTCGACGATGAGGGGGTTGATGACCTTGCCGCAGTCCTCGACGATGACCCAGCGGAGGATGTCGAGGCCGCCGGTCTCGGCGTCGACCTCGACCATGCAGACGTGGGTGGCGTAGGGGTAGGCGAGGTTCGGAGGGTCGAACTCGGCGGAGACGCGATAGCGCTCCGGCGGCCGGTCGGCGACCAGCTCGGCGAGCGGGATGCCGGTCTCCTCGGCGCCGCGGACACGGACCTCGCCGGCGGCGATCTCGAGCTCCTCCGGCGGCACCTTGAGCAGCGGCGCGGCATCGGCGCGCAGGCGCTCCTGCAGCTCGGCGGCGGCGCGGGCGATCGCCCCGGCGCCGGCGACGGCGCTGCGGCTGGCGAAGGTGCCCGTGCCGTGGAGTGCGCCGACGGCGGTGTCGGGGCGGTGCACGTCGACTTCGTCCGGGGAGGTGGCGAAGGCGTCGGCGACGAGCTGGGCGAAGGTGGTGGCCGAGCCCTGGCCGATCGCGGGCAGGGTGGTCCAGAGGGCGAGCCGACCGTCCAGCTCGACCGCGAGGTGGGCGCCGTCGCAGCCGGGGATCCCGGTCATGCCGCGCCCTTGGAAGACTTTCGAGTTGATCGCCGTGTACTCGACGTAGCTGGAGATGCCGATGCCGACCTGGCGGTCGTCGGCGCGCATCGCCTCCACCTCCGCCCGCATCTCCGCGTAGCCGAACTTGTCGAGCGCCGCCTCGAGCGCCGCGGGATAGTCGCCGGAGTCGTAGCGCTGGTTGGTGAGCGTGAGGTGCGGCATGTCCTCCGGCCGCAGCAGGTTGCGGCGGCGGATCTCGGCCGGGTCCAGGTCAAGCTCGCCGGCGAGGATGTCCATCAGCCGCTCGTGGACGAACGCGGACACCGGCAGGCCGACGCCGCGGTAGGCGCCCTCCGGCGACTTGTTCGTCGCCACGGAGCGGGAGCGGAAGCGGTAGGCGTCGAGCCGGTAGGGCCCGGGGATGATCGCCGGCGTGCCAAGCGCCTCGAGGATGTGGCCGTGCGGGAAGACGCCGTAGGCGCCCTGGTCGCAGATCACGTCGGCGTCGATCGCCAGCAGCTTCCCGTCGGCGTCGGCGGCGACCCGGATCGTCAGCGCCTGGTCGCGGGCATGGCAGGCGGCGAGCAGGTTCTCGGCCCGGTCCTCGATCCAGCGGACCGGCCGCCCGAGCCGCAGCGCGAGCCAGGCGCAGAGGATTTCCTCCGGGTAGGAATGGGCCTTCTGGCCGAAGGCGCCGCCGACGTCGGAGCAGCGCACGCGCACGGTGTCGGGCTCCAGTCCCAGCAGCGCGGCGGTGACCTCGGCGAGCCGGTGCGGCGCCTGGCTCGAGGTCCAGACGAGGACCCCGTCGGCCTCCGGGATCGCGAGCGCGCCACGGCCCTCCATCGGCGCGGGCGAGTAGCGCGGGTTGCGGAACCGGCGCTCGACCACCACGGCCGCCTCGTCGAACGCCGCGTCGACCTCCCCTTTCTCAAAGCGCGAGTCGTAGAGGACGTTGGTGTCGTCGAAGAGGAGCACCCCGCCGGGCTCGCAGGCGGCGACCGGGTCCACCACCGCGCCGAGCGGCTGCAGCTCGAAGCCGACCAGCTCGGCGGCGTCCTCGGCGAGGTAGGCGTTGTCGGCGACGACCACCGCCAACGGCTCGCCGACGAAGCGGACCCGGTCGTCGGCCAGGAGCGGCCGGGGGACGGTGCGCGCGTCGGGGTTCTCCATCGGCGGGGTGAGCGGCGGCAGCCCGAGGTCGGCGAAGGCGAAGGCGCCGCGCACTCCGGGGGCGTCGAGCGCGGCCTGGAGGTCGACGCCGCGCAGCTCCGCGTGCGACGCCGGGCTGCGGACGAAGGCGACATGGAGCGTGCCCGCCGGGGCCTCGACGTCGGCGATGTACTCGCCCTCGCCGCGCAGCAGCGGCCGGTCCTCGCGGCGCGGCACCGACGTGCCGACGACGGCCGTCGCGCTCTTGTCGCCGCTCCCGCTCACTGCGTGCGGACCACCTCGAGGCTGATGTATTTGTCGTCGGCCGAGATCACCGAGTAGGCGAGCGCCTCGCCGCGCGCCGAGTAGTGCACCTCGTGCATCCGCAGGAAGGGGACGCCGTCCTCGATCTCCAGGCGGGTGTTGTCGCCCTTCTTCACCTCGGGGACGAGTTTGACCACCGCGTGGTGGATCGGCGCCGCCCAGGCGCGTTCGCTGTAGGCGAAGAGCGAGGCGTCGATGTCGCCCGGCAGGTCCGGCGAGGGCAGCGTGCTTTTCGGGACGATGTCGATGATCGAGAGCGCGAGGGTGCCGTCGGCGCGGTAGGCCTTCTCGACCACGAGGTACTCCTCGTCGGGCTCGAGCGGGAAGGCTTCGAGGAGGTCTTGGGCGGGCTTCGCCCAGTCCCAGGTCATGTCGACCTCGACCTCGAAGCCGCGCTCTTCGAGCAGGCCGTCGAAGCCGGTCATCCGCTGGAGGGCGAGGGACGACGGGCGCACGTGCGGGTTGATCAGCGTGCCGATCGCCCGCTGGCGGGTGACCACGCCGTCGCGCTCGAGGCTCTGCAGCGCGGTGCGGACCGTCGTGCGGCTGATGTTCAGCATCGCCGCCAGCTTGTCCTCGCTGGGGAGCTTGCCCTCGAAGCGGCCGTCGAAGATCGCGGCGAGGATCTCGGTCCGGGCGCGGGCGGCGAGCAGGCGGTTGTCGAGCTGCTCCACCGGTGCTGCCGGGGACGTCGCCACTGCGCCGGCGGTCTCTTTCTCTGCCAACTCTCGGAAGCCTCCTTGCGCCATCCGTGGCATAAAGTATTACAAATGAACATTCACCGCCAGAGATGCGTCACCAGCATCTGACCGGAGGTCGAACTTGGACACCTTCACAGCGATCCGCTCCCGGCGCAACGTCCGCCGATTCACCGACCGGCCGATCCCGGACGCCGACCTCGACCAGATCCTCCAGGCCGGGCGACTGGCGCCGTCGGCGAAGAACTGGCAGCCCTGGGACTTCGTCCTCGTCACCGAGCGCGAGCAGCTCCGGCGCCTCTCGGGGGTCTGGCCGGGCGGGCGTCACGTCGCCGACGCAGCGGCGGCGATCGCCCTGGTCCTCCCGGTCCTCGACGACGCGGAGCAGCGGCTGACGGCGCACTTCGACCTCGGCCAGACGGCGGCGTTCATCCAGCTCGCGGCGGCCGACCTTGGCGTCGGCTGCGGCCACTCGAGCGTCGGCGACCAGGACCTCGCGCGCGGGGTCCTCGGATTGCCGGAGGACCGCGAAGCGGCGCTCATCCTCGACCTCGGCTACCCCGCCGACCGCCCGCTGGCGCCGCTGAAGCGCCACGACCGCCGCCCCTTCGACGAGGTCGTGCACCGCGGCCGCTGGTAGCGGTCAGGCGGCGTATTCGGAGAGCTCGACGAAATAATCGAGCGCCTCGGGGTTCGCCAGCGAGTCGCGGCTGACGACCTCGGCCGGGTCGGCCCCCATCAGGATGCGCTTCACCGGGACCTCGACCACCTTCCCCGAGAGGGTGCGGGGGACGGCGGCGACGGCGCGGACGTCGTCGGGGACGTGGCGGGGGCTGCAGCGCTCGCGGACCTGGCGGCCGAGGGTCTTGCGCAGCTCGTCGGTCAGCTCCGCCCCCTCGCGCAGGACGACGAAGAGCTCGATCACGCCGTCGGTGCCCTCCTTGGGCAGGTCGACGACGAGGGCGTCGACGATCTCGTCGGACTCCAGCACGGCGCGGTAGATCTCGGCGGTGCCGATGCGGATGCCACCGCGGTTGATCGTCGAGTCGGAGCGGCCGTGGATGATCGCGGTGCCGCGGTCGGTGATCTCGATCCAGTCGCCGTGGCGCCAGGTGCCGGGGAACATCTCGAAGTAGGACTCGCGGTAGCGGGAGCCGTCGGTGTCGCCCCAGAGGAAGAGCGGCATCGAGGGCATCGGCTCGGTGATCACCAGCTCGCCGACCCGGCCGATGTGGGGATGGCCCTCGGGGTCCCAGGACTCGACCGCGGCGCCGAGGCAGCGGGCCTGCAGCTCGCCCCGGTAGACGGGGAGCGTGGGGACGCCGCCGACGAAGGCGGTGCAGAGGTCGGTGCCGCCGGAGGTCGAGAAGAGCCAGGTGTCGGAGCCGACGTGCTCGTAGATCCAGTCGAAGCCCTCCGGGGCGAGCGGCGAGCCGGTCGAACCGACCGAGCGCAGGCGCGAGAGGTCGCGGCCCGCGCCGGGCTCCACCCCGGCCTTCATGCAGGCCGAGATATAGGCGGCGGAGGTGCCGAACATCGTCACCCCGGCGCGCTCGGCGAGGTCCCAGAGGGCGCCCATGTCGGGGTGGCCGGGGTTGCCGTCGTAGAGGACGATCGCCGCCTCGGTCAGTAATCCCGAGACGATGAAGTTCCACATCATCCAGCCCGTGGTGGTGAACCAGAAGAGGCGGTCGCCGGGCTTCGCGTTCGTGTGGAGGTGCATCTTCTTCAGCTGCTCGAGCAGGATGCCGCCCTGGCCCTGGACGATCGCCTTCGGCAGGCCGGTGGTGCCCGAGGAGTAGAGGACCCAGAGGGGGTGGTCGAAGGGGACGCGGGCGAAGGTGAGCGGGGTTCCCTCGCCGGAGGCCAGGAGGTCCGCCCAGGGGACCGCGCCCTCGAGGGTCGCCGCCGGGCCCAGATACGAGACGAGCACGGTGTGCTCGAGCGAGGGCATCGCCTCCTGCAGTTGCGCCACCACGTCGCGGCGGTCGAAGTCCTTGCCGCCGTAGCGGTAGCCGTCGACCGCGATCAGGACCTTCGGCTCGATCTGGGCGAAGCGGTCGATCAGCGAGCCGGCGCCGAAGTCGGGGGAGGCCGAGGACCAGACCGCGCCGATCGAGGCGACCGCGAGGAAGGCGATCGCCGCCTCGGCGACGTTCGGGAGGTAGGCGACGACCCGGTCGCCCTGCTCGACGCCCAGCGAGCGCAGGCCGGCCGCGCAGGCGGCCACCTTCTCGCGCAGCTCGCCCCAGGTGACCTCCTCCAGCGCGCGCAGCTCGGAGGCGTGGAGGATCGCGACCTGGCCGTCGGCCTTGCCGGCGAAGGCGCGCTCGGCCCAGTTCAGGCGCACGCCGGGGAACCACTCGGCGCCCGGCATCTCGAGCGAGGCGAGCGCCGGGCCGCGCTCCCCGTCGTACTCGACGCCGAAGTAGTCGAAGATCGAGTTCCAGAACGCCTCCAGGTCCGTGACCGACCAGCGCCAGAGATCCGGGTAGGTGGTGACGTCGACGCCGCGCTCGGCCCGCAGCCAGTCGGTGTAGGCGGTGAGGTTCGCAGCCTCGACGGTGGCGGCGCTCGGGCGCCAGAGAAGATCCGGAGTCTGCGACATCAGTGCCGGGTTCCTACCAGGTCCCGGCCGAGTCCGCCAGTGAGGCGGTAGATCGCATGCTCGAGGAGCCGCTTGCGCGGCGTGCGCCAGCAGCGCAGCGAGTGGTGGCCCTCGTGCCGTAGGCAGAGGTTGCAGGAGGTGCAGTCGACGCGCCCGGTGCGCCCTGCCGCGATCTGGCTGACCAGGTCCGGCTCGCGGATGAACGGGCGCGCCATCGCGATGAAGTCGGCGTCGCCGGCCGCGATCACGCCGGCCATCGTCTGCGTCGTGCGCAGGCCGCCGACGAGGATCACCTTGGTGTCGACGACCTCGCGCAGGCGGCGCGCCCAGTCGTCGAAGTAGGCCTCGGGGCGCGGCTCGGAGAGCAGGCGGTGGACGAGGAGGTCCTCGGCGGCGCGGCGCGGCCCGACCGCCACGTAGGTCTTCGCCGAGTCGCTCGGCGCGAGCATCACGTTGACCGACACTTCGATCGCGTCGAGCCCGGCGGCGACCAGGCCGGGGGCCCGGGCCAGGGTCTCCTCCGCGGTCAGCCCGGGCTCGGCGTCGGCGATGCCGAGCTTCAGCGTCACCGGGAACCCGCGCGGCACCGCCGCCCGGATCGCCCTGACGACCTGCAACAGGAAGCGCCCGCGGCGCTCGACGTCCCCGCCCCACTCGTCGTCGCGACGATTGGCGAGCGGCGAGCAGAACTCGCTGATCAGGTACCCGTTGGCGCCGTGGATGTGGACGCCGTCGAAGCCCGCCTCGACGGCGCGGCGCGCCCCGGCTGCAAAGGCCGCGATCGCCTCCTCGATCTGCCCCGGCGTCGCCTCCTCGACCATCCGCCCGGTGAGCGCGTTCGGCACCGGCGACGGCGCCAAAGGCTCGACCCCGAAGGCGCGCGACTGGCTGCCGGCGTGCGCGACCTGGGCGAAGATCCGCGCCCCGGTCGCCTTCACCGCGCCCGCCAGCTCGGCCAGCCCCGGCACCATCGCGTCCTCGTGGACTCCGACCTGCGCCGGCGCGTACCGCCCGCGCGGTTCGCAGAACAGGTGCCCGGTCATCACCAGTCCGACCCCGTGTCGGCCGAGCCGCGAGCAGAGCTCGACCAACTCCGGCGTGACCCGTCCGTCCGCGTCGGCCATCGACTCCGACGTCCCCGCCCGGACGAAGCGATTGCGAATCTCGAGATCCCCGATCCACCCCGGCTCGAAGACCACTCCTCCGCTGCTCATTCGTAGAACGTATTACAAAGGGTCCGAAGACGCAAAAGCTCGCCGCGCCTTGCCTCCCGATCGTCGGTCCCCAGGACGCGCGTCGACTTTTGGTCGCTGAGCGACCAAAACTCCACACGGAGACCCTTGACCGCTACTCGGTCGCGACCATGACCGAGGTCGCCTTCACCGTGGCGACCGCCGGGACGCCCGGCGCCAGGCCCAGCTCTTCGACCGAATCGCGGGTGATCGCGGCGGTCACCAGGTGCGGGCCGGCCTCGATCTCGACCAGCGCCATCACGCCGTCGACCTCCACCGAGCGGATCACGCCGGGGAAGCGGTTGCGGGCGGAGAAGCGGTCCTCGGTCTTGTGGCGTTTCGGGTGGGACGCGAGGCGGGTGATCTCCGACTCCGGCACGCGGCGGCGATTGGCGTCGTCGCGTGTCGTCTCGATTTTCCCCGAGCGGGCCCAGCGGCGCACGGTGTCGACGCTGACGTCGAGCGCGCGGGCCGCTTCGCCGAGGGTCACGTCCTTGGCCACCCGCCCAGCCTAGCGCCGGGCGGGGCGGTCGTCGCGCGCGAATCGGACGCCGCCCGCGATGCGCAGGCGGACCTCCTCGCCGACCCCCGGACCCGGCAGCGGTGCGTGGCAGAAGAGGCGTCCGCCGGGAGGCTCCAGCTCGAGGCGGACCGCATCCTCGACCAGGACCCGACGCGCGACCCGCGCGGCGATCGGGCCGGCGGGGTCGATCGCGACGTGCCCGGGGCGCAGCATCAGCAAGGCGTCGGCGTCGCGGAGCTCGCCGTCGAAGCCGAGGAAGCGGGCGACCTCGGGGGTCGGCGGGTGCTCGAGCACCTCGCTGGGCGCGCCGCTCGCCGCGACGCGACCGTCCAGCAGGACGACGACGCGGTCGGCCAGCGCCCAGGCCTCGGCCCGGTCGTGGACGACGAGGCAGGTGGCGCGGCGCGGGTCGCGGAGGACGTCGACGACGGCGTAGAGGAGCTCCGAGCGGACGCTCGGGTCGAGGCCGGCGAAGGGCTCGTCGAGAAGCATCACGTCGGGCTCCACCGCGAGGACGCGGGCGAGGTGGACGCGGCGCGCCTCACCGCCGGAGAGCGTCGTCGCCCGTCGCCCGGCGAGTCCCTCGGCGCCGAGGGCGGCGAGCGCCCGGCTCGCCCGCTTCCGCCGCTCGCCCCGTGGCACGCCCCACCAGGCGAGCGCCAGCTCGACGTTGGCCCGGACGGAGCGCCGCGCGAGCGCCGCGGTCTGCCCGGCCGAGGCAAGCCTGCCGTCGCAGCGAACGGTCCCGGCGGCGAGCGGCAGCAGGCCGGCGAGCGCGGCGAGGAGGGTCGACTTGCCCGCCCCGTTCGGTCCCAGGATCGCGGTCACCGCCCCGCGGTGGAGCTGGAGGTCGACGTCGCGGAGGACCTCGGCCCGCCCGCGCCGGACGCTCAACCCGTGAGCCTCGAGGACCGCACGATGTTGATGGGCCGAAAACCCACGTATATCAGGGGTTTTCGGCCCATCAACATTGGGGCCCCCGCTCACGACGCCCGCCACCCTGGTAGGAAGCCGCGCCGTTCCCGCTCCCGCCCCTCGCCCGCGTACTGGAAGAGCGTCAGCGCGCCGCCGCAGATCAGCACCAGGCCGAGCAGCAGCAGGCCGAAGGCGATCGCGGTGCCGTATTCGCCCGCCGAGACTTCGGTCAGCACCGCCGTCGCCAGGGTCTGGGTCTGGCCGTGGATGTTGCCGCCGACCAGGACGACCGCGCCGACCTCCGAGAGCGCCGAGCCGAAGGCGGCGATCGTCGCGCCGATCACGCCGACGCGCGCCTCGCGGAGAGCCAGCGCCGCCAGCTGGGCGCGGGAGGCGCCGAGCGCGCGCGCCTGGTCGAACAGCGCCCGCGGCACCGCGTCGACGGCGGTCGCGGTGAAGGCGCCGACGATCGGGAAGGCGAGGATCGCCTGGGCGAGGATGATGCCGTTGATCGTGTAGATGAGTTCGAGCCCGCCGAGGGGCGCGCCGCGGAAGAGGAAGAGGGCGACGATCAGCCCGACCACGACCGGGGGCAGGCCGAGGCCGGCGTTCAGCAGGGCGAGCAGGATCCGGCGGCCGCGGAAGCGACCGAGGCCCGCGGCGAGGCCGAGCGGCAGGCCGACGAGGAGCGCCAGGAGCGTCGCCCCGACCGCGACGTGGAGGGTGACGACGAGGACGTGGAAGACGTCGTCGTTGCCTTCGAAGAGCAGTTCGAAGGCCTGCTTGACGCCGTCCCAGATGAAGTTCATCGCCGCGACTTCGGCGGGGCGACGATCACGACCCGGCCGTCGGCGAGCCGGTAGGCCTGGCCGATCCTTTCACCGCTGCCGACCACCTTCTGGTGGCTGAGCTTGACCGCATGGACGTGGTCGCCCTTCTTCACGATGACCGTTTCCTGGCCGTGCGCTTTCTTCGTCACGGTCACGTCTTCGGAGGTGAGCAGGCCGGAGAGGTTGAGCGAGGCGAGCGCCGCGAGCAGGAAGGCGACGGCAAGGACGATGCCGAGGTCGAAGAGGTTCACCAGGCCTTCGAGCGGGTCGCCGGCGCGGTCCTCACGGCGGCCGGCGTGCGGCGTGACGAAAGTGCGACGCGGGCGTGACGTCGGGCGCGGCGTCGGCGCGGGCGGCGTCGGCGCGGCGCTCATCCCCGCGGCCCCAGCAGTCGACCGGCGACGAACTGCAGGTCGGAGAGGTCCTGGCCGTAGAGGCGGTCGCGGACCAGCGAGATGACGAAGGCGATCGCGCCGATCAGCAGGCCGAGGACGGTGACGCTGAAGGCGACGCGGAGGTTTTCGGAGAGCTGCTTGACGTCGCCTTCGGCGAGCCCGGCCAGCGCCGGCGAGAGCGGGATCAGCGTCCCCATCAGCCCCAGCGCCGGGCCCAGCCGCACCAGCGCTCGGGTGCGCTCCAGCTTGCGCATCGATTCGAAGTCGAAGTCGGCGAGCGCCTTCGCCCCCTCCTCCTCGCGCTCCGGCCGTTCCCATTGCGCGAGCAGCCGGTCGATCGTGGCCCGCATCGCGGGGCCGGCGGCGATGCGCCCGAGCGCGGCCCCCGCGGCACCGTAGTTGCGCTGGGTGCGGAGCGCCGCCAGCGCCTCCTCGGTCGCCAGCTGCAGGCCCGCGTAGCTGCGCCTCCGCCGGCGCGCGAGCTCGATCGCGAAGCGGCCGAATTCCACCAGCACCACCGCCAGGCACAGCAACGCCGCGATCAGCACCGGCACCCGCAGCGCTTCGGCGATGTGGAAGAGGACGTCCTCGATGTCGGCGACTGGAAGCACGGTTCAGACGGTCGGTCGGCTGCGACGCCACTCGAAGAGCGCACCGCCGGCGAGCAGGGCGACCACGATAAGGGCGACGACGGGCATTCCGAAGCCCCCCTTGCCGACAGCGCCGGGCGCCGAGCGCGACCCCTCCCCTTCGGTGGACCCCCCGACCGCTTCCGCGACCGTCGCCGGCCCGAGGTCGTCGCCGACGAGGCGGCCTTCGACGAGTTCGCCGGCTGATTGGCTCGGGCGTGGGGAGCCCGCCGGTGGGGACTCGCCGGAACAACAGCCGGAAGGTTCCGGCGAGTCTCTCCCGGCGGGCTCTGCGGGCGTCGGCGGCGGGACGGTCGAGGGTTCGGGCGACGGCGCCGCCACCGACGGCGCCGGGGATTCCGTCGATGCGGAAGCACGGGTGCGACCCGAAGGCGAGTCGCCCCGCTGCGCGGAGGAGTCGCCCGAAATCTGGGAACCCTCCTTCGATCCGCCGCCCGGAGCCGGCTTCGTGCCCTTGCCGCCCCGCCCTTCGCGCCCCTTGCCCGGGGAGCCGGTGGGCTTTGCCTTCGGCGCCTGCGGAGTCGTGCTCGCGCCGGGCGTCTCGGTGCTCGGCGGGTCGCCGACGACCACCGAGACCGGCCCCGATTCACCACCCGATTCGTCCCCCCCGGTCCCGGTCGCGGTAGCCCGGACGAGGTAGGTGCCGCTCCCGGAGAACGAGTGACTGACTTCCGCACCTTCCGCGCTGCTCCCGTCCCCGAACGTCCAGGTGAAGTTGAACGCCCCGCCCCCGACGACGGAAGCCGTGAACCAGACCGCGCTCCCGGCGGTGGTCGAGGTCGTCGAAGGGGTCACGGTCACTTCGACGACGTGCCCGGTGTGTACTCCGATCGTGAGCGCTTCCCCCGAGGGGGTGGCGATGTTGTCTTCGGCGTTGACGTCTTCGGGCTTGTTCGCGAGGAGGGGCCGGACGAAACGCGTGCTGCCTTCTTCGAACGAGAAGATCGCCGGCTTTCCTCCTTCGAACGCCCCTTCCCCTTCGAACCATTCCCCGGGTAGGTACGCGGTGGTCCCGTTGGGACGCGGGATCGTCAGGTATCCGTAGTCCTGCCCGGCAAGCGCTGTCTGTACCGGTAGACCAGTACGGGTGAATTCGCTTCCCGCTTCATCGGGATGCGCACGCACGCGGTAGGTATCGGTGTGGGCGCCTGCCTTCAGTTCGGCTTCGTAGATCGTCTTCGTGGCACCCCCCGGGAGGGCGAACACGACCACTGGAGGTCCGGCCACCGCGCCCGCAGGCGCGGTGGCCGGACCCAGCAGGCCCAGGGTCAGCGCACCGAGACAGAGACCGCGCGCGAGGTGGCGGGTGAGACCACGCCGGGGTTCCTGTAGAGGACGCGGAGCTTCCATTTGCCGGGTTTCAGCTTGACACTGAGCTTGTAGGCGATGCCTTCTTTCGCGCGGAGCTTCTTGAGGGCGTGCATCTTGGTGTGCTTGCCGGCCTTGCGACCCTGGATGACCAGCGTCGCCGCGCCGACGCTGTTGCTGGCCGCGGGGCCGATAGTGCCACGCAAGGTCACCATTTTCTTCTTCTTGGCCGGCCTCCGCAGGACGATCGTCGACTGCACGGAGATCGCGCCCACCGGAGCGAACGTCTGGGTCAGCCCGCCAGAGGCGATCAGCGGCGTGACCCCCAGGTTCGGGTAGACCGCGGCGGTGTTCGGCATTTCGACCCGCAGCAGGCCTTCCCGACTGGCGACCCCGTGCAGCGAATAGCTGCCGTCGGCACCCGTGGTGGCGGAGGCGATCGTCGTGTAGGTCGGCGCCTGACCGGCTGCGGGGTACGGCGCCTGCTGCAGGTTGACCACCACCCCGGAGACTGCAGGGGCCCCGGGCAGTAGGCTCGCCAGGCTGCCGGTGACGCCGAACGTTCCGCCCGCGGTGAGTTTCCCGCTGACCTGACTCGCGCTCATCTTCGGATGCGCGTCGGCGAAGAAGGCGGGCGCGCTCGCGCTCGGGTAGCTGGCCAGGCGCGCCTGGAATTCTTCCGAGGTCAGGTATGCCATCAGCGCGTTGGCACCTTCGACGTTGATGTTGATCCCCGGCTCTTTCGCCGGGTTCACCGCGTAGAAGGTGAACGGGTTGGTGAGCAGGTTCGACCCACCCGGCGCGCCCGCTTCGTTGTCCTGGGCAACGATCTGCAGCGACGTGATCGAACCGTTGACTACGTTGCGGTTATACGTGCCGCGATCGGTCATCTCGTAACAGCCGCCTCCGCTGAACGGGCATTCGGCGGTGAGTTTCAGCGTCTGCGCCTGCCCGAGGCCGGCTTTCTGGTACCAGGAGAAGTTTCCCGTGGTGCCTTTCGGGCCCGGCTCACCTTTGCTGTTCAGTTCGACGTGGGTCAGTTTCCAGATCGCCTTCTCCTGCGTGTTGGTACCGGATTCGTCGCCGCGGGAGACGAAGTTCGCCTTCCCTTCTTCGCCGGCTTTGGCGATCAGTTCGAGGGCGAGCGCGGCGTTGTGTGGAGCTTTCGCCAGCACTTCAACGGGGTCGTCGACCGGGCCGGGGATCACGTAGTCGGAGTAGAAGACGGCGCGACCGCGTGGTTCGAGCGAATAGCCTTCTTCGACGAAGGGCTTCTCGTTGCTCGGCGCGTGCACCAACAGGGCGTCGCCCTGACCGGCTTTCGCGGCGGTGATCGCCTGCCCGGTACCCACCGCGATGTACTTGAGTTCGTACTGGGGATAGGCGGCGTGGAAGCCCGGTTCGATCACGTCTTGAAGCAGGCCCGCGTCGCGCACGTCGGTGGTGCCCTGGACGATCACCGGTGAGGCGAATGCGGTCGGCGCGGCGGCGAGGGCCACGCCCAGGAGGAGCGCCGCGAACGCCCCCGTCCGGGTGCCTCGTCCGCGTATCCGTCGTGCGACCTTTCCCATCTATCCTCCAATCTAACCATTACCCAGGCAATGCCTAGGCGCGACTGGCATACGAATAGCAGAAGAGGACAGGGCGCTCGGCCGCCGGCCGGGACGCGCCCGTCGCCGGCTCACATCCTGTAGACGGGCGCGGCGCGCTCGGCGAGCGGGGCGTTCGCACAGGCGCCGAGGGCGAGGCCGAGGACGGTGCGGGTGTCGCGCGGGTCGATCACGCCATCGTCCCAGAGGCGCGCGGTCGAGTAGTAGGGGCTCCCCTGGCGCTCGTACTGCTCGCGCAGCTCGGCGCCGAGCTCGGACTGGCCGACCTCCCTCATCACCGTCGCCGCCTGCTCGCCTCCCATGACGGAGATGCGCGCGTTCGGCCACATCCACAGGAAGCGCGGCGAGTAGGCACGCCCACACATCCCGTAGTTGCCGGCGCCGAAGGAGCCGCCGACGATCACGGTCAGCTTGGGGACGCGCGCCGTCGCCACTGCGGCCACCATCTTGGCGCCGTCGCGGGCGATGCCGCCCGCCTCGTACTCGGGCCCGACCATGAAGCCGCTGATGTTCTGCAGGAAGAGGAGCGGCACGCCACGCTGGTCGCAGAGCTCGATGAAGTGGGCGGCCTTCAGCGCGCTGTCGGAGAAGAGGACGCCCTGGTTGGCGAGGATGCCGACGGGGTGTCCATATATATGGGCGAAGCCGCAGACGAGCGTCGTCCCGTATTCGGCCTTGAACTCGTGGAAGAGACTGCCGTCGACGACCCGGGCGATCACCTCGCGCGGGTCGTAGGGGGTGCGGCTGTCCGGGGGGACGGCGCCGTAGAGCGTGGCGGGATCGACCACGGGCTCGGCCGCCGGGCGCCGCTCCCAGGCGCGACCCGCGGGCGGCAGCGTCGCGACTATCGAACGCAAGATGCGCAGGGCGTCGGCGTCGTCGGCGGCGAGGTGGTCGACGACGCCGGAGGTCCGCGCGTGCAGCACGCCGCCGCCGAGCTCCTCCGCGGTCACCTCCTGGCCCGTCGCCGCCTTCACCAGCGGCGGGCCGCCGAGGAAGATCGTGCCCTGGTCCCGGACGATGATCGTCTCGTCGCTCATCGCCGGCACGTACGCTCCGCCCGCCGTGCACGAGCCCATCACCGCGGCAAGCTGCGGAATCCCCTGCGCCGACATCGTCGCCTGGTTGAAGAAGATGCGACCGAAGTGCTCCCGATCCGGGAACACTTCGTCCTGCATCGGCAGGAAGGCGCCGCCCGAGTCGACGAGGTACACGCACGGCAGCCGGTTCTGCAGCGCCACCTCCTGCGCGCGCAGGTGCTTCTTCACCGTCATCGGGTAGTAGGTGCCGCCTTTGACGGTCGCGTCGTTGGCGGCGACGACGACCTCGCGGCCTTCGACCCGACCGACGCCGGCGATGATCCCGGCCCCGGGAGCGGCGCCGTCGTAGAGGTCCTCGGCGGCAAGCGGCGCGAGCTCGAGGAAGGGGCTCCCAGGGTCGAGCAGCCGGTCGACCCGCTCCCGGGGCAGGAGCTTGCCGCGCTCGACGTGCCGCGCACGGGCGCGCTCGCCGCCGCCGGCCGCCGCGCGCGCGAGACGCTCGCGCAGCTCATCCACGAGGCGCCGATGCTCCGCCTCGTTGCGCGCGAAGTCCTCGCTCCCCGGATCGACGTTGCTCCTCAGCACGCGGCTCACGAGCTCTTCCCCTCGCCGACCGCGGCTCCGGGGGCAACACCAGGTCCTTTGTCGCCCACAGGGCTGCCAAGGACATGGGGTTCCTCCTCGGCCAACTCGACCAGCACCGCGCCGCGGTCGACCTGGTCGCCGGCAGCGGCGAAGACCTCGGCGACGACCCCGTCGCGCGGGGCCGCGATCGAGATCTCCATCTTCATCGACTCGAGGACGACCAGCGTCTCGCCGGCGTCGACAGTCGCCCCCGGCTCGACCCGCAGCTGGACGACGGTCCCCGGCATCGGCGCCGCGAGCGAGGCCTCGCCGTGCCCGGCCGCATCAGCGTCCCCCGCGGCCGGCGCAAACCGCACCGGTCCCACCTCCCCGTCCACGACCCACACCGCCTCCCCGTCCCGAAACACCGGGCCCATCAACACCGGGCCCATCAACACCGGGCCCATCAACGCGGAGGTGGGTGCCGTCGAAGGTGAGGGTTCCCGTCGCGTGGCCGACCTGCCACTCCCAGGTGCCGGCGTCCGTCGCGGCGCGCACGGCTACGTCGACCGGGCCGTGGTCCCTTTCCAGGGTCCGGCGGATCCAGGCGTTGCCCTGCTGCCGCCAGCCGGTGCGCCCCGACCAGACGTCGTCGTCCTCCGGCTCCCCGAGCATCGCCACCAGCGCCAGCGCCGCGAGCTCCGACCCGGGCGCGGGCGCCGCGACCTCGTCGCCGAGGCGCTCGATCAGGCCCGTGTCCACCTCGCCGGCGATCACCTCTGGCCGCGCAAGCAGCGCGCGCAGGTAGGCGGCGTTCGTCGTCGGGCCCGCCACGACCAGCTCACCGAGCGCCCGCCGCAGCCGCGCCAGCGCCTCGTCCCGGTCCTCGCCCGCGGCGACGACCTTCGCCAGCATCGGGTCGTAATCCGTCCCGACCACCGTCCCCCGCTCGATCCCGCTGTCCACCCGCACGCCGACCGGCTCGCGGTAGGCGACGACCTCGCCGCTCGAGGGCAGGAAGCCGGTCGCCGGGTCCTCCGCGTACACCCGCGCCTCGACCGCCCAGCCCCGCCGCGCGACGTCGGCCTGCGCGAGCGGCAGCGGCTCACCCGCCGCCACCCGCAGCTGCAGCTCGACCAGGTCGAGGCCGGCGACCGCCTCGGTCACCGGGTGCTCCACCTGCAGGCGCGCGTTGACCTCGAGGAAGTAGAAGCGGCTCGGGTCGTCGCGCTCGGCGATCAGCTCCACGGTCCCCGCGTTGACGTAGCCCGCGTGCCGTGCCAGTGAGACCGCGGCCTCCCCCATCGCCTCGCGCAGCTCCGGCGTCACCACCGGCGACGGCGACTCCTCGATCACCTTCTGGTGGCGCCGCTGGAGCGAGCACTCGCGCTCGCCGAGGTGGATCGCGTTGCCGTGCGCGTCGGCGATCACCTGCACCTCGAGGTGGCGGGACGGCTCGACGAAGCGTTCGATCAGCAGACGCTCGTCGCCGAAGGCGGCGGCCGCCTCGCGCCGTGCCGCGCCGAGCGCCTCGGCCAGGTCCTCGCGGCGCGCCACCAGCCGCATGCCCTTGCCGCCGCCGCCCGCGGCCGCCTTCACCAGCAGCGGCAGGTCGCCCTCGCCGACCGCTTCGACGATCTCGGCGTCGTCGGTCCCGGCCTCCACGCGCCGGCCCGGCAGCGTCGGCACCCCCGCCTCCTCGGCGACCGCCCGCGCCCGGCCCTTGTCGCCGAGCAGTGCCATCGCCTGCGGCCCCGGCCCGACGAAGACAAGCCCGGCCTCGGCGCACGCCGCGGCGAAGTCGGGGCGCTCGGAGAGGAAACCGTAGCCGGGGTGCACGGCGTCGGCGCCGCTGCGCACCGCCGCGTCGACCACGCGCTGGACCTGAAGGTAGGACTCGCGCGCCGGCGTCGGCCCGACGTGCACGGCGCGATCGGCGGCGCGCACGTGCGGCGCGTCCGCGTCGGCGTCCGAGAAGATCGCCACGGACTCGACCCCCAACCGCGCCAGCGTCCGCTCGATCCGCACCGCGATCTCGCCGCGGTTGGCGATCAGTACGCGCTCGAACATGGCTAGCCGCGCGGGTGGTGGTCGACCGCGCCGGCGACGATCGTGTGCGAGCCGAGCGGCCGCCCCAAGACGCTCTGCGCCTCCCGCGCGGCGGCGATCAGCGCGTCCAGGTCGATGCCGGTCTCGATCCCCATCTCGTGCAGCATCGAGACGAGGTCCTCGGTGGCGATGTTGCCGGTCGCGCCGGGCGGCACCGGGCAGCCGCCGAGCTCGCCGAAGCTCGACTCGAAGCAGTCGACTCCCGCGTCGAGCGCGGCGAGCACGTTGGCGAGGCCCTGCCCGCGGGTGTTATGGAAGTGCGCCGTGAGCTCCACGCCCGGCAGCTCCTCTTGGGCGCGGCCGAAGAACTCGCGGGCCTGCACCGGGTTCGCCATCCCGGTGGTGTCGCCGAAGCCGACCTCGACCGCGCCCGCCGCGGCGAGCCGCCCGGCGATCTCGAAGACCCGCGCCGGATCCACATCGCCCTCGTAGGGACAACCGAAGCTGGTCGAGATGACACCCTCGCAGCGCAGCCCCTCGGCGGTCGCGCGCCCGAGCACCTTCTCCACCCCGGCCAGCGACTCGGCCACCGAGCGGTTCACGTTG
The DNA here is from genome assembly GCA_051986435.1 of Solirubrobacterales bacterium. Taxonomy (GTDB): domain Bacteria; phylum Actinomycetota; class Thermoleophilia; order Solirubrobacterales; family 70-9; genus VAYN01. Next base: position 55,161 of record JBPYFM010000157.1, on the reverse strand, counting down.
TGCCGGTTGTGGGACTCCGATGCCGAGAGGAAGACGTTGATCTCGTCGATCTTCTCCCGGTGCCGAAGCGCGCCGTCGAGCCCGCGCTCGTTCGGGACGAGGACGGAGACCGACACCTCCGCCGGGATCCGAACCCGCTCCAGCACCTCGTCGGCGTCGGCGAGCTGCGGGATCACGTCGGCGCGGACGAAGCTCGTCACCTCGAGCCGGCGCAGCCCGGTCGCGGCCAGCATCTCGATCAGCCGCACCTTGTCCTCGGTCGCGATCCGCTCGGGCTCGTTCTGGAAGCCGTCGCGCGGGCCGACCTCGCGGATCTTCACCGCGCCGGTCATCAGCAACCCAACTGCCGCGCGATCACCATCTGCTGGACCTCGTCGGTGCCCTCGCCGATCGTGAGGATCTTCGCGTCGCGGTAGAAGCGGCACACCGGGTACTCCTCGATGAAGCCGTAGCCGCCGTGGATCTGCACCGCCTCCTCGGTCGCGCGGACCGCGAGCCGCCCGGTGATCAGCTTCGCCTGCGCGGCGGTCAGCGTGAACGATTCCTTCGCGTCTTTCTGCAGCGCCGCCTTATAGGTGAGCAGCCGCGCCGCCTCGATCTGCGCCGAGAGGTCGGCGATCTTCGCCTGGATCGACTGGAACTTCGAGATCGATCTGCCGAACGCCTGTCGCTCTTTCGCGTAGGAGATCGCCTCGTCCAGCGCGCCCTGGGCGAGCCCGACCGCCATCGCGGCGACGCCGATGCGGCCGCCGTCGAGGATGTGGAGGAAGTTCTTGAAGCCCTCGCCGCGGCGCCCGAGCAGGTTCCCCTCCGGCACCTTGCAGTCGTCGAACGCCAGTGGCCGCGTGTCCGACGCGTTCCAGCCCATCTTCCGGTAGGCCTCGCCGATCTCGTACCCCGGCGTCCCCTTCGGCACGATGATGTTGGAGATCTCCTTGCGCCCGCCCGCTTCCCCGGTCACCGCCGTGATCGACACGCAGCCGGAGATGTCGGTCCCGGCGTTGGTGATGAACTGCTTGGCGCCGTCGATCGTCCACTCGCCGTCGGCGAGCTTCGCGTGAGTGTGGACGTTGCCGGCGTCGGAGCCTGCCTCGGGCTCGGTCAGGCCGAACGACGCGAGCCGCTCCCCCGTGCAGAGCCGCGGCAGCCACTCCTCTTTCTGCTCCGCCGTCCCCCAGAGGTAGATCGGCATCGTGCCGAGCGAGGTGTGCGCGGCCATCGTGATGCAGACCGACGAGTCGACGCGCGCGAGCTCCTCCACCGCCAGCGCGTAGGAGAGCGTGTCGGCGCCGCCGCCCCCGTACTCCTGCGGGAACGGGATCCCCATCAGGCCGAGGCCGCCGAGCTTGGCGACGATCTCGTAGGGGAAGGACTTGGTGCGGTCGAGCTCCTCGGCCACCGGGGCGATCTCGGCGCGGGCGAAATCGCGGACGGTGTCGCGGAGCAGGCGCTGCTCGTCGGAGAGGTGGAAGTTCATGCCCTCCACAATACCGAGGGATTGATCGGTTTTCGAACGCCTCCTCGGTTTTTGCAAAAGTAGGCCCGTGCCCTCCGCCACTCCCCCGACCCGCCCCGCCCTCCGCGCCCGCTACGACGAACGCCGCCAGGCCCTCATCGACGCGGCGGCGAACCTCTTCGCCGAGCGCGGCTACGAGGCGACCTCGATCGGCGACCTCTCCGAGGCCACCGGCCTCGCCGCGGGCGGCATCTACCACTACACCTCCTCCAAGGAGGGCCTCCTCATCGCGATCTGCGACGAGCTCCTCGACCCCCTCCTCGAGCGGGCCCGCGCGATCGCCGCCACCGAGGCGACGCCCGCCGAGCACCTCCGCCAACTCCTCCGCGCCTGGCTCCTCCACATCGAGAGCCACATCCCCCACATGCTCGTCTTCGGCCAAGAGCGCCACACGATCGAGCGCGAGCCCCGATGGCGCGCCGTCCGCCGCAAGCGCAAACAGTTCGAGCAGATCCTCGACGCCGTCCTCGCGGCCGGCGAAGCCGACGGCTCGATGACCTTCGAGGACCGCGGCCTGGCCCTCCTCGCCCTCCTGGGCATGGTCAACTACGCCCCCCAGTGGCTCCGCCCGAACGGCCGCCGCTCCGCCGAGGAGATCGCCGACATCTGGTGCGACCTCTTCCTCTCCCGGAACGACAACTGACGACTACCTCATCGCCCTGGCGCACGATCGCCGTGCCCCGCTCGTCTCCGCGGGCCCACACCTACCTGGACGGCGGCCCCGCTCGTCCGGGCGCGACGCGGAATCGCAGGGCTAAGAGGACCCGTCGCCGCCGCGACCGCGGGCCACATAGGCCGCGATGGCGACCGCGGCGCCGAGCGGCAAGGCGACGTACTTCAACAGTGAGCGCAGGTCATCGCCATCGAGCACCACGCTCGATTCGAGCCCGGCGACGATCCCGACGATGGCGATCGAGTCGCCGCGACGCTCGACGCGCCGGAATTCGAACGGGTACTCGCCGAGTGGCGTGCCGACCCTCACCGGTGCATCTTCGCAGTCGTGTCCGCTCCGCAGAAACCTCGACCCCGCGCGGGGACCGATCGAGAAATCGCGCTAGCTCATCACGTCGCCTTGACGGTGCTGATTGCCGGCGCGGTCTGCTTCACGGCCACACTGTTCACGAGCGTCACCCCCTTCCTCCGATCCCTTTTTTGGTGTGACACGAATGATCGGGGAAAAGGCTTGCACCGGTGCAGACAATACGTTGCAACGTGCGCCGGAAAAGTGAAATGCTTCGACTGAATTGAGGTGTTGAGAGCAAACAGAGAGGCCAGATCAATGGCAGGGAATTCTCCAAAGCGGGCAGTCAGCCAAAAACGCAAGCGACGGACCACTCACGAAACGCGCCCGAGCCGGGAAGCGGGCGATGTCCCGACGGGGATGATGGCGATGGCTATCGCCATGTCGCACCCACTTCGCATTCGGATTCTCTACGCCATGCACTCTCCCGAACGCCGATGTTCAGCTACCGACATCGCCGAAGAGACCGGGGTCGACGTCAAACGCCTCTCGTACCACATGCGTGAGCTGGCGACCTTGGGCTTCGTCGAACAGGTGGACGAACGGCAGGTTCGCGGCTCGCTGGAAAAGATCTACGGCCCGGCCAAACGCCTGGAGGCATGGGAGCTGGAGTACTTGTCGATGCCGCCCACGCTGAAAAAGATCCTTGCCGCCAGTGCGCTGAAAACCGGGGTCTTCGCGCTTGGCGCGGCAATCGACAATGGAACGTTCGATGCGAGGGAAGATTCGATGCTCGGTCAGGACACCTTCTGGTCCGACGAGCGCGGCGCGAAGGAAGCCATGGCCGTCATCGACGACGCCTTGAAGGCCCTGCTCGAGATCGACAAGAACGCCAAAGCCCGCCTCGCCGAGGCCGACGAAGAGGGGTTCTTGATCAGCTACCTCCTCGCCGGCTACGAAGGGTCTCTCCGCCCGGTCTGACACAGGGCGTGGCTCAACGCCTAGGCTGCCGGGGCGTGAACGTCCCGCTCAGCACCGCCGATTTCGTCTACCGGGCCCGGACGGTGCAGGCAGCCAAGCTCGGCGCGGTCGACGAGCCTGGGGTGCCTGGGAATCTGGGGCGGCAGACCTATGGGGAGCTGGCGCGGCGGTGCGACGGGTTCGTCGAGGCGCTCGACCGGCTCGGGATCGGGGCGGGCGAGCGGATCGCGATCGTCTCCCCCAACTCGGTGAAGTTCTTGATCGCGCTGTGGGCGGCGACCGGCAGCGGACGCCTGCTGGTGCCGATCAACTTCCGGCTCGGCGCCGAGGAGGTCGCCTACATCGTCGAGGACGCCGAAGCCTCGCTGCTGCTCGTCGACCCGGAGCTGGACGAGAAGCTGGCGTCGGTGCGGGCGCCGCGCCGGATCGTCCTCGACGGCGACGAGGACGCCGAGCTGTTCGCGCCCTCGAGCTCCGGTCGCGACTGGCCGGCGGTCGAGGAGGAGGCGCCCGCGACGCTCAACTACACGTCGGGTACCACCGCGGCGCCGAAGGGGGTCATCCTCAGCCACCGCAGCCACTGGTTGAACGCGACGACGATCGGCTGGGGCTTCGGGCTGAGCGAAGCCGACCGTTACCTGCACACGCTGCCGATGTTCCACGTCAACGGCTGGGGGCTGCCGCTCGCCGCGGCGGCGCTCGGCGTACCGCAGGTGGTGCAGCGCGAGGTGCGGGGGCCGTCGATCCTCGAGCGCGTCGGCGCCGAGGGCATCACGCTGCTCTGCGGCGCGACCCCCGTCGCCGGGGCGATCGAGGCGGCGGCGGTCGAGCTGCGCGAGGCGGGCGAGCCGGTCCCCGGCGAGGGCACGGCGCGGATGGTCTCCGGCGGCGCGCCCACGCCGGCGCCCGCGATCGCCCAGTTCGAGGCCGCGACCGGCTGGGAGCTGATCCACGCCTACGGGCTGACCGAGAGCGGCCCGGTGCTGACCGTCAACCGGGTCCTGCCGGACGATGGCCTGGCGCCGGCCGAGCGCGCCGAGCGCCTCGCCGCGGCGGGCACGCCGGTGATCGGCGCCCGCATGCGGGTCGACGAGGCCGGCCAGATCCTCGCCCGCACCGCGAAGGCGATGAGCGGCTACTGGCGCCAGCCGGAGCTCTCCGCGGCGGCCTTCGACGGCGAGTGGCTGCGCACCGGCGACGGCGGCGAGCTCACCGACGGCATGCTGCGGATCACCGACCGCAAGAAAGACATGATCGTCACCGGCGGCGAGAACGTCTCCTCCCTCCAGATCGAGTCCTGCCTGCTCGAGCACCCCGACGTCATCGACGTCGCCGTGATCGGCGTCCCCCACGAGCGCTGGGGCGAGACCCCCAAGGCCCTCGTCGTCCTCCGCCCCGGCGCGACCCTCGACGAGCCCGCCCTGATCGCCTTCGCCCGCGAGCGCCTCGCCCACTTCAAGTGCCCGACCTCGGTAGAAGCCCGCGACTCCCTCCCCCGCACGGCGACCGGCAAGGTCCAGAAGTACCTGCTCCGCGACGGCGGTTAGCCGCCCGCGCCGCGCTCAGGGGAAGGCGAGCACCTGGTTGTCGAGCGGGAGCTCGGCGTGGCGGGGGCCGCTCACGCCGCGGTCGATCTTGGCGACCGCGCCTTCTTGGAGCGCGGCCAGGTCGGCGAGCGTGCCTTCGACCGTGAAGTCGGCGAAGCGGTAGGGCAAACCGTTGGCGAGCAGGGGGTGGGGGCTGTCCATGACGTGGAAATGCAGGTGGGGCGCGTCGCTGTTCCCGCTGTTGCCCAGCAGGCCCAGGGTCTGGCCGACCTTCACCTTCTGCCCGACCTTCACCCGGATGCTGCCCGGCTGCATGTGGGCGTAGAAGGCGTAGCGGCCGTGGCCGATCGCGACGACGACGTGGTTGCCGCCGGCCTTTTCGGCGGTGATCGACGGTGGCAGGGCGCCGGCCGGCGTCTCGGGCAGGTTGTCGACGACGCCGACCACCTTGCCCGCGGCGACGGAGAGGATTTCGTCGCCGAAGTAGGGGTAGCTCGAGAGCTGGTCGAGCGGACCCTCGAAGAGCCGGCCCAGCGGGTCGATCTGGACGAAGTCGATCGCGAAGCGCTCGGCGACGTGGGCGGCGCCGTTCACCGGCAGCACGGTCCCACGGTGGGCGGTGAATTCCGAGCAGCAGCCGTTGCCGACGACCCAGCCCGGACCGCGCAGCGGCGGCGCGACGACGACGGCTTCGCGGTTCCTCACCTTCGTCGGCGCGAGTTCGTAGGTGGTCGCGATGGCCGGCTGCCTCGGCTTCATCGTCACGGAGATCCGGTGGGTCAGCTCGGCGGGGATCCGGCCCTTTCCCGGGAGGCTGACGTCCATCAGCACGTAGGCGCCCTGACCGGGGGCGAGCTTGACGCCGTGGTCGGCGGCGCCGTAGGGCTGCATCTGGGCTTCGAGCGCCCGGCCCGCGAGCTTCTGCACCACCTTGCCACCCGCCGACGCCTCCAGGCTGTGGACCGTGACGACGGCCGAAGTGCGGTTGATCAGCTGCAGCTCGTAGGCGAGTTCGCGGCGGCCGTTGTCGGCGAGGACCGGTTCCGGCGAGGCGATCGGATTGCCGATCACGGGCGTGAGCTGTTCGCTCGGCGCTTCCGCCGCCGCGGGCCCGGCACCGAATGCCAGGAGGGCGACGAGGGAGGCGAGCGCGATCGCGAGCCGGTGGGCAGGGCGCGGATGGAGGACCGGGATCTTCATCGGGCGCGGGAATCTACGGGCCGCACGGGCGGGGCCGCCGCCAAACGGACGGAAAGGCCGAATCGGCCGGCTCGTTAGCCTGCGCCGCGATGCCGATCCGTGCCGTCACCTTCGACTTCTGGAACACGATCGCGGTCGAACCCGTCCCGGGCTCGATGCGCGACGCCCGCCGGGCCGCGGTCCTCGAGGCCTGTCGGGAGCATGGCCTGGAGATGGACGCCGAGCACCTCGCCGGCCACGTCGGCGAGGTGATCCGCAGCCGCGAACAGGCCTGGACCGAAGGGATCCACGTCTCCCCGGCGGAAGGCGCACAGCGGCTGGTCACCGCCCTCGGCCTCGAGCCCGCCGCCGCCGAAGCCGTCACCGAGGCCTTCCTCGGCGTCGGCCGCAGCGCCGAGCTCGACCTCGCCCCTGACATCCGCCCGACCCTGGAACGCCTGCGCGCCGACGGCCTCGCCCTCGGCATCGTCTGCGACGCCGGCTTCACCGGCGGCGCGATCCTGCGCGACTTCCTTGCGTCCCAGGGCCTCCTCGACCACTTCTCCGGCTGGGGCTTCTCCGACGAGGTCGGTGCCTACAAGCCCGCCCCCGAGATCTTCGAAGCAGCCCTCGCCATGCTCGACGCCGACCCCGCCGCCGCCGTCCACGTCGGCGACCTCCGCCGGACCGACATCGCCGGCGCCCGCGCCCTCGGCATGCGCACGATCCGCTATCGCGGCCTCGCAGACGATCCCGAGCCCGGCGACGAGGCCGACTTCGTCGCCGACAGCCACCGCGAGCTGCCGGCCCTGATCGCCTCCCTCTGAGCGAGCTTCGCCCAGGCCGCGCAAGGGGAGCCGGCGGGCCACTGGAGGCCGGCGCCCGGGGGCGGGAAGGGACGGCAAGGGACCCGGCCCTCTCGGCCACGGCCCGGGCAGGCTGTGGCCGTGGCCGAGAGGGCCGGGTCCGTGAGGGGTGGAGGAGGAGGGACGGAACCGTCACCGATCCCCGACCTCGTCACGAAGAGCGTGGGATCTCCACGCTTCCTCCCGTGTTGCACAACCGTCACGGACCCGCTGCGTGCTTTGGCCGTGCTATGGCACGGTCAATCCACGCATCGTGTTTTCGGACCCTGTATTCAGGCCCGGAACGCGACAGAACGCCCCGGAAAGCGTGACGTTCCCGGCATCTTCGTCACCGATCGGGGGGAGGTGTGCCTTCTCCCGCACCTCACCGTGACGGAAGTCCGACTTCGCGACGTGCCCGCGCAAGCTCTCCCACGAACCCCTCCCGTCCTGGGCGCCCCGCGAAGCGCCGCGGACGCCCCGCACCCCGGGAACCCACCGTCACCCCCGGCGCACGCGGAACTGGCTCATCAGGCCGTGGTCCTCGTGGTCGAGCATGTGACAGTGGATGACGAATTTCCCGGCGTAGTCGGTGAGGCGGCCGGCGACCAGGATGCGTTCGCCGGGGTAGATGAAGAAGGTGTCCTTGAGGCAGTCTTCCCACGGCGGCGGTGGCCTGCCGTCCCGGGAGAGCAGGTACCACGAGGTGTGGTGGAGGTGCATGAGGTGGGCGACCGAGGTCTTGTTGTGGAGCTCCCAGGTGACGGTTGAGTCGAGCGGCACCGAAGTGTCACAGTAGGCGGGGTCGAAGCTCTTGCCGTTGATCAGCCAGGTGGTCTTGAAGATGCCGCCGACGGTGATGGTCCAGGTGTGGTCGGGGCGGTGACTCACCTTCTTCATCCAGGCGGGCAGCGGGCGGAGGCGGGCGGGCACGCGGCTGCGGTCGTGCACCCGGGCGGAGTCGACGCGGAACTGCATCAGCGGGCCGTCGTAGGAATGTGATCCGAGCGGGTCGCGACCCGGCCGGCGCCCGGCGCTCCGCAGCTCCACCGTCCCGCCGCGAGCGGCGGCGAAGTCGACGACGACCTCGACCCGCTCCGCCGGGCCGAGGAGGATGCGGGAGCGCTGCAGCGGCCGCGGGATGAGGCCGCCGTCGGCGCCGATCTGGACCATCGAAGCACCGCCCGAGAGGTACAGGTCATAGGCGCGGAACTGGGAGATGTTGAGGATGCGCAGGCGGTAGCGGCGCGCCGCCACCCGGTGGTGCGGCCGGAAGGCGCCGTTGACGAGGACCTTGCCGCCGGTGACGCCGTCGTCGGGCGGGCGCAGGTCGGTGAACGGGTCGGTCAGCTGGTTGTGGCGGCCGAAGGTTCGGTCGGCGATCGTCAGCGCCAGGTCATGGTCACCGTGTGGGAGCGGCAGCGCGGCCTCGAACTCGTCGTCGACGATGAACATTCCGGCGAGGCCGTGCCAGGCGTGCAGTGCGGTGCGATCGAGGCGGTGGTCGTGGTACCACTTGAACGCGGCGCGTTCGGGGTGATCGCCCTCGGTCAGGTCGTACACGTACCGTTTGCTCTCGCCCGGGCGGATCAGGAGGTCGTTGCCCGACGCGCGCGGTGAGAGGTCCTGCGCGATGTTGCAGTACGCCGAGAACGGCTGGGCGCCGGTGAGACCGCCCGGCTGGCCGTCGAACTGCGTGCGGTTGTGGCCACCGTGCAGGTGCACGGTGAGTTCGCCGACCGTGCGCGGCAGCTTGTGGTGGAAGGTGACCTCGGTGCGCTCGCCGGCCGGACGCCGGATCGTCGGCCCGGGGAAGCTGCCGCCGAAGGTCCAGAGCTGCGTCTTATGTCCCGCAAGGATCTGCTGCTCGGCGAGGCGGATCGGGATGTCGATCTGCGACCCGGTCAGCTCGCGCGGGATCGGCAGCGGGTCGCGGAACGGCACCGCGGCCTGGGCGGTGTCGACCCCCTCGAGGTAGGAGAGCGCGCGCGAGACCCCACCGCCCGGCAGGGCAGCGAGGAGCGCGCCGCCGCCCAGGGCGCCGAGGAAGGCTCGGCGCCCCAGGCGGGGTGAGTCTTGTGCGCGGCGCTCCGTCAGCTCACTGCGTCGCGGGCGGCAGGACCTTGATCGAGCCCTGCATGAAGGCGTGCACGGCGCACATGAAGTACAGCGTCGTGCCGGCCTTCGCCGTCACCGGCTGCTCGATCGACGCACCCATCTTGCCGAAGAAGTAGGAGTCGCCCTTCTTCTTCACGGTGCCCATCGTGTCCCACCCCGGCTTGCCGGCCTTCACCAGCGGATTTTTCGGGTTTTCTTCACCTTTGAGGCCATACCAGCCGGCGATCCCCATGCAGATCTTGCCCGGCGTGAAGCAGGTCTTGCGCTGCTGCGCCGTCTTCGGCAGCGACGATTTCGTCACCAGCGAGAACGTGTGGGGCCCGACCATGTTCGGCATCGTGTCGTTCACGATCCGCAGCTCTTCTCCTTCGTGCACGGTGCCGGGACCGAAGAAGCCCATCTTCTTGCCTTCCATCTTGATTTCGATCGTCGTCACCGATTCCGACGATTCGCCGGTTTCGGCGGCCGATGCGGTCGGGACGAGGAGGGCAAGGACAGCGACGAGTGCAGCAAGCGGGACGCCGGCAAGAGCGGCCCGGGACTTCTTGAACTCCATCAATTGACCCTTTCTGGGGGATTACGAGACTTTATTTTGGACGAGCCGGAGGAGCCTCGCATTCCAGAGAGTTCCACGCATCCCCAATATTCAGGTGCGGATTTCCTTTCTGGTCGCCCTCCCGCCGGTCGCGGCGCCGACTCGACGAAGCGTCCAGGGGCCTAAAGGCGGGGGTGCGCCTGACGATGACATCGAGTGATGTCATCTTCACAGTCGCAGACGGGAACCCGGATATCCCCCCTGCCGATGCCCCCGGAGGAGCTGCCGGGCCCTGTGGCGGCGGACCGCCGCAGGCTCGGGGAGGCGCTGAAGGAGCGGGTCGAGGACGTGATGGCGCTGACCGCGCCGCGGCGCTCGCGGCCGGGGCACGAGGTCGAGGCGGTGGCCGAGGAGAGCTTCGTGCGCCTGGCGCGCAGCTCGACCCTGGTCGTCGCGCGATGGATCGCCGGCGAGGACCTCGAGGTCGTGATCGAGGCGGGGCGCGACAGCTGGGAGATCTTCGGGGAGCTGGCCGTGCATCGGGCCGCCTCGCTCGACGAGGTGACTCACCGCTACTTCCGCTGGCGCAACGCGATGGCCGCGGTGCTGAAGCGGTGCGCGGCCGAGCTCGAGGCCGACGACGACGCGCTCGCCGCGGCGCTCAGCATCCTGCAGACGAGCCTCGAGTTCAGCTTCGTGCGGATGTGCGAGTGCTTCGAGGTGGAGCGCGCCCGCACCGACGAAGAACTGCAGCGGCGTGACGCCGAGCTCGCCTTCCTCGCCACCCACGACTCGCTCACCGGCCTGCCGAACCGCACGCTGATCCTCGATCGCACCGAGCAGATGCTGGCCCGCTCGCGTCGCGAGCACAGCCCCGCCGCCGCCCTCTTCATCGACCTCGACAACTTCAAGGACATCAACGACACGCTCGGCCACACGATCGGCGACGAACTGCTGCAGGCGGTGGCGGCGCGCCTCGGCGGGGCGACGCGCGAGTCCGACGCGCTCGGGCGGCTCGGCGGCGACGAGTTCGTCGTCATCTCCGAGGAGCTGTCGCTCGCCGCCGGGCCGGAGCTCGTCGCCGAACGCCTGCTCGACGCCCTCTCCCACCCCTTCATCATCGGCGCCGACAGGACGCGCGTGACGGTGCGCGCCAGCATCGGCATCGCGATGGCCGAGGAGACCACCGCCGACGAGCTGCTGCGCCACGCCGACATCGCCATGTACCGGGCGAAGTGGGAGGGCCGCAACCGCTATGCCGTCTTCGAGACCGGCATGCAGGAGACGATGCGCAGCCGGCTCGAACTGGAGATGGACCTGCGCGAAGCGCTCGCCGACGACCAGTTCTTCCTCGTCTACCAGCCGACGATCGACCTCTCGACGATGCGCCCGCGCGGGGTCGAGGCGCTGCTGCGCTGGCACCACCCGGAGCGCGGCGTGCTGCGCCCGGACGGCTTCCTGCCGCTGCTGGAGGAGACCGGCATGATCGTGGAGGTCGGACAGTGGGTGCTGGAGCAGGCCTGCCTGCAGGCCGCCGCCTGGCGCGACACCGGCCACGAGATCACGATGGCCGTCAACGTCTCCGCCCGTCAGCTCGACACCGACCAGATCACCGGCGAGATCGAAGCGGCGCTCGCGCTGAGCGGCCTGGACCCGTCCGCGCTGGCGATCGAGGTGACCGAGACGACGCTGATGCGCGACGCGGAAGCGACCGCGCGGCGACTGGAAGAGATCAAGCGCCTCGGCGTGCGGATCGCGATCGACGACTTCGGCACCGGCTACTCGTCGCTAGGGCACCTCCAACGCTTCCCCGTGGACGCGCTGAAGATCGACCGCTCCTTCATCTCCGGCCTGCGCGACAACCGCGAGGGGGAGACGCTCGTCCACTCGCTCGTGCAGCTCGGCAAGGCGCTCTCGATCGAGACCTTCGCCGAGGGCATCGAACAGCTCCACGAGCTCTCGCTCCTGCAGCGCGAGGCCTGCGACAGCGGCCAGGGCTTCCTCTTCGCCCGCCCGCTCGACGCGGGCGAGACCGAGGCCTTCCTGCGCGAGTGGCGCAACCAGCTGCCGTCGTCAGTGCCCGCGCCCTGAGGGCGCCGTCGCCGCGTGCCAGACGCCGACGTCGTGGAGCCCTTCGCCTTTCGTCTGCCCTGACTTCCTGTCGCCGCCGAAGGTGTAGAGCGGGCGGCCGCGGTAGGTGACCTGGGTCGTGCCTTCGGGGCGCTTCACGGTCCCCAGCGCGACCGGGCCCTTGGGGACGACGCCGGCGGCGACCGTGAGCGGGTGCCAGATCGCGGTGCAGCCGCTGCTCGCAGTGCAGATGAACTTGCCGTGCCTCTCGACGCTGAGGCTGTAGAGCGTGCGGCCGCCGGTCGTCGTCAGCAGGGTGCGCCCGCCGACCTTCGCCACCTTGACGACGGTCTTCGGCCCCTTGCCGCCGCCGGTGTTCGCGCCGCCGCCGGTTTCGCCGGGGTAGCCGGGGTAGGCGCCGCCGCCAGTCGGCGGAGCACCGGTCGGGGGCGTGCCCGTCGGCGGGGTCGTCGTTTCGGCGGTGGAGAACGTGCGGTCGGCGCTGAAGCCGGTGCCTTCGACCGAGTTGGTCGAGACGAGGCGGTAGTGGTAGGTCGTGTTCGCCTGCAGCCCGGCGATCTGCTGGGAGACGGAGCTGGCGAGGCCCGAGCCCGCGTCGGCATCCGGCATCGGCACGCTCGCGCCGTAGGCCGTGGTGGTCCCGTATTCGAAGTGGTAGGTGGTCGTCGCCCCGGCGCCGCCGTAGTTGTAGACGGTCCCGGTGAGTTCGAACCCACTCGCGGTCCGGTTCGCACCCCCGACGATCGGCGGGTAGAGGACCGTCGCCGACGCGCCGGCGGGCAGCGCCAGCACGGCGACGGCGGCGAGAAGGGCGATCGCGAGCGGAGTGCGCGCACCGCGCCTCGTGAGGCGCCGGCCGGCCCCGACTCGTTCCCTGGTCCCGAACATCCCCATCGCCCCTCCTCGCCGTCGCCGGCCCCTTCGCGGGCCGTTCCCGAGGGGCTACGGCGCGCGCGCCGCCAAGGTTCATGTACAGCGAACCCGGGCCCGGATCAGCCCGAGGCGGTGAGCTCCTGCAGGAGCGGCGATTCCTCGTCGCCTTCGATGCCCTTGGTCGCCGCCGTCACCCGGATCCGCAGGAAGCGCACGGAAGTCGGGCCGAACCGGAGCCGGTCCACGTCGCCCTTGGCCTTCTTGCCTTCGACGTTCTGTTTCCCACCCCGTTCGGGTTCCACACGAGCGCCGCGGCGGAACCTCGCGGGCCGGGTTACCGCCCGATCGTCAACCGGTTCACCGAGAGGCTGAGCCGCCGCAGCTTCGTGGGGCCGCCGAGCAGCGGCAGCAGGAAGCCGGCCAGGAAGCCGCGGCCGCGTGGGATCGGCAGCGCGCTGATCTCGGCGATCCGCGGCGAGAGCGCCGCCAGGCGGCGCGCCTCGGCGTCGTCGAGCGCCCAGTTCCAGGGCGGCGGTGAGTAGCCGCCGGGGCGCGAGAGCTTCCCCGCGCGGCTGCGCTCGACCGCCCAGGGTGGCATCGCGTCGAAGACGAAGGCTCCGCCGGTTCCGAGCGTCGCGGCGACGGCGACCACGATCGCGTCCACCTCCTCCCGCCGCAGGTACATCAGGAGTCCCTGCGCGGTGACCAACGCGGGCCAGCTCGGCGGCGCCGATCAGGCCGCGGGTCGCGTCGGTGAGCGGGGTGAGGAGGACGACCGCGTCGGCCTCGGGCAGCAGGTCCGGCAGGTCGTCGACGCCGTGGACGTCCTCGCGCGCCCGCGAGGCGACGCCGACCACCCGCGTGCCGAACGGCTCCAGCAGGCGCGCGACCCGGCGACCGATCGAGCCCATGCCGACGACCAGCACGGTCCAGCTCTCCAGGTCTTCGACCTCACGATCGGTCCAGGTCGCCGACGGCGCGCACTCGAGCGTCCGCGAGGTCGCGCCGAGCAGCGCCGCCACCGCCCACTCGGCGACCGGCCCGTCGCGCGCGCCTCGCGCGCTGCACAGCGTCGCCTGCGGCGGCATCCGCCCGACCACCTGATCGGTGCCGGCGGAGAGCACCTGCACCACCTCGACCCGGGTCAGCTCCGGGAGCGCCTCGAAGGCCTGCCCGTCGGAGCTCGCCGGGACGAGGAAGTCGATGCTCTCCAGGTCGAGCCCGTCGTCGATCGCCACCACCTCGACCCCGGCCGGCGCGGTCTCGCGCAGGCGCTCGAACGCCGCCGCCGTGACGGCGGCGCGGCGCGGCCGATTGTCACCGGACCCGTTCGTCGTCGTGATGTAAGCAGAGTCGACGAAGGAGGAGGCGATGGCACTGACCGCGACCGCGACCGCCACGCTTGCCGTCATCCGCGCTCCTCGTCACGGCCGAGGACCGAGCGGCGGCGGCGGTACTCGTCGTCGTCGATCTCGCCGCGGGCGAAGCGGTGGTCGAGCACCTCGGCGGCGCTCTGCTGATGGTGGTGGTAGCGACCGCCGCGCCACGGGCCGCCCCAGCGACCGCGGCGGAACAGCCAGATGACGAAGACGACGACGGCGATCCAGAAGAGCGGGAAGAAGAGGAACCACGGGCCGCCCCAACCGTGGTGCCAGCAATCGGCAAGGGGCGCGAGCGCGCCGGACAGCAGGGTCATCTCGGGTCCTTTCGCGGGAGGGAAACGATGCCGTGATGCTCCGGCGCGGCGTCTCATCTGTCGTCGGGCGGGCGCGGTGACCTCGGGTGCGCCATCCGACCCCGCCGGCGCGTCCCGCGTACCGCGTTCGCGGTAGCCGCGGCTACCGCGCTCGGCCGTCGAGCCTTCCGCCGTCCCGATCTACGCTGTCGGGGTGTCCGCGATCGCGTCGCCAACGGCCTGCCGGGCGGGGCGCCCCTGGCGCGCCTGGTCCGGCCGCGACGCCTTCATCGCCCTGGTCGTCCTGGCGATCCAGGTCGGCGCGACCCACGCGGCGGCGCGCCACCAGCCCGACCGCACCGCGCTCGACGCCTGGGGCTACGCCCTCCTCGCCGTCGGCCCCGCCGCCCTCCTCTTCCGCCGCCGGCGGCCGCTCGGCGTCCTCGCCTTCGTCTTCGCCGCGACCCTCGCCTACTGGCTGCTCGGCTACCCGCACGGGCCGAACTTCGTCGCCCTGATCGTCGCCTTCGTCACGGTCGCGATGCGCGGCTACCGCTGGATCGCCTGGGGGGCGTTGGCGCTCGGCTACGTCTGCTTCCTGGGGCTCGGCGCGCTCGCCGGCGTCGACGATCTCCGGCCCGGCGGAGCGATCGGGCTCGCCGCCTGGCTGCTGGTCCTCGCCGCGGTGACCGAGCTGGTGCGCTCGCGCCGCCTGCGGATGGTGGAGATGCGCCGGATGCGCCGGCAGGAATCGCTGCGACGGGTCGGCGAGGAGCGCCTGCGGATCGCCCGCGAGCTCCACGACGTGCTCGCCCACAACGTCTCGCTGATCAACGTCCAGGCGGGCGTCGCCCTCCACCTGCTGCAGAAAGGCGACGGCGAGGCGACCGACGTCGAGCCGGCGCTGTCGGCGATCAAGCAGGCGAGCGCCGAGACGCTGCGCGAGATGCGCTCCGTCCTCGGCACCCTGCGCCAAGCCGACGAGGAGGCGCCGCGGGCGCCGGAACCGGGGCTCGGCAACCTCGAGGCGCTGGTGGGGCGGATGCGCGACGCCGGGGTCGAGGTGGAGCTGGTCCTCACCGGCGAGCGCCGCGACCTCCCCGGCTCGGTCGACCTCGCCGCATACCGGATCGTGCAGGAGGCGCTCACCAACGTGGCGCGGCACGCGCCCGGGCGGCCCGCGCGGGTCGAGGTGGCATTCGACGACGAAGGCCTGACGGTCACCGTGACCAACCCCACCGCGAGCGGCCCGGCGGGCGAGCTGGAGGCGGGCAACGGGATCGTCGGGATGCGCGAGCGGGCGACGGGACTGGGCGGCACGCTGGAGGCCGGGCGCGACGGCGAGGGAGTCTTCAGGGTGCGCGCGCGGCTGCCGGTGGAGGCCGACCGATGATCCGCGTCGCGCTCGTCGACGACCAGGCCCTGGTCCGCGCGGGCTTCCGCGCGCTGCTCGACGCCGAGGCCGACATCGAGGTCGTCGGCGAGGCGTGCGACGGCGGTGCGGCGGTGCGGCTGGTCAAGGCCGAGCGGCCCGACGTCGTCCTGATGGACATCCGCATGCCGGAGATGGACGGCCTCGAAGCGACGCGCCTCATCGCCGAGGACCCGGCCCTCGCCGACGTGCACGTCGTCATCCTCACCACCTTCGAACTCGACGATTACGTCTTCGAGGCCCTGCGCGCCGGGGCCGCGGGCTTCCTCGTCAAGGACACCGAGCCCGCCGACCTCGTCGCCGGCGTCCGGGTCGTCGCCCGCGGCGACGCCCTCCTCTCCCCCGGCGTCACCCGCACGCTGATCGCCGAGTTCGCCGCCCGCTCGACCCGACCGCCCGGCTCCGCCCTCCTCGACGAGCTGACCGCGCGCGAGCGCGAGGTCACCGAGCTGGTCGCCAAAGGCCTCTCCAACGAGGAGATCGCCGCCCGCTTCGTCCTCAGCCCGGCCACGGTGAAGACCCACGTGAACCGGGCGATGATGAAGCTCGGCGCCCGCGACCGGGCCCAGCTCGTCGTCTTCGCCTTCGAATCGGGCCTCGCGCGGCCGGGGTGGGCGACCGGCAAGGAATAGCGGCGAACCGACTTCGAGACCGGGTGGAGAGGCGCCCTCGACGCGCCCTTGTTCGCACGGCGAGCCTGTGCGAACCTTGACGAGGGCGACCGCGGAAGGGTTGGGAGATGGACGCTCGCACCGGACAGACGCCGGAATCGGACTCCTACGTGCTCGCGGCATGGAAGCTGCCGCTGATCGTCGCCGCGGTGGCGTTCTCCATCGTCGGCGGCTTCTACGTCGGCGGGCCTGGTCTCGGGATGGCGGTCGGCGCGCTCGCCGCCTCCTGCGTCCTGGTCATGGCCATCGTCCACCCGCCGCGCCCGGCGATCGTGCCGCGCGCCGCCGCCGACGGCCGCAACCGCCTCCTCCTCGTCCTGCAGGACCCGGAGGCCGAGGCGATGCTCACCGCCGCCGCGCTCGCCGCCGCCGAGTGCGAGGGCGGCCTCGAGATCCTCATCCTCGTCCCGCTGGTGAAGACCTTCGCCGAGCGCTGGTCCGAAGAAGTCGGCCCGGCGCGCCGCCGCGCCCAACAGCGGCTCGCCCACGCGATGGCGGTCCTGCGGCGCGCGGGCGCCGCCGCGGGCGGCCGGATCGGCGACGAGAACCCGGTCCAGGCGGTGATCGACACCGTCGCCGGCTACCCCGCGAGCCGCTTCGCCCTGGTCGGCTCATCCGCCCGCAGCGAGAAGGTCGCCGCCGAGCTTGCCGCACGCCTGACCGTCCCCTTCATGCACCTGCGCGGCACCCGCGCCGGCGCGCCGCTGCCGCTCTGGGGAGCGGTCTCCGCGCCCCGCGCGCACCCGCAGTAGCCCGGCCGGCCCGACGCGCATCGCGGGCCGACCCCGGCCTCGGCCGCCGTGCGCTCGACGACCCGACGTCGGTCAGCTTCCGGACCTCCCTACTTGTCTGATGAGGTGTTCAGCTGCCTCCCGGAGGGGTATGGTTCAAATGACACAAGGGAGGAGAGGGGATCCCTCGACTTCCCCGCCACAGGCGCGGTGCCCCGGTGATCCCGGAGCCGCGACAACCGGCCCGGCGGAGGCGATCCCGAAGCGGGGCCAGAACCGAGAGGCGAGAGATATGACGCTCAGCGACGCGAGCGCGGTGATGGGTGCCGCCGTTCCGCTTGATCCTGCGCTGCTGACCCGTGGGGACCGGGCCGAGCTGCTCAGGTACATGACGATGATGAGGACCGCCGAGGAGCGGGCCCTCAGTCTCTACAAACAGGGCAAGGTGCCGGGGTCGTTCTACGACGGCCGTGGGCAGGAGGCGATCTCGGTGGCGGCGGCGTTCGCGCTGTCGCCGCGCGACCGGCTCTGCGTCCTGCACCGGGACCTCGGTGCGCATTTCGTGCGCGGCGTGACCCCGGATCGTTACCTCGCCAACTACATGGGCCGGGCCGACGGCGTGACCGGCGGCAAGGACGGCAACCTGCACTTCGGCGACCGCGCGCTGGGGTGCGTGGGGATGGTGTCGATGCTGCCCGACATGGCGCTGGTCGCCAACGGGATGGCACTGGCGATGAAGATGCGCGGCGAGCCGCGCGTGGCGCTGACCTTCTTCGGCGAGGGATCGACCGCCAACGGCCAGTGGCACGAGGCGATGAACTTCGCCGGAGTGCAACGACTTCCGGTCGTCTTCGTGCTGGAGAACAACCGGTTCGCCTACTCGACCCCGAACGAGCTGGAGTTCGCGGCGGACCCGGTGGAACGGGCCGAGGGGTACGGGCTCACGGGCGCGGAGGTCGACGGCAACGACGTCGAGGCGGTGTTCGCGGCCGTGCACGCGGCGGTCGAGCGGGCGCGCGACGGGGGCGGGCCGACGCTGGTCGAGTGCCAGACGATGCGCATGCACGGGCACGGCGCCCACGACGACATGGGCTACGTGCCGGCCGAGATGCTCGCCGAGTGGGAGGCGCGCGATCCGATCGAGAGCTACCGCGCGCGCCTCGTCGACGAGTTCGGCTTCGACCCCGAGGAGGTCGAGCGGATCGCCGAGGAGGTCCGCGCCTACGTCGGCGAATGCGCCGAGCGGGCGCTCGCCTCGCCGATGCCGGAGCCGGCGTCGGCGCTCGAGGGCGTCTTCGGCGACCGCTGGGAGCCGCTCGGCGACGGCCGCGCGCCGTGGTCGGGCTGGGCCGCGCCGACCGACGAGCACCCGGCGGACCACGCGGTCGAGAGGAGGGCCGCCTGATGCCCGAGCTGACCTACCTCGAGGCGATCTCCGACGGCTTGCGCACGGAGATGCGACGCGACGAATCGGTGTTCTGCCTCGGCGAGGACATCGGCGCCTTCGGCGGCGCCTTCAAGGTGACGGCCGGCTTCGCCGAGGAGTTCGGGGCCGAACGCGTGCTCGACACGCCGCTCGCCGAGAACGCCATCATCGGCGCCGCCACCGGGGCGGCGATCGAGGGCATGCGGCCGGTCTGCGAGATGCAGTTCGCCGACTTCATCGCCTGCGGCTTCGACCAGCTCGTGAACGTGGCGGCGAAGCTCCACTATCGCCAGGGGCAGAGCGTGCCGCTCGTCGTCCGGCTCCCGTCCGGCGGCGGCTTCTCCGGCGGCCCGTTCCACTCGCAGAACCCGGAGGCCTGGTTCCTGCAGGCGCCGGGGTTGAAAGTCGTGGCGCCGGCGACCGCGGCCGACGCCAAGGGCCTGCTGGCGAGCGCGATCCGCGACCCCAACCCGGTCTGCTTCCTCGAGCACAAGGGCCTCTACCGCCACGTGCGCGACGAGGTGCCGGAGGGGGAGCACACGGTGCCGATCGGCGAGGCGCGGGTGGCGCGCGAGGGCGGCGAGCTCACCGTGATCGCCTACGGGTCCGCGGTGCCGGCGGCGCTGGCGGCCGCCGAGGCGCTCGAAGAGGACATCGAGGTGCTCGACCTGCGGAGCCTCTGCCCGCTCGACACCGAGGCGATCCTCGCCAGCGCCCGCAAGACCGGCAAGGTGCTGATCGCCCACGAGGCGACCCGCGCCTGCGGGGTCGGCGCCGAGGTGGCGGCGGTGATCGGCGCCGAGGCCTTCGAGGACCTCGACGGCCCGATCCGGCGCCTCACCGCCCCCGACGTGCCGATCCCGTTCAGTCCGCCGCTCGAGGCAGAGGTCCTGCCCCAGCTCGACGACTTGAAGGAGGCCTGCCGTGAGCTCCTCGCCTACTGAGACCGCAAGCAAGGTCGAGATCGCGATGCCGCAGATGGGCATCTCGGTCGCCGAGGGCACGATCGTCGAGTGGCGCAAGCACCCCGGCGAGCACGTCGAGGCCGACGAGCCGGTCTGCAATGTCAGCACCGACAAGGTCGACGTCGAGATCCCGGCCCCGGTCGCCGGGACGCTCGCGCGGATCGTGGTCGAGCCCGGCGAGACCGTGGAGGTCGGCGCGGTGCTGGCGGAGCTGGAGGTGGGCGACGGCGCGTCACCTCCGGAGGAGGACCGCTCGCGCGTCTACTCCCCCATCGTCCGACGAATGGCCGCCGACAACCACGTCGACCTCGAACAAGTCGAAGGTCATGGCATCGGTGGACGAGTGCGCAAGGCGGACCTCGTGTCCTTCCTCGAAGAGAGGAAAGACCGGCCAATTCACACCGAGTCTCCGTACAAACCGGAGCCCGAGGCCGTCCCCGAGCCGCCGCCGGCGTTGGCCGCTTCCGACCTCCTCGGCCCGACCCGGCGCGAGCCGATGTCGCCGATGCGCAAGCAGATCGCCGCACATATGGTCGAGTCCCGGCACACGGCGGCGCACTGCACGACCGTGGTCGAGGTCGACTTCGGCCAGGTCGCCGCCCGCCGCGCCGAGCTGCGCCCGCGTATGAGGGACCGCGGGGTCAACCTCACCTACCTGGCGTTCGTAGCCCAAGCGGTAGTGACCGCGTTGGAGCGCCATCCGATCCTGAACGCCTCGATCGAGGGCGAGGAGATCGTCCACCACGAGGACGTGAACCTCGGCATCGCGGTGGCGCTCGAGGGCGGGTTGATCGTGCCGGTGATCCGCCAGGCGCAGCGGCTCAGCCTCGAGGGGTTGGCCGCGGCGATCGGCGACCTCGCCGCGCGGGCGCGCGAGAAGCGCCTCCAACCGGACGAGGTCCAGGGCGGCACGTTCACGATCACCAACCCGGGCCAGTTCGGCGCGGTGCTGGCGACGCCGATCATCAACTCGCCCCAGGTGGCGATCCTCGACCTCGAGGCGGTGGTGAAGCGCCCGGTCGTGGTGGAGCGCGACGGGGAGGACTCGATCGCGATCCGCCCGATGTCCTACCTCTGCATGTCGTGGGACCACCGGGCGCTCGACGGCGCCGAGGCGGCGCGCTTCCTCGGCGAGCTCAAAGAGCAACTGGAGGGTGGAAGGAGCGAGCGATGAGCGCTCAGGACGGAGGACAGGCGAAGGTGCGCTGGCCGGCGGCGGCCGCGGACTACGAGGAGCTGCGGGTCGTGACCGGCCCGCGGAGCGGCGCGACGATCGCGATCGCCGTCCACTCGACCGCCCTCGGCCCGGCCCTCGGCGGGGCGCGCATGTGGCACTACGAGACGCCCGCCGACGGGATCGAGGACGCGCTGCGCCTGGCACGCGCAATGACCTACAAGGCGGCCGCGGCCGGGCTCCTGCTCGGCGGCGGCAAGGGCGTCATCTGCGCGCCGACGCCGGAGCGCCCCGAGGGCGAGCTGCGCCGCGCGATGCTGCTCGACTTCGGTGACGCCGTCGCCTCACTCGGCGGCAAGTACGTGACCGCCGAGGACGTCGGCACCGGCGCCGCCGACATGGAGGTGATCGCCGAGCGCACCTCCCACGTCGTCGGCCTGCCGGGCGAGCGCGGCGGCAGCGGCGACCCGAGCCCGGTGACCGCGCGCGGCGTGCTGGCAGCGCTCCGCGCCTGTCTCGAGCACCGCTTCGGCGACCCCTCGCTGAAGGGTGTGCGGGTGTGCATCGTCGGGGCGGGCCACGTCGGCGGCCGGCTGGCGCGGTTGCTGGTCGGCGGCGGCGCGGAGGTGATGCTGAGCGACGTCGACCCGGCGCGGCGCGGGCTGGCCGAGGAGCTGGGCGCGGACTGGATCGACCCGGCCGAGGCGGTCGGCGCCGACTGCGATGTGCTGGCGCCGTGCGCCCTCGGCGGGATCGTCGACGCCGAGACGATCGACCGCCTCCGCTGCCAGGTCATCTGCGGCTCGGCCAACAACGTGCTCGCCGACGAGAGCCTCGCCTTCGACCTGGCGCGGCGCCTCATCGTCTACGCCCCCGATTTCATCGCCAACGCGGGCGGCCTGATCAACGTCTACGCCGAGCTCCACCACCTCGACCGCGACGCCGTCTCGGCACTGGTCGAGCACATCGGCGCCACCGTCCTGCTCGTCCTCGAGGAGGCGGAGCGGCACGGCACGACGCCCTTCGCCGAGGCCCAGGCATTGGCACTGCACCGTCTCCAGGCCGGCGCTGCGGCGGCGGCTTAGATGTTGGCTCGGCGGGGACCGGCGGTGAGGAGGGATGGGGCCGGAGGGAGCTGGCGCCCGAGGAAAGGGGCGAGGCCGGTCGGGCTGGCGCCCGGGGGGCAAAGGGACCCGGCCGTCTCATCCACGGCCCTGGCAGGCTGTGGCCGTGGCCGAGACGGCCGGGTGTGTGAGGAGTGCGGAGGGATCGTCGTCGGAGGGTCACGGGAGCGTCAAGGATCTCTCACGTAAGTCGCACCTCGTCACAGAGACTCCGGGAACGTGACGCTTCCTTCCGTGTGGTCAAACAGTCACGGACGCGCTGTCGACTTTGACGCCCCTACTGGGGCCCTGATACACGCAGCGCGTTCTCGAGACCTCGATCCAGGCCCGGAAAGCGACCAAAGGGTCCGGAAGGTGTGACGTTCCCGGCATCATCCTCACGGATTGGGCCGATGTGTGGCCCCTCTCGCGCATCACCATCACGTAAGTTCGACCTCTGCCCGTCTCGGCGCCTCCTTCTCGCGACCGTGCGGGCCGAGGCGGATCGCCGCGCAGAGCGGCCGACGGCCTCCCTCAGCTTCCGTGGTTCGAAATGCACGTATAGCGACCATTTCGAACCACGGAGATTCCTGACCGTTCGAATCGCGCCTCTCCCCGGAGGACCCGTGATGGAAGCCCGGAGTTCGTGCCGAACCCTGGACCTCTTCCCCGCGCCCCCTCCCGTCCTGGGCGCCACTCGGACGGCCGCCCGCGCCCGCGAACCCCGCGCGGCCGCCACCCGCCCCGCTACCGAATCCGCACCGGCGCCCCGGCGGGGACGTGGGCGGCGATCCAGTTGACCGGGGCGTTGCTGATCCGGATGCAGCCGTGGGAGCGGGCGCTGCCGAGGGGGTCGAGGAGGCTGGCGCCGGCGCGGCCGTGGATGCCGATCCGGCCGGTGCCGCCTTCGAAGTGCTTGAGGACGTCGGACTCGGCGGTGAGGGCGAGCACCCAGGTGCCGACGAAGGCGTGCGGGTCGGGCTGGCGATCGCGTTCGTAGATCGCCGCGAGGCCGCGCGGCGTCGGGGTCGAGGGCTTGCCGACCACGGCGCGATAACGGCGCGCGAGGTGCCCGCCCTTGTAGACGCTGACCGTGCGGTGGCCGGTGCTGACTTCCACCCAGTAAGGAGTATGGCCGAGGACCACGTATTCGCTCGGCACCCAGGCGCTTGAGCCGTTCGGCCGTTCGGGGAGCAGGACCCTGACCCATTCCCGTCCCCCGTGGGTGGCCGAGGCGAGCACCAGGAGAATCGTCGGTTGGCCCGACCAGGAGGTCTGGACCGCGACCGCGCGGGTGGGGCTCGCACGGTCGATCGACACCCGGGCACGAACCGGGGCGACGAGCCGGGCCACCGTCGCCCCGGCGGCCCGCGAGGGCGCCGCGATCGCGGCGGCCGGCGTCGCTTCGGGGCCGGGCTCCGCCGCGGCGTGACCAGCGCCGGCCACGGCGAGTGCGCAGGCGACGAGCAGAAGGGCCGACGCGTGCGCCGCCCTCCCCGGACTCCGCGACGACTCCGATCGAGATCGTCTGGCGGTCAAAGCCGGGCTAGGGTACTACGCGGATGGCGACGCGGCACACCGGCGCGCCGCCATCCGTCCGGGGGTTCTCTCTTCCTGCTCAGCCGGTGACCGGGATCGGCCGGGCCTTCGCCGCGTGCACGTGGACCGTGCGCTTGGCGTGCAGGACCTTCTTCATGTCGGGCGTCTTCACCGACGCGCGGTTGACGAGCGCCTTGCCCGCTCGCAGGGCGCGGGTGGTGACCAGGTAGCTGATCGTCTGGTGCGGACCGATGACGCCCCGCTTCCAGCAGAGGACGCCCTTCACGAACTTGCCCTTCGGCGAGGAGCTGACGTAGGCGAGGCCGTTCGGCATCGTGTCGCAGGTTTCCACCCTGTGCGCGACGCCCCCCGTCGGGTTGGTAACCCGGATCGTGTAGTGGACCAGCCCGCCGACCGCCACCGACGTCTTGTCGGCCACCTTCTTCAGCAGCAGGTGGACTTTCTTGGCGCTGACCTGGGCGGCGTCCATGTTGTTGCTCGGATCCGTGTCCGTGCCTTCACCGGTGGTGCTGGCGGTGTTCTTCTGCTTGCCGCCGGTGAGCTTCGGCTTCGCGATGACCTTGATCGTCACCTTGGCGCCGACCGCGATCGTACCGAACGAGCAGTGCAGCGGGATCGCCTTGCCGCAGGTGCCGACCGACGGCTTCGCCGAGACGACCTGGAGCGGCGTGGTGCTCGTGTCGTTCAGCATCGCGTTCGGCGCCGCGCCCGGCCCCTTGTTGGTGACGGTCAGCGTGTAGGTCAGCGACTGACCGACGACCACCTGCTTGTGGTTCACCGTCTTCACCACTTCGAGGTCGAACGGCTGGGCCGGGGGCGGCGGCGGGACAACCGTGACCTCGGCGCAGTCGGCGTTGTCCTTCGGTTCGGGGTCGACCTGCTTGGCGCTCACGTTGGCGCAGTTCTTGATCGTCCCCGACGCGTCGGAGGTGGCTTTCGCGGTGACGAGGATCTGCGCCGAGCCTCCCTTCAGCATCGTGCCGAGCGTGCAGTCGATCGCACCCGCGACCTTGCATTCGCCCTGCGAGGGCTGCGCCGAGACCACGGTCAGGCCTTTCGGGATCGAGTCCGAGACGACGGCGTTCGTTGCCGTCTCAGGCCCCTTGTTCGACACCACAAGGGTATACATCAACCCTCCACCTGGTGGCACTTTGGCCGACCCCGCCTGCTTTTCGATCTTCAGGTCGGCTTCGCAGCCGTCGAGTTCGGGGTTCGGTGCCATCAGGAAGCCGGCGCGGCCGGTGTTGTCGCCGGCGGGGGCATCGCTGACCCCGTTGACGCCGATCGTCACCGCGTTGCCCTCGTTCGGGAGCGCCTGGGAGACGCTGCACTTCTGCGGCCCGGCCTTGGTCTTGAAGCAGACCTGGATGCCGTCGCCGCGCCATGAGAGCTGGACTCCGGAGCGTTCCACCGCCGCCGTGTCGGAGACCGCGGCCAGGTTCACTTCCGCGGTCAGGCTCGACGTGTTCCCGGACACCGGGAGCGCGGAGATGTCGAGGCTGGTCGAGCCCGCCACCATCGGCACGTCCGTCCAACCCGGCACCGGTTTCCCGTCAGCCCCGTAAAGGGTCACGGTGGCGCCGGAGAACTCACCGCCGGTCAGCCCGGGCAGCGATACCGCGCCCCAGGAACGGGCGTGTCCCGACTGGCCGTCGCAGTAGTACTGGTTCGGGCTCAGCTGGACTTTCTGCGTCGCCGTGGTGCATGGCGCGCCGGTCTGGGCGTTGAAGATGTTGATCACCCCCGCGTCGCCGTTGGCGGCGAGGCAGCCCGGCAGGTTCGCCAGGGCCCGCACCGTGTAGTTGCTTTCGTCGGCGGGCGGACTGAACCCGGCGCACTTCGGAGCTTCACCGGTGCCGCTCCACTGTGAGAAGTCCCAACACTGGATGTGGACCGGCTGGGTCGCGTCACCGGCGTAGAACCTCGACCCGTAGATCACCCCGGAGCCGAACCCGTTCTGGCTCTGGTAGCCCAGTTTTTCGGTCGTGCCATACGGATCCGCAATGGTGGCCCCTGCCACCGAGTAACACTGGAGGGTGCCGATCCCGCAGGCCCCTAGGGGCGCCCCGCTCGGCGATAGCACCGGGGCGAGGAACGGCGGCATGTTCGGTTCTTTCGAGGGGCCGAGGTTCTTTGGGAACCCGGCAGCGCAGAGGCCGTGGGTTTCGACGTTGTAACAGCTCATGTGAGCCGTCCCCGCGGCATCGGCATAGGTGACGTAGATGTATGGTCCGTCAGTCATCACATTGCCCACATAGCCTTTGCCTTCAAAGCCCGCTTCGACGCCGGCGGTGATCGGGGTCGAGCCGCAGACGGCGAACGCCGTCGGGTTGAAGCAGACCAGTTCGCCGCTCGGGATCAAGGCGTAGTAGTTGCCGTCCGAGGCTTCGATGCCATCGGTCGAAATCTCCCCGAACTGTTCCGCCTTCGGCGGCCGGATCGTGGTGCCCAGCGGCGCGAGGCCACAGCTCTGCCGCGTCGTCAGGTCCAGGCACTGCATGCCGAGAGCGTAGGTACCGCCGGAGGCGACGTTCGACTCCACCGGCCAATAGAGCTTGCCGCCGACGATGAACGAGCCGTTCTCGCCGGCCGTCGCGTACTGCCCCGGCCCGCCGGTGCCGATCGGCGTCCCGCCGGCCGGGTTGACGTAGGTCGACAGTGCCGGCCAGCCTTCGCACACGGCACCGGACAGGGTCGCGCAGAACACCGCGGTGGTCGGGTTGTGAGGCCCGCCGGTGTGATGGAAGACGGTGTAGATGTTGTTGCCGAAGCCCTCCACGGTGTAGCCGTCCCCGCCGGGGGTGTTGAAGGTGACCGTCGACGTTTTGAAGCTGGGCGACTGCGCGGTGGTGGTGCCGGCCGGGACCGTGCCCTTGCCGCCGACGCCACCGGCGCCCGCGGGCGGAGTGCCCGCCGTCCAGCCGCTGGTGCCGTCGGCCGAGAACTGCGGCGCCAGGGTCGGCGGCGTCCGCAGGGAGCCGGCGACGTATTCCTGGTTGGCGCCGATCGGGTCGGTCAGGTTGACACTGGCCGCGGAGCCGGTGCTGTTGGTGTACTGGAGGACCCAGTCGAGCGTGTCACCGGGGCCGGCGGTGCCCATGGTTTCGGTGCCGACGGCGGACGAGTGGGTGGCGGAGTCGGTTCCCACCTTGGTGAGGGTGGACGCGGTCGTGGTCCCCGCCTGGGCAGAGCTCACCATCACCAGCATCGCCACCAGGGCGACGCACAGCGCAAGCGGTGATCGGTATCGGTTCGACATGACTCCTCCTGTGTCCCAGCGGGGCTGACGTGACTGCAACTGCGTGGATTTTGCGGGCAAGATTCGGACGAAATCGGAATGGGCGCAACCGGTTTACGCAAAAGTCATCCGAAAGTCGCAGGCAGTGAAACTGGGCGCCCAGATCGGTGGCTCAGGCGGCGCCGCTGAGTGCCACGGCGAGCTGCGTGCGCGAGCGGACGTTCAGCTTTTCGTAGATGCGCATCAAGTGGGTCTTCACCGTGGACTCGCTGATGCTCAGCGCCCTCGCCACCTCGCCGTTGCTGGCGCCACGGGCGACGAGCAAGGCGATCTCACGCTGGCGGCGGGTGAGGTTCCCGACCTCGATCGGGGCGATACGCGCCGTCGGCGGCGTGCCCGCGTAGGCGCAGTTGTGCGCGTACTCGATCATCGCGTGAGCGCTGCGGAGCATCCTCAGCACCTGCTTCTCCCTCCCCCGGTCGTCGTCCGGCCTCAGCAGGTCGAGGCCGGCGACGATCCGACCTTCCCGGCGGAGGTGGAAGGTCGTCTGCCGACGCATGCCCAGTGCGTGGAGATAGTCGGCGAAGTACGGGGCCGCCGCCAGGGCGTACGCGGGACCGAGATCGGCGGAGTCGACGACGGTGACCGACCCGGCCGAGTACCGCCGCGGTGCAAACGGATCGAGGGCGTCGAATCGCTGACGGTAACGAGCGAGGCTCGCGGTCACCTGGGGCGTCGGCGTCCCGCTCCCGTTGGCGACGACGACGACCTCGTCGTACTTCGCCAGCCGGCGGTCGACACCGTAGTAGAGAGCGATCGACGCTTCGCTGAGGTGCGTCAGCCAGGACAGCGCGTACCCCGCGAAGACGAGTCGCGGATCGCCGCTGCAAAGGGCTTCCATGTTGGACAGGATTTTCGGTGTAGTGACTCTGACTACCTGGCCGGGTTCCCTCAACACGGCATGAATTTTCGACATTTGTGAGTAGTGTCTGAATCCGCTTTTCGGAAGTTCACCCGAAAGTCACAGTTCTCATCTCAAAGTCACTCGCCCATTTGTCCGGTGCGCTCGGAGCCGGCGTAGAACGCGATCAGCTGGGCGCGCGTGCGGACGCCGAGCTTCCTCAGGATCCGGGTCATGTGGTTCCTCACCGTCGTCCTCGCGATGCCGAGCTCGGAGGCGATCTCGGCGTTGCCGGCCCCCGCGACGACGAGCTCCACGATCGACTGCTCGCGCGCGGTCAGGCCGTGCGCCCGTCCGATGTCCGGGTCGAGGAAGCGCCACGCCATCACCGCGTCCAGGTCGAGCGCCGTCTCGACCAGGGTGTGGACCCGACGCAGCAGCCTCGCGGCATCGGCCGTGGCCACGGCCGAGGCTGCCGCCCGACAGACCAGCAGGAGGCCGGCGAGCCGACCCCGCGAGCGCAGTGTCAGGACCAGCGGCAGCGACAGCTCGAGCCGCTCCAGAAGCAGGACGACGCCCGGCGGCACCTCGTCGGCACGCTGCGCGAACACGGTCGGCAGCGTCGGGTCGCCTTCGAGGCGCTTTCCCAGCGCCTCGACGTAGCCGACCCCGAGCGCGTCCTCGCGCAGGCGCGCTTCCAGCCGCGGCCGGGTCTTCGCGCCCGCCGGGTGCGCCAAGCCCCACGCGCAGGAGATCGCCTCGCCGCGCCCGGAGAGGATCGCGCAGGTGCCGAAGACGGCGTCGATCCGCTCCGCCGCCCAGTTCAGGGTCGGCTCGAGCAGGGCCCGGGGATGCTCGTCACCTTCGGCGAGGACCCGCCCGTCGATCCCAGGCCGTGGACCCCCGGCGTCACTACCCCGGCCTGTCATCTCCACGGATCAGCCGCGGCCGAGCCGCAGCACGACTTCGCCGCGCGAGGAGACGCCGAGCTCCGCCAGCACCGCACGCGTGTGGGACCTTGCGGTCGACTCGCTGATCCCGAGCGCCCGCGCGACCTCACGGTTGGTGGCGCCGCGTCGGAGCAGGGCGGCGACCTCGCGTTGGCGCCGTGTCAGCCGGGAGAGCAGGTTGCGGTCGGCGATCGAGGTGCCGACCCGGCGCGCCTTCCGATACGCCATCTCGACCAGCGGCTGCAGGGCGGCGAGCCGATCGCGGAGGTGGGTGCCCCAGGCGGCGTCGTCGACCGACCGCCAGAGGGTCACCCCGGCCACCAGGTGCCCGCCTTCGCGGATCAACATCCCCGCCTCGTTGACGGCGCCGATCCGTCGGTAGGCCTCCAGCAGGCTGGAGCGCCGAGGGGGCCGGCCCACGCCGACGTCGGCCAGCGTCGCCACCGGGCCGCGGACCGCGGCGAGCCGTTCCGGCCCGAGCGGATCGAGCCCGCCGAGGGCGGCGATCCACCCGCTCACCTCGCTCCGCAGCCGCTGGTGCGATCCGTGGGAATCGCGCGCCGCCACCACGTGGTGCCCGCCGTCCGCGTCGACCGTGGAGAAGGCGGCGGCCCGAGGCGAGAAGTCCTGCATGACGAGATCGAGCGTGGTGGCGATGACCTTCCGCTCAACCTCCGTGGGCTCTCCGAACTCCGGCGAAACCGAGATTTCTGGCGCGAGCGCCAACCTCGATCGGAAGGAGGCGCTGAGACTGGGGTTCACAATTGCTCAGTTTTTATAAAAGATTGCGGCAAAGGAGAAGCAAAAAGGCCGCAAATCATCCAGAAGTACTATTAGGTATCCAGGGAGTTGCTCACTCGCACGACAGGCGGGATGAGCTACGCGGATCGGGCCGGCGTGACGTCCACACGGGCGATTGTGGCCGACGGTCTGGGTACCTTTCCGGTTGCCATCCGAAACAAGCTCGGATAAGTTTCTTCCCGCGCATATCCGAAAAGGGCGGCCCGCGGGCCGCCCTTTTCTTTGCGTCTTTTCCGTTCGCGGCTCAGGGCCGCGTACGTATCAGCCCTTCGGGGTGCAGGCGCGGACGACTTCCGTTTCCGCCTTGGTCCCGTCTTCGAATTTCGCCTGGACGTGGACTTTGAGCTTCCCGTCCGTGCACTTGGCGCTGATCGGGTTGATGCCCTTGACCGCCTTCAGGATCGAGAGGTTGAAGGAGATCGTCGAGCCGCTGCCGCCGGTGATCTGCGGGATCTTCGCCACGGCGAGGGTGCCGAAGCGACCGTGCGGGTGCTTGGTGATGGTGATCGTGGTGACGATCGCGCCCGAGATCGGATTCGAGAAGTAGGCGTGCGCGAACCAGGTGGTCTTGCCGCCCTTTTCGCCGCCGTTGTAGAGCTGCAGGACGGTCGGCACGTCGATCGGCTTCTGTTCGGCGAAGGCCACCTGGGCGGTGACTTTGCCTTTGCCGATCAGCGCCGTGCCGCACGCCTTTTCGGCTGCTTCGGTGTCGGTCGCCTGGAGCTGGCCGGACTTGCAGGTCGGGATGCCCTTGGTGTGGACTTCGGCGTTTTTGTCGCCTTCGATGATGATTTCGCGGACCGCCGGCGGATGGCTGCCGTCGGCCTCTTTCACTTCACCGGCCACGTTGAGCGAGATCGGCGTCTGCTTGGTCTTCGACAGCGCCTTCGGGGTGAACCCGCCGTCCGCCGTCACTTCAAGGTTTCCGACTTTGACCGTGACCGGCCCTTCGCCGCCCGCGGCGACGGCGATCCCGACCGCCGAGACGGCGACGAGCGCCCCCAAGGCGAGAACCATCAGCACGTGTTTGCGCATGCTCCTTCTCTCCTTCTTTGGCCGCTCACCCTCCCGAGGGACGGCCTCCGTTTCGACCACGGAACTGGCGGCATCGCCCCCCGTCACCCGCGGCATTTTCGGGAGCATACCGCCGATGTATCAATGCGCGGTGCTTCTACCGGTCAGCCAATCCTGCTCCCGACGCGGGTCGGCGCCGGCCGACGGCCAACGCAGCATGCCCGGCAGGCGCCGCTCCCAGCGGATCGAGGGCACCGCGCTGCGGGTCACGAGCTCCTTGTAGATCGCCGCGCGTCGGCCGACCAGGACCTTCTCCTTCGGCCGGTCCGCGCGGTCGACCCACTGGATCAGGCCGTCGCGGCGACCGAGCGAGAGTGGCTGGTGGATGTAGCCGAAATCGAACGGCTTCGTCCCATCGCCGCGCAACTGCGCCAGCACCGTGTCGGCGGCGTGGGCGCCTGATGGCATCCCCGCCTGGCAGGTCATGCGGAACCTGGCGCCGTTCGGGAGGTCGGGAATGGCCGCCGCGTCGCCCGCCCCGATCACGTTGTCGTGGCCGACCGAGCGCAGGGTCGAGTCGACCGCCAGGAGCCCGCGCGCGTCGACCGGCAGCCCGCTGTCCGCCATCAGCGGGACCGCGGCGAAGCCGCCGCACCAGACCGTCAGGTCGACCGGGACGCGGCTTCCTGCCCCGAGGACGACGGCGTCGGGCTCGACCGCGCTCACCTTCTGACCCTCGACCAGCTCGACCCCAAGCCGGCCCAGCCGGTCCTCCAGCTCCGCCGCGCCACGCGCCGAGAGCCCGCCGCCCACGCGGCCCGCCGAGACCAGGGAGACGCGCAGGTCGGGACGCGCCGAGGCGATCTCGCTCGCCGCCTCGATGCCGGTGAACCCGCCGCCGCACACCGCGATCCGCCCCGCCTCGGACAGCCCGCGCAGCGCCTCACGCAGGCGGATCGCAGCGCCAGGATCCGCCAGCGAGTGCGCGTGCTCGGCGGCGCCGGGGACCGCATCGAGGTCGGCGGTCGAGCCCACGGCGATCACCACCTGGTCGAACGGGACCTCGCCGAGCCTGCCGTTCGTCTCGACCGCCAGCGCGCCGCGATCGGGATCGACCGCGACCGCCCGCCCGCGGAGGTTCCTCACCCGCCGCCCGGTGAGCCGCCCGAGGTCATGCCCGCGCACCTCCTGGCCGGTCGCGAGCTGGTGCAGGCGCAGGCGCTCGACCAGCTCGGTGCGCGGCTCGACCAGCGTCACCTCCGCGCGTCCCCGGGCACGCCCGGCGATCCGCACCGCCGCCAGCGCCCCCGCGTATCCACCGCCGACGACCACGATCCTCTGCCTGCTGCCGTTCTCACTCATCTGCTGCCTCCTGAGGTCCGCTTTCACCAGGGATGACGAGCGAGCGCCCCGTCGCGTTACAGGTCGGCGACGAAGAGCGGAGCCCTACCGGGGGCGACGCCGGCCGGCGAGCAGGCCCTTCACATCCGCGAGCGGGCCGAGGTGGCCGAGCTTGTCCGGGTTGACGACCGAGCGGACCGCCTGCACCTGACCATCGAGGACGTCGACCGCGACCACGTTGATGAGCGTCCCGTCGGGGGCGAGGAAGCGAGCGCCGGGCTGCCCGTTGACCCAGGCCGGCTCGAGCCGCGCGCCGAGCTCCCCGGCCGTGCGGAACAGCGCGGCCAGCGCCGCGGCCACCCGCTCGCGGCCGTCGAGCGGCGACCCGAGCGCGGGCGCCTTGCCGCCCCCGTCGCCGTAGAGCACCGCGTCCGCCGCGAGCAGCTCGAGCAGGCCCTCCGAATCGCCGTCCTGCGCCGCCTCGAAGAACCGCCGCACGATCTCCTCCCGCTCCGCCCGCGAGGACTCGAAGCGCGGCCGGTGCGCGTCCACCTGCCGCCGCGCCCGCAGCGCGATCTGGCGACAGTTCTCCTCGCTGCGTTCGACGATCTCGCCGATCGCCGCGTAGTCGTAGTCGAAGGCCTCGCGCAGCAGGAACACCGCCCGTTCGAGTGGCGAAAGGCTCTCCAGAAGGACAAGAAACGCCATCGAGATCGAGTCGGCGCGCTCCGCCTGGCCCGCGACGTCGGCGTCGTCGACCAGCAACGGCTCCGGCAGCCACGCCCCCACGTACTCCTCCCGGCCCGCCCGCGCCGACTTCAGCCGATCGATGCTGAGCCGCGTGGCGATCGTCGTCAGCAGCGCCCCCGGCTCCCGCACCGCCCCCGGCTCGACCCCCTCGAACCGCACGAAGGCGTCCTGCACCACTTCCTCGGCTTCGGACACGCTGCCGAGCATCCGGTAGGCGATGCCGAAGATCCGCCCCGCTTCCGCGCGGTACAGCTCGTCCAGCCGCTGCTCGTCCTTTCCGGTCAACCTATCTGGGTAGACGAGCGAGCCCGGCGATCCGTGACACACGCCCGCACCGCGCGGGCGAACCGCTCCGCGGCGCCGGGGGCAAGATCGAGGTAGAGGCACGGCTCGATCGCCTCGAGCTCCATCAGCACCGGCAGGCCATCGCCGTCGTGGGCGACGTCGACCCGCGCGTAGAGCGGCGTGCCAAAGCGCTCCGTCACCTCCGCCACCACGGCGGCGGCGAACTCGACCTGCGCGGGCTCGGCACTGCCCGCGACGACGAGGTCGTCCTCGAGCATCACCGCGGCCGGGGCGGCCGGGCCCTCGGCGAGCGGCGCCTCCCCTTCGCCGCGCAGCACCACGCGCTTGTGGAGGACGTGGGAGAGCTCGCCGGCGATGAAGACGAGCGCCGTCTCACCGCGGCGGTCGACGTCGGCGAGGTAGGCCTGCACGAGCGCGACCCGCCCGCTCGCCCGGATGCGCTCGATCAGCGCCGTCGCCTCGGCGTGCTTCGCCGGGCCGAAGCGCCCGGTGTCGCGCGCCCCCGCCGAGACGTTCGGCTTCACCACCACCTCGCCGCGCAGCTCCGGGAGCGGGTCGCCCGGCTCGACGAAGGTCGTCGGCGCGGTCCGCGCCCGCAGCTCGCCGAGGTAGCGCTTGTCGGCGTCGAAGGCGACGAGGTCGGGCGGGTTCAGCAGCCGCCCGGGCCCGACAACCTCGCACCAGGCGAGGAACTCCTCGATCCGCCGGCTGTAGTCCCAGACCGAGCGGATCACCACCCGGTCGTAGGCCTCCCAGTCGACCGCCGGGTCGTCCCAGACGACGAACTCGGCCCCGGCCAGCCGCGCCGCCTCCTGATCGTCCTCCCAGCCGCCGGGCAGTTCCGGGTTCGTGGCGAAAGCGATCTTCATCCGGCGACAACGCTCGTCATCGCCGCCAAGGATAGGCTCGACCGACCGTGCCCTGGTTCTCCTGCACCCCGGTCGACGAGGCGTTCTTCGAGGAGGCGCCGATGCGCCTGCGCGCGGGCTTCGAGATCCCCCGCCCGGCGTCGGTGGTCTGGGACGAGCTCTGCGCCGACGACGCCCTGCACTGGTGCCGGATCCTCCAGGACGTGCGCTGGACCTCGCCGCGCCCCTTCGGCGTCGGCACCACCCGGGAAGTCAAGGCCCTCCAAGGCGCCAACATGCTCCGCGAGCACTACT
This sequence comes from Solirubrobacterales bacterium, assembly GCA_051986435.1. Lineage (GTDB taxonomy): Bacteria > Actinomycetota > Thermoleophilia > Solirubrobacterales > 70-9 > VAYN01. The sequence continues at coordinate 21,314 of JBPYFM010000157.1, read as the reverse complement.
TCCTCTGGGACGAGGGACGCCGCCACGCCTTCTACGCGACCGACTCGAGCAGCCCCCTCGTCGAGTCCCTCGCCGAGGACTACCTGGTCGAGCCCCGCGGCGCCGACGCCTGCCGCTTCACCTGGACCGTCGCCGTCCGGCCGAGCGCGATCGGCCGCGCCGGCACCCCGGTCAACCGCGCGATCCTGAAGACGCTCTTCACCGACACCGCGCGGCACTACGGGCTGACGCCCGCCTAGGCGTTTCGCCTGCTCGACGCGTCGCGCCCCTTGACGCCTCGGTCGGCGCTAGGCGGACGCTCCGCTCGTCGCGGGCTTGCGACGACGGCGACGGCGACGCTTGCTGCGCGGCCCGTCGCCAGCCCGCGCCTCGTCATCGCGGCGCCCGTCTTCCTTGCGGCTCCCCTCGTGTCGGCGCTTCCCGTCTCCCGAGCGCTCCGGCCGGCTCTTCGGCGTCCCGCCCTCGGTCCGGCCCTCGCCGAACTCGAGCCCGAGCGCCCTCGCGATCCCCCGCATCTCCTTAACCTCGTCGGCGAGGACGAAGCTGATCCCGGTGCCGGTCCGCCCGGCGCGACCGGTGCGGCCGATCCGGTGGACGTAGGCAGCCTGGTCCTCGGGCGCGTCGTAGTTGATGACGCGCATCACGTCGGGGACGTCGATGCCGCGCGCCGCGACGTCGGTGGCGACGAGCGTCATCACGTCGCCGCGCTCGAAGCGGGCGAGCGCGTTCTCGCGCTGGCGCTGGGTCTTGTCGCCGTGCATGGCGACCGCCTCCACGTTCTGCGTGCGCAGCCGTTTGACGAGCCGGTCGGCGCCACGCTTCGTGCGGACGAAGACCAGCGTGCGGCCCGGCTCCTCGGCCCCGAGCGACGTGACCAGCTGGTCGAGCTTGGCGCTCTGCGACTCGACGCGCAGGAAGCGATGCTCGATGTCGCCGCGGGCCTCTTCGGGCGGCCGGTGGGTGTGCGACCGTGCCTCGTAGGTGTAGTCGCGGGCGGCCTTGCCGGCTGCGCCATCGAGCGTCGCGGAGAAGAAGAGCGTCTGGCGATCGTCGGGCGTCAGCGCGACGATCCGGTCCACGGCGGGCCGGAACCCCATGTCCAACATGCGGTCCGCCTCGTCGAGGACCAGGACATCGATACCGTCGAGCGCGACCGCGCCCCGGGCGATCAGGTCCTCCAGTCGGCCGGGGGTGGCGACGAGGATGTCCGCCTTCTTGGCAGCGGCGATCTGCGGGCCGAACCCGACGCCGCCGTACACCGCGGCGATGCGAAGCCGCCGCGCCCTGGCGAGCCCGTCGAGCTCGTCGACGATCTGCGAGGCGAGCTCGCGCGTCGGCGCCAGCACCAAAGCCTGCGGCCCCCAGGCCCCCGGCTCCAACAGATCCACCAGCGGTACGCCAAACGCGAGCGTCTTGCCCGACCCGGTGGGCGACTGGACCAACAGATCGTGACCGGCGAGCGCATCGCCGATCACCAACTCCTGTACTGCAAAAGGCTCGACGATCGACCGCGCGCGCAGCGCATCAACGACCGCCTCGGAAGTGCCGAGCTCGGCAAACGTAGCTATGTGAGTGCTCCTTGAATTGACTTCTTCGGGGAGATCCAGCAGCCCCGAAGTGCCATCGCACGTGAGGAAACAGGTTCTCTCGGGCGGCGATCGGCGCCTGCCCGACCACTCAACGGTAGCGGATCGCCGGTCCGAGCAGAAGAAAGGGGGGCCCACCTCACGGCAAGCCCCCCTTTTCAGACGGCCGACCGAAGCCGGCCATCAGACCCTCAACTTCAGTGTTCGTTTACCAGCACCGCGTTTGCGAGCTTGATGGTGGTGTTTTCCAGCGCCGCGGTGTTCTTGCCGGCAGCGGCCGGGACGCCAACCGACGAGTTGATGATCGGGTTGAGGACGTATTCGACCAGGAAGCCGCCGCAACCGTGGGCTCCGGGAGCCGACCATGCGTTGTCGACAAGGGACGCACCGCTGAAGGTGCCGATTCCTTCGCTGATCGTGAGCAGCCCGGCGCTACCCTTGATCGGGGTGTTCGGCGGCGGCGGGCTCGTGGTGCCCGTCGTGAGGTTCCACCAGATCGGCGAGCTCGAGGAGCCGACGTAGCATTCGCTGCCGAGCAGCGGGTTTTCGAGATGCACTTTGACCGGCATCTTCAGAGCCGGCAGCGGGAGTTCACCGCCGAGGTTTTCTTCGCTCACGATGATTTCGCTCGCGGGACGAGCGAGTTCGAGCGTGGCGGCAACACCAGTCAGCCCGTTTTCGAAGATGGATTCGCAGGAAACCCGGAGGAAGAAGAGACTAATTTCTTTGCAGTTGACCAGGCCGCTCAGCCCCCCCGGGACCGCCTGCGGCGTCCTAGAGAGGGTTTCGCCGCCATTGGCCGCCGCAAAGAAATGCTCGGTGATTTCTTCATTTTCCTGGAATTCGGCTTTCCCGATTCCACCCTGCAAGGTCACCGGGTTCGTGATCGGAACGGTCTTGTTGCCAAGAACGACTTTCCCGCCTTTGGTAACCGACTGGACGCACTTCACGACCCCGGTCGTGGTCGACGGGCAGTAATCGAATGCGGCGAATGCACCGGTATGGGCGGACGCAGTAGAGGCGAACCCCATGGTTGCGAATCCGGCCACAACGGCCGCCATCAGTACCAGCCTGACTTTGGTCATCTGCTTACGCATGGTTTGTCCCTTGTCTTTTCGATGTTGATAGGGCGACCGAGAACAGGTGGCCTAGCCGGCCCCCAAACATCGCTCCCTAGTCATTGCAAGCTATCCCTTGAGCCTGCACCCCTCCCGATCGGCGATCCCCTGACCGTCGACCGAATGCCCGTCAGAGGCTGGCGAATGTTTGATACTCGCTAAGCACTCTGACGAACCTGTTTAAGCATACCCATGTCGTACCAACCGTTGTCAAGTCTCTGGCCAAGGAAATCCCTACTTGTTGGTACGCAACGGCTGGCTGAGGCCCGAGCATGAGGCTTGAGACGAATCGGATGAGCGTCCCAAAGCGGTGACAGGTGGCAGAAGGTCGCTAAAGCGGCAGGGTGCTCTGAACACCTGCAACCGTTGCTTGTGACTTTTTTTAGTGGTGGCTTCTTTGCAGACGGTCATTGCCTTGCGTTCGGCCGTCCCACATCATCAGTGCGTCTTTTTCCCGCCCCTCAACTTCTTCCCCTTGCGATCCTTCGACTTTTTCCCTTTCCTGGCCTTTTTGCCCTTGCAACTGTTCGAGATGACGGGCTTGAGGGTCGCCTTCTTGCCGTTCTGAGCGACGAAGGCGGCGTTGGCGACCTGCTTTTTCTTGCAGATGTTTTCCGAGTTGATCAACAGCCCGTACTTCTTGCCGCCTTTCATTTGGATCACGACTTTTTCGAGCGGCGCATCTGGCACCGTTTCGAACGTGGTTCGGATCCCATGGTTCTTGCCGGTGTCAACTTTGGCGACTGACAGGATTCGGATCTGGCCATTCAGTTCGGCGACCAATGCCGGCAGCTTGTAGCCGTATCCTCCGACGAGATAGAGCGGCCCTTCGAGCGGCTTTTCGAGCAGTGGCGTCCAAGCTTTGACTTTGCCGTAGATCGAGCTTGCCGGACAGTCTCGAGCCGCGAGCACCGGTTTGGTGCACGCCTTGGCGATGTTGTTCTGTTCGAGGAACTCGGAGTGCGGCAAGGACACCTGGGCACGGGCGATGTTCGCGTACGCGCCACCCTTCGGATAGGTGACCGTCGCTTTCAACGATGGAAGAGCGGCCCGCTTGGTGCCGCCCTTCAGCGCGATCGCGATCTTGGGCCTGAAGCCAAGGCGCTGACATTCACCCACCTGGAATCGGTTGTTGACTGCCGCGGTCTGACCGGCCTGGGTCGATACCGACCCTTCGATCGCCTTCACTTCGCAGGAGGTCGGGTTGAGCGTGAAGTTGGGTCGATCGAGCTTGAGTTCGATCGACCGCACGTCCAACGGGATGCCCTCGCGGATCGTCGGGAAGGGATCGGCGACAGCATGGATGCGCGCGTCGTATTCGCCGGGAATCAGTGCGGCCTGATCGACCACCGTGCCTAGGTCGAATGGCCCCGCGACGCCCGGGACGATCACGACCAAGCTCAATGGCGCCCCTTTATACGGACCCGCCAGGTAGGCGTGGCCCGAAACCGGGATCGGCGTATCGCCGGAGCCGGCGGTGACATTCACCGTCCCCACTTCCGAGCCGGCCGGACAAGATGGATCACGCTGCTCGAGCTTGCCCATTTCGGGGTGTTCGCGGGAGCGCGCCTGGTCGATGCCGGACTCCGGGCAGTAGGCGACGCCGGCCAGCTTGCCCAGCAGGCCCTCGGGCAGGGTGGTTTCTATGCCGGTGATGTGCTGACTCCCGTCCGGCCGTGCCAGGCGCAGGACGAACGGCGAGTAGGCGCCCGCAAGTGGCGACACGGTGCCGGCGGAGAACGAGAAGGACTTCGGTGCGGCTCCTTCGGAGCCGAAACACCCACTAGTCGTCTGGAAGGTGGACGTCGGGTGAGCGTCGGGCCCTTCCGGCGTAGACCACGGCGTGAGGGTAGAGGTAGTCGCCTTGTCACCACAAGTCAACGGCGTGGTGAGAACACCGCCGGCATCCTTGAAGAGGTGCAGTTCGATGTCGTTCAGCGGGAGCTGTGGGTTTTCCGTGAACGTGGTGGTCAACTGGCCCGTGGTCGGATCCGTTTCAACTTTGCCCGCCAACTTGGCCACGATGCCGGATTCTTCGTCTTCGATGGCGAGGTAGATGGCCAGCAACGATCCGAAGGGATTGTCGAATGGCTTGGCGACGTATACAGAGCCTGGCAGCGCATCTTCGAGCAGGGGCGTTCGGGCGGTTACGGTTCCGACCTTCGCTGAAGCAGGACAGCTCTGAGGCGTCGTCCTGAACCTGATCTTCCCTTCTTCCGGTTCATAGCCCATCTGTTCCTCGGTGCAGGCCGAGAGACCGTTCGCCGCCGCGGGATTCAGGCTCATCCCTTCCGGCAGGGTCACCGTCGCAGTCTTCAAAGCTGCAGTCGACCGGCCTTGAAGCGATTCGTCCTGCCGCTGATGGAGAGCGAATTCGAGACCGCTAGGGCTTTCCGCCTGGTCCGTCGTCGCCGACGACTCAATCGTCGGTTCGAAGACGAGCTGATTGCACCCGGTGGGGACGATCATGTGACCTTCGAGATCTTCGAAGGCCGTCGCCCTGGATGGAGTCACCCCGCCGAGCCAACCCGCCGCGGTCGCGCTCAATGCAAGCGGTTCGGTGCAGGAGGTGGGCATGGTCAGGAATGGGACCGGAGAGGATTTGATCGAACACCCCCCATTTTCGCCACATTTCCCTTCAATGCCTGCGCCACCGCGTTGATGATCGTGGCGGGAATCAGATGGATTTCCCCACAGGTCTATCTTGAAGCTGGCGATCGGGAATTTGGCGAGCAGTTCGTCGCTGCCGGCAGTGATGTGGAAATTGCTCCCCAAGCCCGCTTGGATGTGAGCCACGGTGCCGTTGAGTACGAAGGCGACTTCACCGGGTACTCCCGGCGGTGGCACCATGTCGATCAGCGGCACGGTGGCACTTTCGAGGCCGCCGCTACGGAGGATGCCGAAATGAACGACTCCAACCTGGCTCGCGGGGGGGCAAAAGCTGATGGGAGTTGGTGCCACGGCTCCTTGTATCTGGGCCAGGGTACATCTTTCCTTCGTCGTCAGTGGATTCGCGACCAGTCCCGCAGGAATTTCGACGGAGAGCCTGCGCAACGGGTCCCGCGCCCGCATTCCGGAAGCGCCGACCACGGTTGAGACGCTCGCGGCGAGTTGGACGTCGAATGGGTGCGCGCCGCTTGCGGGCGTCTCGCCAGATTCGTCGAAGGCGCTACCAGATAATCCCAACGGGCCTTCGACGAAGGCGAACGGAGGTTCTTCATCACCGGTCCGACTGGTCAGTACGTTGGATGCGAAGGAAGAGCCTCCCGAAACGGTGACTTCGTTGGCCACGGTCTGCGGCGGATGTTCACCGACGACCACCGGTACAAATAGATCGATCTGTTCGCCTGCATATATGACTCTGGTCTTAAGTTCGCAAGTGACCGTGTGGCTGGCAATCGCGCACGGAAATTGACTTTTTTCGCCTTCTTTATACGAAGGGAGAACGGCTACCGGAGCGCCCGGCGGCATAAACGGACTACCTCCGACAGGCGTGGCGCCGGTGACCGTATCCGTCAAGGTAGTCACTCCTGGACTGGAGTCCTTGCCGCCGACGTTGGTGATCAGGGCGTGGTACTGGGCGACATTCGTGGTACCAGGCGGAAGGATCGTCGGGTCCACCCCCTGTTTGATCTGCCAGGCGGTAGCCGGTGCCGCCACAGCCGCACCTGGCGCTCCGAGAGCCGGCGCGACCATGGCCCAGACGATCGCGGCGATACCGAATAGCCGGTTGCGCCGCGTCATTTCGCACCTCCCGAGCGCCTCTTGCCGGAAGCTCGCTTTGACTTATGGTGGTGTTTCCTCGCCTTCTTCTTTTTCTGCGCCTTCTTTGCCTTCTTCACGCACTTGCCCTTCTTGGCGACGTAACCCTTCTTACACCGCTTCGGCTTCGGATTGCCGGGTCCCTGGAATGAAGGGGTCGTGGGCGAGGTGGGTGGCGGTGAGGCCGAGGCGGCGCCCTTGCACGCTTCCGCAGAACTGCACGGCACGGGAGGTCTAGCCTGCTGGGACGCAAGGCCGCCGTCTTCCCGTACGTCGTATACATCAGCCGCTTGGTCGCGGTCGACCGGCACCAGTTGGGAGGTGGTCGCGATGAAGGCGCTCGATCCATCCCTCGAGGCACCGACGAAGTAGGACGGCTGCCCGCTTTGTCCGGTGGACAGAAGATAGAGACAGCCCCCGTCGGCTTCGACAGCCTTGCAGGACCCGCTGCCGACCGCCTCCCACTCGTAGACGTCCTGACAGCGACGCGGGCCAGCGAGATTGTGTTGGCCGGGCTTCCCCCCGAAAGCTGGACAACTGAGGATGCCGTTTTCGTCACCGGCCACCAAGGGATCAGGCGTCTGGAAGAATACCTTGGTTCCGTCGGCCGAGAGATTCCGGCTGACATTTATGGCGGGTGGCTCGGTAGGGGTAAAGTAAGCATTGAAGAACTGATCCTGCAGGCTGGCGGCTCCCAGTGGCAGTTCGCCGGTCGGATCGCAGGAGATGCAGGTCAGGGTCGATTTCCCGGACTGAACGGAGTAGCGGTAGAGCTCCGGACAGTGCCCGCCTTCGCAAGAGGCTCCTTCAAGATTGAAGTTGTCGTAGTTGGTGAGGGGTTCGATGGAGGAGAAGAGAAGCGTTTCGCCGCTGTCACTCACTCGCGAGGTCTTTCCCACCGCGAAACCAAAGCCGACCTTGGGCGAAACGTTTCGCCGATCCACCGACTGTTCGATGCCCTCCGCCAGGGTGGCGATAAAGGTGACCCGGAACCCGCCTCCGGCAGATTTTTTTTCTTCGAAGCGGTAGAGATTTTCACGCCCTGATTCGGCGCTGCCGGCAAGCGCCCTCCGGGCGATGAAATAGCCGGCAGTGCCGGCGGCGTTAACTCCGAGCAGACCCTGCACTTCGGCATTTGGGGCAATGTCGGTGAGCGCTCGTCCTTCAGGCGCGGCTTTGTCCCAGCGATACAGGTCGCTATCCCCTTCGCCTTCTCCGCTCGTTCCATCCGCGGTCAACTGCTCGCGCGACATGAAAAAGGCACGGGATCCGTCAGGCGTGGCTTCGAGAAAGGCCGCAGGGAATTCCCCAGCAGGGGTGACACCCGGGTTCGGAGTCGAGATTCGCAACGTCGTCGGATTTGCTCCATCGAGGCCCCGACGTAGGTAAAGTTGGCCGGTACCAGCCGCGGTGAAGAAGATCTGGTCACCGCTTGGGGAGATCGCATGCAGGCTAGCGACGCCGAGTGGTTCGACCGAGTTGCTGACCTTGTTGAGCGCTCCACCGGTGGAGGTCAGGCTGGTTTCATACCATTCATAAGCGCCGCCAAAGGAACCGGCTGACGGGGCTTCGTTCGTCGGGAGCACGCCTACCAACGAGACTCCCGTCGAGCGTTCCCACATATAGAGGTTGTCATGCCCAAGGGCTGGCGTCGGAAGACCCGGCCGGGTATTTATGGCCAAATCGGACTCGAAGAAGATCCGCGATCCATCCCCGGAGGCACCATCAAAGCCGAAGTGGTTGATCCCGAGCCCCGTTTGCTCGTCCGGCGTGATCCGGGTTGGCTGCCCGTCTTCGGTGTCGATCACGAAAAGGGCTGCATATTTGGAGCGAACTCCCGCTTCGACCACCGCGAAGCGTAGATCAGGCGTCGAGCCGAGAAATTCAGCAAATTCGCCCAGTTCCTCTGGCGGCAGGAGGCGCTGAGAGGACCAAGAACCTGCGGTGGTGTCACGGCGTGCCAGATAGGTTGAGTAGTTCTGGGTCCCGCCTCTATCCGCTGGAGGTGGAGTCCCCGCCGGGCTGTAGAAGGTGACGGCCGACCCGTCTTCGGAGGCGAACATCGTCGGATATAGCCCCGCGACGCTGTCTCCGTTCTTGTCCGGGGAGCTGACCTGTTCATATGCGCGGCAGTCGGGAAGAGCGGCACCAGGTCCGACCCGGAACACTTCGTTAGCCGGACATGGGGCGAACGGCTGGTTGTCGACATGGGTCGTAAAGGCCTTGTCGGCACCTTTGGTCGGGCTCAAGGCGTTTCCATTTTCGGCGTACAGCCTGAAGTGGTACGTCGTACCCGGACTCAAGCCGCTCAGAGCCTGCTGCACTTCGACTCCGGTAAAGCCGGAGCCGATCGCCACCCCTTCGATCGGGACCTTGCTCGCCGCGGTGAACGGATCGTGGCCGGCCTTGACATTGGCTTCGTAGGCCGAAGCGACGATGTATTCGACAAAGTATGTGGTCGGCAAGCTATGGGGATTGATCGATCCGGAGATGGTGACATTGGTCCGGCCGATTCCGGAAAATGCCTCCGACAGGATCTCGGGCGGGCCTTGCGTTCCGAATTCGGCGTCGCCTCCTTCAACACGAATACCGCCGGATTCACTACTGCTACCGACGAGCCGGTAGTGGTACACGGTGCTCCCGGCCAATCCTGGTGCCGAAGCATGGACGGGCACCGGGGCGTTGCCGTTTCCGACTTCACCACCGCCGGGGATTTCGCAAGAGACTTTGTGGCCGTAGGCTACGGTTACGCCGTATTCGAAGAAGCATTCGCTGACACCGACTCCTTCTGGGTTGATCGAGCCGGTCAAGGTCGCCGAGTTGGTCCCTAGAGCTTCGACAGAACCGGTGTGGACGTTGAAGGCAGGTAGGGTTTCGAAGCTCGCAGTGGCGCCCGGCGCCGAGCCGTTTTCGTCGCTTCCCAGGGAACCATTTTCGTTTTCGCCCACGAGCCGGAAGCGGTATTCGCCGCCCGGGGCAAGTCCGGAGACTTCGGTGGTCACCGTTTCGGAGGCATTGCCGGTGAAGGGGCCGCCTGGAGAACAGGGCGCGCTTGAGGCGCCTGCAAATCCTCCAGCGTGTCCGTCGGCCACCGTCTGGACGGCGGCGCCCGGCCCTTCGGTTTCGGTCAGACCGGCCGGGTCGACCGAGAGCTGTTCGAGATTTTCGCCGCCGAGCGGGCCGACGAAGGTGATCGTGTACGGCGCGGCGCCGGTTTTGTTTCCCGGGCCTCCGGCCACGGTTACGTTTTCGCTACCGATGTTCGGCAGCGCCTCAAGCGCTGCCCGAACGGTCGCGGCACTGGCGTTGAAGGCGATCGGCGCGGTGGCATGCGTAGCGCCGCCGGCCGGATTGACAAAGCTCAAGGTAAAGGTGCCACCGCCGGCGGAAACGGCCAGCTGCTGCATCTCATTGCTGCGCTGGAACGCGGCCTGGGTCGTATATTCGAATTTGCATGTGGCCTGGGGACCTCCGTCCGCATTGATCGTGCCGCGGAGAAGTGCGCTGGTCTTGGTGATGTGTTCCGGCGTTTCAGCCAATGCTTTTGGCAAAGTGACCAACGGGCCGAACACGTCAACCCGGCCCGGGTACACCGACCTGCCGTCTCTTTCTCCTACGGTTCTACTTGACACGTAGACATCACCGCCGGCTCCGGCGACACTCACTCCAGGGGCTTGGACCAACCGGTGTTCGCCAAACCTGGAGATCACGGAGCCGCCTTCGCTGTACTGCACCACTTCGATTCCGTGGCTCGCATAGACATCATCGGTAACGGGTTCCACGGAAACCGCCGACGCGTGGGGGTCGAACAGTTCCTTTTCTTCGGCCGACAGACTTTGCAGTTTCCAAAGCAGCAACCCACTCCCGTCGGGTGCCCACGGGTTTTGGGAGGAGCCCGCGGCGTAAATGCGTCCTTTACTATCGACCGCGAGATTGCACGTTTCGTTGATCGGAAACGCTGAATGGCCGATTTCAGTGGGTGGATTCGTCGTGGGAGTATATTTTCGAATTACGCCTCGTATCCCGGCGAAGTCAGACTTGGTGAAGATGTTTCCTTCGGCGTCGACGGCCACACCGCAAGGTTCGTCGTGACCCGTTCCTTCGCCAGGCCCAGCGATCTGGCCGATTTCCAGTCCGGCTTCAGAGTAGATCGTCAACGTTTGGCTGTTGGCGATGTAGATGTCCCCGGCGGTTCCTCCCGCAGCTCCAGGAGGCGCGACAGCAACCTGATTCTCGATGGTGGGTCTGGGGAATCCGCCAGTCCCTTCGATGAAGTTGGTCCCGGTCGCCGTGAAGTCAAGTGGTTCGCCGTTGCTGGCGAATTTATACAGACGCCCGCCGTCCGCCGTATCCAGGACGTACAGATCGCCGTTCGAGGGATCCAGCGCCACGGAAGCCAGTTCCGTGAACTGGCCGGCTGCGGAGTTCCCACCTGGGCCGATCGTGATGCCGGTGAAAGCGTGGGTTTCGATGGCGAAGGCGGGCCCGGCCCAGAGAGCTAGCAAAGCAAAGGCGATCAAAGCCGCGCCGAGGAACGACGACGCCTCGCGGTTGGTCAATTTTTTCGCTCGCTGGTGTCTCAAGTCGGCTCCTACCCCTGCCACGGTCGTTTGACTTCGAAAAAGGTGAGCGGGGACGCCGAAGGGCGGCCCGACGCTGTGAGGGGACCCGTCTCGCGGATCGGGTCCCTTCACAGGGAGCGGCTTAGTCGCCGCTCAGCGCCCAGGTGCCGCGCGCTTCGCTCGTAGCTTCCAGTTCTTCAAGGAAGATCAGGGCGCCGCTTTTAGAGGTGCCTCCCACGTTCCCAGAGACGTTGTAAATTCCGCCGAACGTCACTCCGGTGAACACCTGTTGGTAGACACATAGCGTGCCTGCCGGTGCTTTCGGTTCCGCGACCGTCCCGTTACAGACTCCTCCTCCACCTGCCGGGACCATGTGCGTGTTCGCGTTGGCAAGGGCCGTGTTGAGTGGAATCGTAAATGAGATCGGGAGGAACACTCCAGCGCCTTCAAGCCCACTCGCCGACCAGATGCCCGTCTCGGTCTTACCTACCGGCAACGTGCCGCCGAGGGTCCACGGCGAGCCTTCCGGCCCCGGTTCACCTTCGGCTCCCGGTTCACCTTCCGGTCCCTGTTTGCCTTCCGGCCCTTGTTTCCCTTCCGGCCCTTGTTTGCCTTCCGTTCCTGCGGCGCCCGCGTCGCCCTTGGCGCCGGGAGAACCGGGGGCGCCGGCGGTGCCCGGCTTGCCGGCGTACTTCTTGGCGATCTTTTCGACTTCCTTCTTCTGCTTGGTAGTTAGCCCGCCGGAGGCAGCGTAGGCGCCGCCTCCGAGTGCCGCGACCAGCGCGACAATCGAGATGACGAAGCCGGCCGTGCCAAGCTTCTGATGGATACGAGAAATCACTTACTTCCTCCTTTGATATGCGACGTCGCAGGAGCTCCCCCTGCCGACCCGCGATTTGAAGTCGAAGCGGGCATGGAGCCCAGAAGGACCGCTCCGCGGCGCAGATGCCAAGCGGAATGCGATTTCTGTAGCCCGAAACATCGACCAGCTGAACACAATCCCTCCCCTACCGACTCTCCCTTGAGTCGGCGGCTTATCGCTCTCTCGCAGGCACCCGGTCGGCTGCCTTCGTAGATGGAGGCTGGAGTTCCCTGCCCCATTTCCCTGTTTTACGAGAATAGACTGGTCTATTGGAAACTGTCAAGTACTGGTCGCGATTTGGAATTCCGGTGTTGTAGACCGAGGGAAGCGACCTAGAACGCAAGGAGGGCCGGGATATCCCCCGGCCCTCCTCCGCGCATCTCGGGTCGGGTCTACCTGACGGCTATTCTTCTCCGCCCCAGCTTGCTTTGCTGGTGAGGGTTCCCTTGAGTTTGCCTGCCAGGGTCGCCGGGTTTTCGCCGAACTTCAGCGAGCCGGGGGTCCCGGCCGATGCCTGGATCGCCGCGCTGGTTATGACTTCCTGGGTTTCCGCGAACGATTTTGTCGCGTTGGCCGATTCACCGAACTGGGAGCCGGTGACTTTGTAGAGGCCGGAGATCGGACAGCTCGCCCCTTCGAGTTCGACCAGCGCGAACGCGGTGGTTTCTCCTGCTTTCGGGACGAACTTCAGTGTCGCCCCGGTACCGGTGCCGCCCATTCCAAGGGTCGCGACGAGGGCTTTCGATTCGATAGCCCCTCCCGTCACCGAACAGCCGGCCGGTTCGACCACTTTGACTTCTTCGAACTTGAGCTTGCCGTTGATCACCGCCGTTGTGACCCCGCTGTTTTGGATCGCGCAGGTCAGACAGTTGATCTTGGACGAGCTGAGGACGAGAGGCGTTTTGGCGACCGTGGTCGTCAGGGTCGAGGCTTCGTTCGCTTCCGTGGTGAGCGCCTTCGCGTTGGCTTCGCCTTCGGCGAGTTTCGTGCCGCCGACGACCCAGCTGCCTCCAGCCACGAACGAGTTTTCGGCGAAGGCGCTGTTCGCCATAATCGCGCCGAGCACGACCACCGCGAGCAGGGCCATACCGAGCTTCTTAAAGCTCATCTGTTTGCTCCTTGTCTGTTGCATCAGGACTCGGACGCCGTCGGAGGGACTTCCCCCGGAGCTCCGAGATCCGGCTCCCACGCCGGATGAGTGGAAACTCGCAGCGCAGCCTCGATCAGTCAAGAAGCGCTGTGCGATGTTTCTTATCTCGATCGACTCTTCGGGCCGGCAGACGAAACCCCAGAAGGGTCACGCCCATCGCGGTCTAGAGAGCAACAGCCCGCTTTGGCGCTTGGATCCCGATACGTGCCCTTGGCAATCTGTGTCAGGGGACCGGGACGGTGGAGATGGAGCCGGGTTTCCAGACGCCGACTTCCTTGGACATGGGCATCATCCAGTCATTTCCATCGTTGCCATGGTACAGCGCGTACCCGGTGTTGCCTTTTACTCTGAATACGGCGATTTGGCCGCCAAAGGTGTCGACACGGAATTTTTCGGTTTCCTTCAGTGGCGTGGCAAGCTTCTTCAGTGCACCGGCACAGAGAGACCGGGCTTCCGCAGGTTTTTTGGCTTTCGTGATTTCTTCGTTCGCCCGGAGGTCGAGGGTTGCGCACTGAGTCGCAAAGTCGCCCGATTCACGCGCTTCGAGATTTTCGGCGAGAACTTCGGCTGCCACCGCGCGTTCCGCCGAGCTAGCCTCGCTTCCGAACTTCGCGTATTTGCTGTTCGGATTCTTGGGTTCGATAAAGCTCGATGGGTCGCCCTGTTTTTCGAGCGACGGCGGACTTCCGTTCCCTTCGTTAGGGGCCGCGGACCCTCCGGTGGATCCCGTCGGGGAATCGCTCGAGGAGCTCCCACAAGCGGAGACGAGGATGGCGAGCACGATTGCTGAGAGCAGGACGGCGAGGCGCGGCCCCTGAAGTTTTTCCCCCATAGGCCCGGACCATAAAGGGTTTACTGATCGCGTACAAGAAGTCTGATAGAAAGAACCGGGCTGTAGCAAGCTGGATGGACTGCTTGACAAGACAGGGGTGGCGATGGCTGTTACGGGGAACTCGCGGTACGCGGTCGCGCGGGAACAACGGGTAATCGAGGGGAACCTGGCGTTCACGAAGTTGAAACCCGGACCGGGGTTGCCGGCGTCGGAGGTCGTGTTCGATCAGCGGCGGCGATTGCACGGGGCGATCATCGCGTTGGTGGATGGGGACGGGTGGGAGAGCGTCAAGGTCAGGGCCTTGGCGCGGACAGCCAGGGTGTCGACCTCAACCTTCTACAAGCATTTCCCCAACGTCGAACAATGCTTCGCCTCGGCGTTCGACGCGGTGATGAGCGAGGCGCTCCAGCGCTCGGTCGCCGCCCAGCGACATCGCGAGGACTGGAGGGCGGCGCTGCAGGCGGGGGTGCGGGCGCTGATGGAGAAGTTTGGGCGTGAACCTCGCGACGCTCGCGTCGCTTTGCTGGACGTCTTCTCCGCCGGGCCGGAAGCGCGGAGTCGGATCGGCGTCGCGGTCTCCGAACTCGAACGCCATGTCACCGCCTGCTTGCGGAACGACCCGAAGACGCCGGCGCCGCGGCACCTGGTCGCAGGGATGACCGCGGGCATGATGCGGGTCGCCCGGAACACAACCGCGGCCGGGCGCGGTGGTGAGCTTCCTGACCTCTCGGCGGAGCTCGGCGAGTGGATGCTCGCTCTTCCCGACCCGGCCATTGTCACGTTGCTGCGGGCCGCCGGCACCCCGAGTGCCGGCCGGGGCGACCGGCTGGCGCTGGCTCCCGCGCCGCCGGAGAATCGGACCGAAGGCGCGAGCGGCCGCGAGCGCTCGCTGCGGGCGGCGGTGGGGATCGCGATGAAGGACGGCTTCGCGGCGTTGAGCGAGTCGCGGGTGCGCGGCGACGCGGGGGTCTCGGTCGGCAGCTTCAAGGCCGAGTTCGCCGATCTCGACGAATGCTTCCTCGACGGGGTCGAGACAGCCGGCTCCGAGGCGCTCGAGCGGGCGATCGCCTGGTCGTCGACGACCTCGGACTGGGCGGCGCGCACCTGTCGCGCGGTACTCGCGCTCTGCGTCGAGGCGGCACGCGACCGAGCGCTGGCGCGCCTCGTCTTCCTCGAGATCTTCGCGCCGGGCAAGGACGGCCTCTTGCGTCGGGAACGACTCGTCACCAATATGTCAGAGGCATTTCGGCAGACAATCCCGGCCGAGGTCCGGCCCTCTCCTCTGGCCACCGAAGCATCGATCGCGGCCGCCTGGCACATCGCCCAGGTCGACGTGGCGGCGGGTCGGACGAAGGAGTTACCGCAGGTCGCGCCGCTCCTCAGTTACATCCTTCTCACGCCGATTATCGGGCCGCAGGCCGCGGCGCGAGCGATCCATGAGACGACCGCGGCGTTCGCCGAGAGATCCGGATGATTGGATCGACTATCATTGAGTATACGTATGGCGCCTGACTCTCATCCGAAGCCCACGTTGATCACCCTCGGCCCGAGCGGCACCTGCCATGAGCGGGCCTCGCGCGCCTACATCGAGTTCCAAGGCGTGGAGGACTACGAGGTCGAGTTCATCGAAGACTTCTTCGACGGCCTGGAGTTGATCCGCCGACGCGAGGACGCCTTCCTGATCCAGTGCAGCGCACACCCGCTAGTACACAAGGTGACCGAGCGCTACTGGGATGAGGTCTTCGTGGTCGACACCTTCATCTATCCGACCAAGGCATTGGCGGTGTTGAGCCGCCGCGAGATCGAGCGACCCCGGACGCTCGGCCTTGTGCCTGCGACGGCCGGCTACATCGACGAAAGAGATTGGGACGAGATCGTCGACGTGGCGTCCAAGCCGATCGTCGCGCGGGAGCTGCTCGAGGGGCGCTACGAGGCAGGGCTTACCCATCTCGAACATGCGCAGCGCCACCCCGAGCAGCTCCGCGTCGAGCAAGAGATCGGGGAAATCGACACGACTTGGGTCGTCTACGGGACCCGCAAGCGGTTCCGAGGAGAGGTGATCGGCATTCCATCGCCGGATCTGTTCGGACACGGCGAAGGCGACCTGCGAGGACGAGGCGTCCCCGCCTGACCCCACCTTTCGGGCACTGCCGCCTCAGTGGCCAGATGGTGCCGGCTTCGAATTCGGCAGGGTTCGGCGCGCGCCAGCTTCGTGGGCCGGCACACGATTCCACCGGATCGATGTAGAGATTGGCCGTCTGTTCGCGGGGCACCTAGGATCTGCACCGTGGGACCGCAGGAGAAGAAGCCGACCAACTGGCGGGCTTGGATCGTCGGGATCTTGGTGGTGCTGGTGGTCGTCGTCTGCCTGCAGAATTCGCAGCAGGTTTCCGTCGAAGTGCTGTTTGCCAGCTTCGACGCGCCGCTGATCGTCGTGCTGGTTGCGTTCACCCTGATCGGGATGCTGATCGGCTACATCGGGCCGGTCTGGCGGCGGCATCGGCGCGAAGAGCGGCGCGCCGGGCAGGAGCTCGAGAAGCGCGGTTAGTGGCGCGGCGTCGCGGAGGCGGCGCGGCGGTCGCGCAGTGCCATCAAGGCGATGAGCGTCGAGGCGTCGCGGATCCGCGGGATCGCCTCCTCGAGCTCGGAGAGGGGGAGGCGGACGATGTCGATCGCCTCGTCCGCATCGCGTTGGCCGCTCGCCGGGGAGAGGCCGGTGGCGAGGAAGATGGTGACGACCTCGGAGATGTAGCCGGGGCTCGGGTAGACCTTGGTCAGCTCGGTCCACTCGGCGGCGGCTAGTTCGGCCTCCTCGGCGAGCTCGCGGCGGGCGCAGTCGAGCTCGGTCTCGCCGGCGCGGTCGAGGGTTCCGGCGGGGATCTCGAGGAGGGCGTCCTCCTCGACCGCCTCGCGGGGCTGGGCGACGAGGTAGACGAAGTCATCGTCGTGGGCGAGGATCGCGACCGAGCCGGGATGGTCGATGACCTGGCGCTCGACCTCGGTGCCGTCGGCGCGGCGGTAGCGGCGAACCTCGACGTCGACGCCGTACCCCTCGTAGGCGAGCCGGGAGTCGATCAGCTCCATCCGCGCAGGCTAACGTCAAGCTGGCGTCGATTTCGCCGCGCCCGGTTCGTCGTCCTTGTCAGAGGACGGCAGTGGGCTTGTCCGCACGACAATCAGGAGGTAATCGCAATGCTGCTGGAGGACAAGGTCGCGGTCGTCTACGGGGCGGGATCGATCGGGGGTGCGGTGGCGCGCGCGTTCGGGGCCGAGGGGGCGCGGGTGTTCGTCGGCGATCGGACCGGGGCGAAGGCCGAGGCGCTGGCGGCGGAGGTCGAGGCGGCCGGTGGGTCGGCGCGCGGGCGCGTCGTGGACGCGATGGACGAAGGGTCGGTGCGCGGGTTCGTCGACGCGGTCGTCGGCCAGGCGGGGCGGATCGACGTCTCCTTCGACCTGATCTCGGTCGGCGACGTGCAGGGGACGCCGCTGGCGGAGATGGGGTGGGAGGACTTCATGCGGCCGATCGAGACGGCGGTGCGCTCCAACTTCCTCACCGTGAAGGCGGCGGTGCCGCACATGCCGCGCGGCGGGGCGGTGCTGTTCTTCGGCGGCTCCGGGGACCCGGTGCCGAACTACTCGATCGGTGGGTTCCAGATCGCGCTGCACGCGGTCGAGGCGATGCGGCGACAGTACGCGAGCGAGCTCGGGGCGGCCGGGATCCGTTTCGTGACGCTGCGGACCGGCGGCGTCCCGGAGACGATCCCGGACGGGATGGCCGGCGGCGAGGCGATCGCGAAGAGCCTCCACGAGGCGACGCTCACCGGCCGGGCGGCGACGCTCGAGGACGTCGGCGCGGTGGCCGCGTTCGTCGCCTCGGACCGGGCGCGGACGATGACCGCGGCGACCGTGAACGTCAGCGCCGGGGCGCTGATCGACTGATCCGGGCGCGCCCGGGCGTGAGGTTGCGACTGGTTGGCGGACCCGATCCGGGGTAATTGGAGCGAGTCTCGACCAACTGCAACGGAGGTTCGACATGGCAGCAAGAGACCACACCGGAGGCGGAATCGGCGGTATCTCGCTCGGCGGCATCCTGGTCATCATCGGGATCGTCCTGATGATCGTCTGGAGCTTCTGGATCGGGCTGATCGTCCTGCTGATCGGGCTGATCGCGTTCGGAGGGTTCGCGCGCGGCAAGTGGTACTGAGCGGGCGCGTCAGGGCTTTCCGCGCTCGAACAGCCAGCGTTGGAAGAATCCGCGCAGGTGCTCGCCGGAGATGCGCTCGGCGAGCGCGATGAACCCTTCGATGTCGCCGTGCTCGTACCGATGTTCGGTGGCCCAGGTCCGGAGGATCTGCAGCAGGTCCTGGGTGCCGATCTTGTCGCGCAGCGCCTGCAGCGTCATCGCGCCGCGCACGTAGGTGGACACCGCGAACAGGTTCTTCGCCTGGCCCGGATGGCCCGACGGCGGGTCCCAGAAGCCGGTCTCCGAGGCGGGTCGGCGGTAGAGCCCGGCGAAGACCTGTTGCGCGGTGCGGCCCCCGTGCCGCTCCGCGTAATACCACTGCGTCCAGGTCGCGAAGCCCTCGTTGAGCCAGATGTTGGGCCAGCGCTCGAGGCTCACCGAGTCACCGAACCACTGGTGGGCGGTCTCATGGACGACCGTGGTGCGGTCGGGCGCGAAAGCGTAGATCGGCCGCGACTGCGTCTCGAGCGCGTATTCGAGATCGGCGACGTCGACCACCGAGCCCGCCGCGGCGAACGGGTAGGGCCCATATATATGTGACTCCCAGCGGATGATCTCCGGCAGCGAGTCGATCGCCGCCCGCGAGGCCTTCGCCAGCTTCGCGTCGACCAGCGTCCAGGTCGGCAGCTTCCCCACGTGCCCCTGGACGAGCTTGCCCTTGCCGATGTCGACGAGGGCGAGGTAGGTGGCCATCGGATTCGGTTCCGACCACGACCACCGCACCCGCCGGTCCACCGTGCGGCGCGAGACGAGCCTGCCGTTGGAGACCGCCTTCACCCCCGCCGGGACCGAGATCTGGACGTCGAGGCTCGCCTTGTCGCGCGGGGCGTTGTTGCACGCCAGCCACGCCGCGGTGCCGACCGGCTCCCCCACCCCGACCGCGCCGTCCTTGGTCCGGTACCAGCCCTCGGTCGAACCGTCAGGGTCGGTGACCTTCCGCGGCACGCCTTGGTAGCGAAGCTCGACCGTGAAGCCTTCGCCCTTCGGAATCCGCGCCGCCGGGACGATTTTCACCTTTCCCCGACCGCGGCTGTAGCTCGCTGCTTCGCCGTCGACGCTGACCGAGGTCACCTTGAGGCCGTCGAGGTCGAGCGAGAACCTGCTCAGCCCCGTCGTCGCCCGCGCTTCGATCACGTCGCGGGCGGTCAGCACCCCGCTGCGCGGCTGGTAGCCGAGGCTCACGTCGTAGTGCTTGACGTCGTAGCCCCGGTTGCCGCTGCGGGGGAAGAACGGTTCGCCCGGCTGCTTCGGCGCGGCGGCCGACGCGGAGGCCATCGCCCCGCCGGCAACGGCGAGGACCGCGAGCGGTACGACGAGAAGGCCCCTACTCCTCCACATACCGCTGCAGCGCCTCGCGGGTCAGGTTGCTGATCGAGCGCTTTTCCTTCTCGGCTTTCGCCTTGGCGGCGTCGTAGAGATCAGGCGGGACGCGGATCGTGATCCGTTCCGACACGCGCACGCCGTCGAGCGGCGGGCGGCCGACGCGGACCGTGGTCCAGGTCGAGATGTCGAAGCCCTCCTCGCATTCCCTCGACCAGCGCTCTTCGACCTCGGGCGTGACTACGGTGCCGCCCCTCGTCACCCACTCGCCATCTTTCAGTTTCGGTCGTTTCTTCACTTTTCCCATTTGACCATCTCCCCATACCAGCCGTGGTACCGCTCCCGTAGCGGCATCGCGTGGATGATGACCAGCGAACCGTCTTCCGGGGCGACCGCGATCACCTCGAGCGGCATCCCCTCGAGGTCGGGCCCGACGAACAGAAAGCGAGGGTCGGCCTCCCACGCGTCCGGATACTCGAACTCTCGACGGCAGACACCCGCCTGCCGGACGATGTGCAACGAGCGCTCGCGCGAGACCCGATGCTTCGTGGCCGAGCGGGTCCAACTGATCCTGTCGCTGTCGATCCACTCATTTCGTCTGACGATATCACTGCGGGTCTCGCCGAACTGGAAGACGAAGTCACGCATCCAGTCCGGGTCGTCGGCCTCCTCGTAGCGATCGTCGGCCTTCTGGATCCAGGTGCGCCCGCCCAGGTCGAGCAGGAGGTAACGCCGGGTCCAGTAGTGCTTGTAGAACTGGATCTGGGTGCCGTCGGTGAGGACGGCCTCGCCCATCCACATGAAGTCCTCGATGTCCTCGGGCAGCACTTCGAGCAGCGGCTCCCAGATCGGCTCGCGCCGCTCGCTGAACCTCCCCCGCTGCCATTTCCTCCGTTTCTTCGCCATGCCCCAGAGCCAAGGGAGGAAATGCGCGCGGAACAAGACGCGAGTGGGCCAATTTGGTGACGGGAGTGATGCGAGAGACTGACGGGGTGCGGGTGCTAGCGATCGTCCACCAGACCGACGCCGGGCCGGGGGTCTTCGCCGAGGCGGTCCGGGGGCGCGGGGGGACGCTGGACGAGTGGCTGCTGCCGGAGTCGGCGAAACCGCCCGCCGACCCGCTCGACTATGACGCGGTGTTCGTCCTGGGCGGTGCGATGAATGCCGACGAAGGCGCCCGGTACGAGTGGATGGGGACCGAGCGCGGGCTGCTCGGTCGGCTGCTCGAGCGACGGGTGCCTTTGATGGGCCTCTGCCTCGGCGGGCAGATGGTCGCGGCGGCGGCGGGCGCGGTGCCGCGGCGCGCGGCACGGCCGGAGATCGGCTGGCACCGCGTCGAGGTGACCGAGGCGGGCCGCGAGGACCCGGTGCTCGGACCGCTCGCTCCCGGCTTCGAGGCCTTCCAGTGGCACAGCTACGAGTTCCCGCCGCCGCCCGGCGCGGTCCACCTCGCCCGCAGCGAGGTCTGCCTCCAGGCGGCGCGGATCGGCGAGCTCGCCTGGGCGATCCAGTTCCACCCCGAGGTGAGTGCCGGCGACGCCCTCCGCTGGACCGAGGACTACGAGACCGACCCCGACGCCGTGCGGATCGGCGTCGACCCGACCGCGCTCGCGCTCGAGATCGAAGCGAAGATCGGCGCCTTCAACGAGCTGGGCCGCGAGCTCTGCGGCCGGTGGCTGGACGTGGCGGCGGCGCACGTCGGCTGATCGATCCGCTCGGGGGCGGGCTGTGGCCCGGAATGGACGCGGAAAGGGACGCGGAAAGGGACGCGGAAAGGGACGCGGAAAGGGACGCGGAAAGGGACGCGGAAAGGGACGCGGAAAGGGACGCGGAAAGGGACGCGGAAAGGGACGCGGCCCTCTCGGCCACGGCCCGGGCA
>JBPYFM010000156.1:0-38030 GCA_051986435.1 Solirubrobacterales bacterium | reverse complement strand
TGATGCTGTCGGGATCGATGGGCGACCGGCTCGGCCGGCGGCGCACCTTCCAGGTCGGCCTCGCCACCTTCACGCTCGGCTCCGGCCTCTGCAGCATCGCACCCGGCCTCGGCTGGCTGATCGCGTTCCGCATGGTCCAGGCGGTCGGCGGCAGCATGCTGAACCCGGTCGCGATGTCGATCGTCACCAACGTCTTCACCGAGCCCAAGGACCGGGCCCGGGCGATCGGCTGGTGGGGCGGCGTCGCCGGCGTCAGCATCGCCGCCGGCCCGCTGGTGGGCGGCCTCCTGGTGCAGGCGATCGACTGGCGCGCGGTCTTCTGGGTCAACCTGCCGGTCGGGATCGCGGCGATCGTCCTGACCCAGAAGTTCGTCCCCGAGTCGAAGGCGCCGCATCCGCGCCGGCTCGACCCGGTCGGCCAGGTGCTGATGATCCTCGCCCTCGGCCTGCTCGTCTTCGGGATCATCGAGGCGCCGAACCACGGTTGGGGATCGACCCTGATCCTCGGCTGCTTCGCCGGCGCCCTGGCCGCGGCGGTGGCGCTCGTCCTCTGGGAGCACCGCCACCCCGAACCGCTGATCGACCTGCGCTTCTTCCGCTCGCCGCCGTTCAGCGGCGCGGCGATCGTCTCGATCTGCGCCTTCGTCTCGATGGGCGGCTTCCTTTTCCTGAACACCCTCTACCTGCAGGAGGTCCGCGGCTACTCGGCCCTCCACGCCGGCGTCGCGCTACTGCCGATGCCGGCCTTGATGATGGTCTTCTCGCCGCTCTCGGGACGGGTGGTCGGACACCGCGGGCCGCGGCCGTCGCTGGTCACCGGCGGCGCCGCGATGCTGGCCGCGGGCCTCGTCTCGGCCCTGCCCGCGGGCGCGCCGAGCGACGCGCGGCTCTTCCTCGGCTACGCGCTGCTCGGCACCGGCCTCGGCTGGGTGAACGCGGCGATCACCAACACCGCCGTCGCCGGCATGCCGCGCGAGCAGGCCGGCGTCGCCGCCGCGGTCGCCTCGACCTCGCGCCAGCTCGGCTCGGCGCTCGGCGTCGCGATCATCGGCTCGGTGATCGCCGACCACGTGACGACGGTCGCCGCCGGCCCCGCCTTCACCTCGGCCCAGCGGGTGAGCTGGGCGATCATCGCCCTCTGCGGGTCGATCGCGCTGGGCGTCGGCGCCGCCACCACCGGTGCCTGGGGACGACGACGGGCGAAGGCGAACGCGGAGCGCATGCAGGCTGACGCGGGGACGTTCGATCGCGGCGACTCGACCGCGACGGCAACCGCGGGCGCCGACGACGACGCGTTCGCGGTCAGCCGCAAATAGTCCGGACCAGCGGGAGCGCGGCGATGGCGCGAAGGCGGCCGGGCCGTCGAGGAGTTCTCGACGGCCCGGCCGTCGCTCGGCGGGACAGAAGGTGCGCGGGCGTTCGGCCCGCGGACAAGGTGGTCGGCCGCAGCACGCGGAGCGAGTTCGGACGAGAGCCCGCAGCCCTCCTCCGTGGCGCCGATGTCCCTGCCGGCGTGGCTGCTCAGTGCAGCCGGGCTATTTTTTCGCGCTTTTTTTCGCCGCTTTTTTCGCCGTTTTGGCTTTCGATTTAGCGGCGGGTTTCGCTTTCGCCGTTTTAGCTTTGGCCGTTTTCGCTTTCGCTTTCGGTTTGGCTTTGGCTTTCGGTTTTGCTTTCGACGCGGCTTTCGATTTGCTCGTGCCTTTGCCGGCTTTCGCGGTTTTTTTCGCCGCCGCTTTGCCGGCTTTTTTCGTCGCTTTCGCTTTCGCTTTCGTCGCCGCTTTTTTCACGGCTTTCGTCGCTTTTTTAGCTCCGGCTTTCGCCGTTTTTTTCGCGCCTTTGGCCGGCGCTTTTGCACTTTTTTTCGACGAGGTCGCCGCCGCTTTTTTCGCAGCAGGTTTCCGAGTCGATTTGGTCTGTTTTGGCATTACCTCGCTCCTTGGAGTCTCCGGGGGCGGTGGCACCGTAACCGTTCGGTCGGCGGAATGTGGCTTCCCGAGCCAAACCGGAGTGTTCCGCCCACGGTTGGGCGTCGGTCGACGGGCATCGCTTGCCCGCCGCGTCGCCCACCGTCGACGATCTGGAGTGATGGCTCCGGTTATTCAGGCGGTGCCGGCGAGCCTCGCCGCGTCGACGCTCGGCGCCGATCAGGACGCCGTCCGCGGCCTCGACCTGACGGCACTTAAGATCGTGCGGTGTCGACCCTCACCGTCCCGTCCCGCTTCAACGGGCCGCCCGCGAGCGGGCAGGGCGGCTACTCCACGGGCGCGCTGGCCGGCCACCTCGAGGGACCGGCGGCGGTCTCGCTGCGGCGGCCGGTGCCGCTCGACGAGGGGCTCGCGGTGCGGACCGAGGGCGATGCGGCGCGCGCCTTCGATGCCGCGGGCGAGCTGGTCCTCGAGGCGGTCGCGGCGCCGCCGCTTGCGCCCTGGGACGCGGCGCCGGTGACGCTCGAGGCGGCTCGCGCGGCGACCGCCCGCTTCAAGCCTCCCGGGGAGGCGCTCGACCGCTGCTTCGTCTGCGGGCACGCGCGGCACGACGGCTTCGGCGTCTTCCCCGGCGCGGTCGAGGGCACCGACCTCGTCGCCGCGCCCTGGAGGCCGCCGGCCTGGGCGGCGGACGACGACGGCACCGTCCGCCCCGAGCTCGTCTGGGCGGCGCTCGACTGCCCCGGCTACTTCGCCGTCCACGGCGAGGACCTCACGCTCGCCTTCCTCGCCCGCCAGCAGTCCGCGGTGCTCGCTCCGGTTCGCGCCGGGGTCGAATACGTCGTCGTCGGGCGGCCGCTCGGGCGCGAGGGGCGCAAGGGCTTCGCCGCGACCGCGATCGTCGACCCCGCCGGCGAGGTGCTCGCCCACAGCGAGCAGCTGTTGATCGTCCCCCGGGAGGCGATGTCACACGGATAGAGGGCTGCTTCGTCTTCCTTTCAGAAGACCGAACGAAAGGAGAAGGACATGTCAGAGGGATATCCAGCAGAGCGATTCTCGATCGCGGCGGCGGCGCCGAAGCAGGCCGGAGCGCTGATCCGCTTCGGGCAGACGCCCGACCTCGACGAGGCGATCCACGAGCTCGTCGCGCTGCGCGCGTCGCAGATCAACGGCTGCGCGTTCTGCATCGACATGCACTGGCTCGACGCGCGGGCGAGCGGCGAGCACGAGGCGCGCCTCTACGGCCTCGACGCCTGGCGCGAGAGCCCGCTCTACGACGAGCGCGAGCGCGCCGCCCTGGCGCTCTGCGAGAGCGTCACCCGAATCGACCGCGCGGGCGTCCCCGACGACGTCTGGGCCGAGGCGCAGGCGCACTTCGAGGAGCCCGAGCTCGCGCAGCTCCTCTGCGCGATCGCCGCCACCAACACCTGGAACCGGTTGCAGATCGCGACTCGGGCGCTGCCGGGGAACTACACGCCGGCCGTGCGCGAGGCGGCTGCGGCGCCGGGCGCCGGAGTGGCCGAGAACGGCGGGGCGGCCGACGGGCGCGCGACGGCGGGTGCCACCGCCGGAGGCGCCCGATGACCGTCGCCGTCGTCGGCGGGACCGGCACGCTCGGCTCGCTCGTCGTCGCCGATCTGCTCGGTCGCGGCGAGCGGGTCGCGGTGCTGAGCCGCAACGCCACGGGCGTCCCCGCCGGCGCGGAGCACCGCCGCGTCGACCTCACGAGCGGCGAGGGACTCGACCTCGCCCTCGACGGCGTGAGCGCGGTGGTCGACGCCGCCAACTCGCAGAAAGGCGCCCAGGAGACGCTGGTCGAGGGCACCCGCCGGCTCGCCGAGGCCGGCGCCCGCGCCGGGGTCGCCAACCACGTGACGATCTCGATCGTAGGCATCGACCTCGTGCCGATGTACTACTACAAGGCGAAGCTCGCCCAGGAGAAGGCGCTCGCCGCGAGCGAGGTGCCCTGGACGCTCCTGCGCGCCACCCAGTTCCACCCGCTGGTCGACGCGGCCTTCGCCGCGGCGGCGCGCTTCGGCGTGCGGCCGACCGGCAGCGCGAAGGTGCAGCCGGTCGACCCGGCGATCGTCGCCGCGCGCCTCGCCGACGCGGCGCTCGCCCCGCCCGCCGGCCGCCTCGCCGACATCGGCGGCCCCCGCATCCAGACCCTCACCGAACTGAGCGGCGCCTGGACGGCCGCGCGCGGCAAGCGCCGCCTGCCGCTGCGGGTGCCCGCCTGGGGGAAGATCGGCAGGAGCCTCGCCGCCGGCGCGCTCTGCGACGAGCGGGCCGCGACGCCTGGCGAGGACTTCGCCGAATGGCTGCGCCATGAGTAGGGATCGGGACAGGAGCGAGGAGCGCGACGCGGACGAAGCGCGCCCGCCGCGCGACGCGAAGGAGGTGCACCCGCCGCCCGACGACCTCGCGGCGCGGTTCGAGGCCCTGCGCCCGCAGCTGACCCGCGTCGCCTACGGGATCCTCGGCAGCGTCGCCGAAGCCGAAGACGTGGTGCAGGAGGCCTGGCCGCGGCTCGGCCGCACCGACCCGGCGGAGATCGAGGACCTGCGCGCCTGGCTGACCACCGTGGTCGGCCGGCTCGCCCTCGACGCGCTCGGCAGCGCCCGTCGCCGCCGCGAGAGCTACGTCGGCGAGTGGCTGCCCGAGCCGCTGGTCGAGGAGTACGAGGCCGAGGAGAACCCGACCCTCGACGAGTCGGTCTCGACCGCGCTCCTCGTCGTGCTCGAGCGGCTCTCCCCCGCCGAGCGCACCGCCTTCCTGCTCCACGACGTCTTCGACCTCCCCTTCGAGAAGGTCGCCGCCGTGGTCGGGCGCTCGCCCGCCGCGGTGCGCCGACTGGCCGCGCGGGCGCGCGCCCACGTCGAGGCCGGCAAGCCGCGCTTCCCCGCCGACTCGGGCGAAGAGGCGCGGATCGTCGCCGCCTTCGCCACCGCCTGGCAGGAGGGCGACCACGAGGCGCTGCTCGGACTGCTCGACCCCGACGCGATCATGCGCTCCGACGGCGGCGGCCGCGTTCCCTCGGCGGGCAGGCCGCTGCTCGGCGCCGAGCGGATCGGCCGCGCCCTCGTCGCCCTCGCCCGCTCGGCCGAGCGGCGTGGCGAAGAGCCCCGCGGCCGCGTCGCCCGCGTCAACGGCGCCGCCGGCCTCGTCGTCCACGACCGTTACTCGACCAGTGTCGTCTCGCTGACGATCGACGCCGGCCGCATCACCGCCGGCGACATCGTCCGCAACGCGGAGAAGCTGCGCGGGCTGATGGAGGGGGCGGGCTGATGGAGGGGGCGGGCTGATGGAGGGGCCACGGCCGCGCGGCCTGACGGAGGGGGCGCGGCCGCCGCGCTCCCCCGGCCTCGCCCGGGCCGCGCTCGCGGCGCTCTGCGCCTACTGCCTCTTCATCGGCTTCACGGCGCTCGTCGTCCCGCACACCTTCTACGACGACTTCCCGTTCCTCGCCCACTGGGTCGAGCGCCTGCCGCCCTACAACGAGCACCTGGTCTCCGACGTCGGCGGCCTGTACGTCGGCTTCGCCGTCGTCACCGGGATCGCGGCGTGGCGGCCGGACCGCCCGCTCGTCATCGCCGCCTGCGCGGGCTTCCTCGCCGTCTCCGTCCCCCACCTGCTGTTCCACGCCACGCACCTCGACGGGTTCGGAGCGGTCGACGGGGCAGCGCAGATCGCCGCCCTCGCCTCGCTCCTGATCCCGCCGTGCGTGGCGCTCTGGGCCTCCCGCCCAGCCCCAGCTCTTCCTCATGGCCCGCTGGGCGCCAAGACGAACGGCTGAGACGCGGGTCATACCGGCCGGCCGAGCCGGATTCTGGGGCCCGCTCCTCTAGCCTCCGCCCCATGCCAACCACGATCGGCTTCATCGGCCTCGGCGTCATGGGCGCGCCGATGGCCCGGAACCTCCTCGCCGCCGGGTACGACGTCGTCGCCTGGAACCGCTCGCCCGGCCCGCTCGAGTCGCTTGCCGCGGCCGGGGCCCGACCAGCCGACGGGCCCGCCGCCGCCGCGGCCGCGGCCGACGTGCTGATCGCGATCCTCAAGGACGACGCGGTCGTCCGCGCAATCCTCGGCGGGCCGGGCGGCGCGATCGCCGCGGCGCCCGAGGGCGCGTTGGTCGTCGACATGAGCACCGTCTCCCCGGCGCTCGCGCGCGAGCTCGCCGCGGCGGCCCGGGGGCGCGGGGTCGGCTTCCTCGACGCGCCGGTGTCCGGTGGGGACGTCGGGGCGCGGGACGGGACGCTGTCGATCATGGTCGGCGGCGAGGCGGCCGACGTCGAGCGGGCGCGGCCGGTGTTCGAGGTGCTCGGGTCCCGGACCACGCACGTCGGTGGCGCGGGGGCCGGGCAGGTCGCGAAGGCGTGCAACCAGGTGCTGGTCGCGGTCATCTTCGCCGGGCTGGCCGAGTCGCTGGTGCTGGGGTCGAAGCTGGGCGTCGACCCGGCGTCGATCCTCGACGCGGTCGGCGGCGGGATGGCGGCCAACCGGATCATGGAGGTGCGCCGGGAGAACTTCCTCGGCCACGACTTCTCCCCCGGCTTCAAGGTGGATCTCCACCACAAGGACCTCGAGATCGCCCTCGGGGCGAGCGCCGAAGTCGACGCGCCCCTCCCCCTCACCGCCGAGGTGCAGCAGATGTTCCGCCAGCTGCGCGCCGCCGGACACGGCGACGAGGACGACTCGGCGCTCCTCCGCGTGGCCGAGCAGCGGGCCGCCCACCGGCTCGGCGAAACGGGCTGACGGCCCCCCGGGAGCGCACCGGGCGCCTCGGTATGGACGCCGGCACAAGGCGTAAGAGCGGTATTACGCGCTCATATGGACAAGAACCTTTGAAGTCGGGGCCGGATGACGGCATGATGGGTCGGTGTTACTCACGCAGACCGGGGAACGGGTCGTGGCGAGGTTCCCTGGGCGGGCCTGGCTCGCGGTCGCGCTGATCGCGGCGACGGCCTCCGTCGCCCTGCTCGCCGGGTGCGGCGGGTCCGGCGAGTCCTCGCCGGGGTCCTCGACGCTCGACGTCACCTACGCCGCCTTCCCGGACTACCTCGACCCGTCGCTGAGCTATTCGGTCGAAGGCTGGACGGCGATGTGGGAGACCTACGTCCCGCTCTTGACCTACGCTCACGCCGAGGGCGCCGCGGGCACCAAGGTGATCCCGGGGTTGGCGCGGGCGCTGCCGAAGATCAGCGACGGCGGGCGCACCTACACGCTGTTCCTGCGCAAGGGCCTGAAGTACTCCGACGGCACGTCGGTGCGCGCCTCCGACTTCCGCGCGACGATCGAACGCGTGCTGGCGATGAACTCGCCCGCGTCGCCCTTCTACACCGACATCGTCGGCGCCCAAAAGTTCGCCAAGACCAAGGAAGGCGGCATCCCCGGGATCGTCACCGACGACGCGACCGGGCGCATCGTCATCCACCTCGAGCAGCCGCGCAGCACCTTCGTCAACGAGCTGGCGATGCTGTCGACGGCGCCGCTCCCGGCCGACACCAAGCGCAAGGACCTCTCGGCCGAACCGCCGCCCGGCACCGGCCCGTACGAGATCGTCGACGCCAAGCCCGGCCGCGGCTGGGAATACCGCCGCAACCCGGAGTGGGCGAAGGTCGACGGGCGGCTGATGCCGCGGATCCCCGACGGCCACTACGACGACATCGACGTGCGGGTGATCGCCAACGCCGAGACCGCGGTCAACGAAATCATCCACGGCAAGCTCGCCTGGATGGAGGAGCCGCCGCCGCCCGACCGCTACGAAGAACTCAGCAACCGCTACCGGGGCAGCCAGCTCCTGGTGACGCCGCAGATCGACGTCTACTACTTCTGGATGAACGTCCGCCGGCCGCCGTTCGACAACCTCGAGGTGCGGCGGGCGGTCAACTACGCGGTCGATCCGGCGGCGCTCGAACGCATCTACGGCGGCATGATGAAGGGCGTCCAGCAGGTGCTGCCGGCGGCGATGCCGGGCCACCGCACGTTCCGCCTCTATCCGCACGACGTGAAGAAGGCGCGCGAACTGATCGCGGCCGCGGATCCGCAGGAACGCAAGGTCACGGTCTGGACCGACGACTACGCGCCGAACAAAGAGGCGGGCGAGTACTACGAAGGCGTGCTGCGCGAAATCGGCCTCGAACCGACGCTGAAAGTCGTCCCGGCGGCGAACTACACGACGATCATCGGCAACGAATCGACGCCCGACCTCGATACCGGCTGGGCCGCCTGGTACCTCGACTACCCGCACCCGAACGACTACTTCCAGCCGCAGCTCGCCGGCGAAAGCATCGTGCCGACGCTGAGCAACAACTACGCGCGCTTCGACGACCCGGCGGTCGACCGGCAGATCGCCAAGCTCGACAGCGAACCGCTCGGGCCCAGGCAGGAAGCCGCCTACGCGCGCCTCGACCGCGAGGTGATGAAGGAGGCGCCCTGGGCGCCGTTCGGCACGACCGAGACGATCACCTTCGTCTCCAGCGAAATCGACACCGAAAAGCTCGTGGTCAGCCCGGTCTACGGGCAGGACCTGGCGACCTTCGCGCCGCGCTGAGTCGGACGCGGTCGACCTTTCCGACCTATAGCGCCGGTTAGGACGACCACGGGACCTGCGGCGCCGGTCAGGACGACCACGGACCTGCGGCGCCGGTTAGGACGACCGCGAGATCAGGGCGGGTCCGCTCCGCCCGGATCCGCAGCGCGATCCGGTCGCTGTCGCCCCCGTCGCAGTCGAAGATCACCAGGGCGGCGGGCATGGTCTGGCGGAGCGCTAGCCGGGGCCCATCCGCAGGGCGCCGTCGAGGCGGATCGTCTCGCCGTTCAGCATCGTGTTGACGACGATGTGCTCGACCAAGGCGGCGTACTCGGCGGGGTCCCCGAGGCGCTGGGGGTGAGGGATCGAGCCGGCGAGCGCTTCGCGGGCCGCGGCCGGGAGGCCGGCGAGGAGTGGGGTGTCGAAGAGGCCGGGGGCGATGGCGGCGACGCGGATCGCGCTCGCCGCGAGCTCCCTCGCCACCGGCAGCGTGAGGCCGACCACGCCGGCCTTCGAGGCCGCGTAGGCGACCTGGCCGACCTGGCCCTCGTAGGCCGCGATCGAGGCGGTGGTGACGCAGACGCCGCGGTCGCCGTCGGCGACGGGCTCGGTGGCGGCCATCGCGGCGGCGGCGCAGCGCAGTACGTTGATCGTGCCGAGCAGGTTGACGGCGATGACCTTGGCGAAGTCCTCGAGCGGCGTCGCCTTGCCCTTGCGGACCAGCTTGGTCGGCGTCGCGATGCCGGCGCAGTCGACGGCGATGCGCAGTGGCCCGAGCTCGCCCGCGGCGGCGACCGCGGCCTCGACCGACTCGGAGTCGGCGACGTCGCAGACGACGTGGGCGCCCTCGATCTCCCCCGCCACCGCGGCGGCGCGCTCTGCGTTCAGGTCGGCGACCACCACCTTGGCCCCGCCCGCGGCCAGCCGCCGCGCGCTCGCCTCCCCGAGCCCCGAGCCCCCGCCCGCCACCAACGCCACGCTGCCCTCGACCTGCATCCGCTCCCCTTCCTCTCTGCCTCAGCCCTGGCGGGCGAGGTGCCTGGCGATCACCAGGCGCTGGATCTGGTTGGTCCCCTCGAAGATCTGCATCACCTTGGCCTCGCGCATGTGACGCTCGACCGGGAACTCCTTCGTGTAGCCGAAGCCGCCGAGGACCTGGACGGCGTCGGTGGTCACCTTCATCGCCGCGTCGGTGGCGAGGAGCTTGGCGACCGAGGCCTGGCGGCTGAACGGCAGGCCCCGGTCGCGGCGGCGTGCGGCCTCCAGGGTCACCGCCCTGGCCGACTCCACCGCGGCGGCCATGTCGGCGAGGAGGAAGCCGAGGCCCTGGTGGTCGATGATCGGCCTACCGAAGGTCTCGCGCTCCTTGGCGTAGGCGACGGCGGCGTCGAGGGAGCCCTGGGCGAGGCCGGTGGCGACCGCGGCGATCCCGAGCCGGCCGGAGTCGAGCGCCTGCAGGGCGATCGAGAGCCCGGCGCCCTCGCCGCCCAGCAGCCGCTCCGCCTCCAGCGGAACCGAGTCGTAGTCGAGGGTCGCGGTGGTGGAGCCGGTCAGGCCCATCTTGCGCTCCGGGGCCTGGGTCGACAGCCCCGGCGCGTCGCCGGGGACGAGGAAGCAGGAGATGCCCTGCGAGCGCTGCTCGGAGGTGCGGGCGAAGAGCGCGTAGAAGTCGGCCTCTCCCCCGTGGGTCACCCAGGCCTTGGAGCCCGTGACCGACCAGCCGTCTCCCTCGCGCACCGCGCGGGTCCGCATCGCCGCCGGATCTGATCCCGCCTCGGCCTCCGAGAGGCAGTAGCCGCCGAGCAGGTCGCCGGCGAGCATCTCGGGGAGCCAGCGGTCCTTCTGCTCCTCGGTGCCGAAGGTGGCGAGCGGATAGCAGGACATCACGTGGACCGAGAGGCCGACTCCGACCGAGGCCCACGCGGCGGCGATCTCCTCGAGCGCCTGCAGGTAGACCTCGTAGGGCTGCCCCGCCCCGCCCGCCTCCTCCGGATAGGGCATGCCGAGGAAGCCGAGCTCCCCGAGGGTGCGGAAGACGTCGCGCGGGAAGTCCGCGTCCTCCTCGGCGGCGGCCACCCGCGGCGCGAGCTGCTCGCGGGCGACGGAGCGCGCGAGCCCGACGATCTCCTCGGCCTCGGGGGTCGGTAGGTTGCGCTCGGCGGGCATCGAGCGCCCAGGCTTTCACACGCGCGCCCGCGACGGCGTGCTAGACGTCGGCGGTCGCCGGGCTCCAGCCGATCGCGGGGGCGACGTACGCGGCGATGTTGCCGAGGAGCTCGGCGTTGTAGTCGACGCCGAGTTGGTTCGGGACCGTCATCAGGATGGTGTCGGCGAGGGCGACGGCGGCGTCTTCGGCGAGTTCGGCGGCGATGCGGTCGGGCTCGCCGGTGTAGGTCTTGCCGAAGCGGGCGAGGCCGCCGTCGAGGTAGCCGACCGTGTCGCCGCCGCCCGCCTCGCCGCCGAAATAGGCGTTGTCCATGTCGTTGACGATCGGGATGACGCTGCGGCTCACCGAGATGCGGGGGCGGCGGTCCCAGCCCGCCTCGCGCCAGGCGTCCAGGTACATCTGGATCTGTTCGGCCTGGAGCTGGTCGAAGGGGACGCCGGTGTCCTCCGTGAGGAGGGTCGAGCTCATCAGGTTCATCCCCTGTTGGGCGGTCCAGACGCCGGTCTGGCGGGTGCCGGCACCCCACCAGATGCGGTCGGGAAGGGTCGGGGACTGCGGCTGGATCGCGAGGCGGCCGATGCCGCCGGCCATCGTCGGGTCAGCCTGGACGACGGGCTCGCCGGCGATCGCGGCGCGGAAGAGCTCGGTGTGCCGGCGGGCGAGGTCGGCGTCGGTTTCGCCCTCCGCGGGGACGTGGCCGAAGGCGCGCGAGCCGTGCAGGGCGGGCTCCGGCGAGCCGCGGCTGATGCCGAGCTGGAGGCGCCCGCCGGCGAGGAGGTCGGCAGCGGCGGCGTCCTCGGCCATGTGGAGGGGGTTCTCGTATCTCATATCGATGACCGCGGTGCCGATCTCGATGCGGCGCGTCGCCACCCCGATCGCGGCGAGCAGCGGGAACGGCGAGGCGAGCTGGCGCTGAAAGTGGTGGACCCGGACGAAGGCGCCGTCGATGCCGATCTCCTCGGCCGCGACCGCCAGTTCGACGGTCTGGCGGAGGGAATCGGCGGCGGTCGGCGTCTGCGAGCCGGGCGCTTTCGACCAGTGGCCGAAGCTGAGGAAGCCGATGCGCTTGCGATGCGGAGCGTCGTCGCCCATGTCGAGATCGTTGCAGGCGGGCGCCGTCGGCCCGGCCGCTCGCCGCGGTCGCGCGTCGCCGCTCACCCCCGGTCGACGGGACGGGCGGCGGCGCTCAGCTGCCGTGGACGATGAGGACGCTGCGGCGACTGTGCTGGGAGACCGCGCTCGAGACGCTGCCCAGCACCAGGCGTTTGACGCCGGAGAGCCCGCGGGCGCCGAGCGCGATCAGCGCCGCGTCGTTCTCCTCGGCCGCCTCGACGATCGCGCTCCAGACCGGGCCGCCTTCGTAGATCGCGGTGGTCGCCTCGAGGCCGAGGCCGCGGGCGCGTTCGGCGCCTTTGTCGGCGATCTCCTGTGCGCCTTTCTGCGCAGCTTGCGTGAGCAGTTCCATCGTCTCCGCCTCGACCGGCACCCCGGCGGTGCCGAGGAACGGCACCTTGTCGAGCTCCTCGGAGACGACCATGACGATGACCTTCCGCGGCGCGAACTCCTCCCCGACCTTGTCGATCGCCCTCGCCGCGCAGTCGGAACCGTCGTAGGCGATGAGGATCGGGCGGCGCTCGTCGGCCATCGCGGGAAACCTACCCGAAGCGCTCACCCGGGCCCCGGTCGCGGCGCCGGGCGAGCGGGGCGGGAGCGGTCAGCTCGCCGCGGCCCGGGTCACCTCGGAGGGGTCGAGCCGGCGGAGCTAGTCCTCGTAGGTGACGCCTGCCTGGGGCTCGCACTCGGCGCCGGATCCGCGGCGGCGAAGACGACCGACGCGCAGGTCCTGAAGGGGCTCGAAGGGCTGGTCGCCGCGCCGGCCGCGCGGTAAGGGGCGCGCCGCGGCAGGTGACGGGGCGCCGCCCGGCAACGCCGCGACGCGCCGATCCGGCGTGCGCGGCGGGACGCTTTCCTCCTTTTCTTCACCTTGCGCGGGCGCGCAGGGCAGGCATAGGGTGAATGCCGGGTTTCCCCGAGTGAGGAGGAAGACGTGAGGAGTCGCTTCACCTTCGTCGCCGCATCGGCGGCATGTCTGCTGGTCGCGCTGTGCCTGGCCGGGACCGCGAGCGCGAGCCGGCACCACGGCCATCATCACCCGCCTCACCACGGCCATCACCACGACCACGGCCATCACCACGACCCGGGCGGCGGCGGCGAAGGTGGCGGCCCGCTGCCGGAAAAGCTGCCGCCGATCGACATGAGCGAAGCCGAAAACTGCGACTTCATCGCCGACCCCGGCAACGAACTCTGCATGCTGCCGTTCCCCGACGACTACTACACGGTCGCCGACCCCACGAGCCCCAGCGGCCGCCGGGTCGACTTCAAGGACGCGGGGATGCCGACCAATATCGCCGAAGAAGGCATCGAAGCGGCGCCTTACAACGAAGCCGACGGGTTCAGCCCCGGCTCGGTGATCCT
This sequence comes from Solirubrobacterales bacterium, assembly GCA_051986435.1. Classification (GTDB taxonomy): domain Bacteria; phylum Actinomycetota; class Thermoleophilia; order Solirubrobacterales; family 70-9; genus VAYN01. The sequence continues at coordinate 24,931 of JBPYFM010000156.1, read as the reverse complement.
GCTGAAGGTGCCGGGGATCGAAACGGCGGCCGCGGTCGCCGCCACCGGCGCGACGCCCATCAACCACCTCGCGGGCTACAGCGAACCGCACGCGCCGGTGGTCGTCATCGACGCGCAGACCGGGAAGCGCTGGCCGATCTGGACCGAGATCGACTCGACCGCCGCCAACCCGGCGAAACGGGTCATCGAGATCCATCCGGCGGTCGACTTCACCCCCGGCCACCGTTACATCGTCGCCCTGCGCGACCTTCACAACGCCGCCGGCGAAGAAATCGAAGCGCCGGTCGCGTTCCAGTACTACCGCGACAAGGTCCCTTCCGAACAGCCGCAGATCAACGCCCAGCGGGCGCGCTTCGAAAGCATCTTCTGGACGCTGAAGAAGGCGGGGGTCGGCCGCAAGGACCTCTACCTGGCCTGGGACTTCACCGTCGCGAGCGTCCAGAACCTCACCGGGCGCGAGCTCGCGATGCGCGACGACGCGTTCGCGCAGCTCGGCGACACGAACCTCGCCGACGGCATCCCGCAGGGCGTCTCGCCGAGCTTCACCGTGACGAGCGTCGAAGACGAACCGAACCCCGGACAGATCGCGCGCCGCGTGAAAGGAACGTTCGAAGTCCCCTGCTACCTCTTCCCGAACTGCGGGCCGGGCGGCCGGATGCACCTCAGCGGGAACGAAGAACCGGAACAGAACGGCACCTGGACGGCGAACTTCGACTGCATCGTCCCCGAGTCGGCGGTGACCGGGGCGCCCGAATCGGCGCGGCCCTCGCTCTACGGGCACGGGCTGTTCGGCACGGCCTCGGAGGTCGGCTCCGAACCACAGCGGGAACTGTCACAGAGCCACGACATCGTCCAGTGCGCGACCGACGAGATCGGGATGTCGGAATCCGACTACTTCGTGACGGCGGCGGCGCTGCAGAACGTCTCCAACTTCCCGACGATCCCGGACCGCCTGCAGCAGGGGCTGCTCGATGAGCTCTTCCTCGGGCGGGCGATGATCAGCCCGAGCGGCTTCACCACCGCCGCGGCCTTCCACCAGGACGGCACCCTGGAAACGCCTTCGGTGCTGAACACGCACGAGCTCTTCTACAACGGCAACAGCCAGGGCGGGATCATGGGCGGCGCGCTGACCGCGGTGTCGCCGGACTTCACCCGCGCCTCGCTCGGGGTCCCGGCGATGAACTACTCGGTGCTGCTGCCGCGGTCGGTCGACTTCGACCCGTTCGCCGCGGTCCTCTACGGCTCCTACCCGAACGAAACGGCGCGGCCGCTGATCCTCGACCTGATGCAGATGCTCTGGGACCGGGGCGAGCCGGACGGCTACGCGAGCCGGATGACCTCCTACCCGCTGCCCGACACGCCGCGCCACCAGGTCCTCCTCGACATCGCCTTCGGCGACCACCAGGTGACCGACTACCAGGCCGACGTCGAGGCGCGGACGATCGGCGCGGCGGCGCACCGGCCGGTGCTGTACCCGGGTCGCTGGCCGAACACCGAAGTGCTCTGGAACGTGCCGACGATCACCCGCTACCCGTACACGGGCTCGGCCGCCTACTACTGGGACGGCGGGCCGGTGCGTCCCGATCCGGCCAACTCCGCCGCAACGATCGGCACCGAACCGCCGCCTTACGAAAACCTCCCCAACCGGGTCGGTCAGGACCCCCACGGGCTGCCCCGGGCAACGGCGGCCGAGCAACAGCTTGTCTCCGACTTCTTCGACGGGGCGATCCTCCACAGCGACGATTGCGGTGGCGGCCCGTGCTACTCGGGGACGTTCACCGGACCCTGAGCGACCGCCCAGGGAGGGCGTGATCAGGAGACCCCGGCGCCGAGCTCCGGCGTCGGGGTGCCTCCGCGGAGGCGCTCGCCGGCGACGACGATGTCGAAGAAGCGACCGTTGCGCCCGCGCCGCACGGCGTGCGGCATCAAGTGGTGGGCCTGCCGGTGGGTCTCGGTGAGCGCCCGGAACGCGACCTCCTCGCGGGCGCCCCAGGGGATGTCGAAGATCTCGCGGACGCGCGGCGGCAGCGTGCCCTTGATGATCAGGTTCTGGGCGGCGAGGTTGAGGCGGGCGCCGCGCGGCACCGGGTGGTCGAAGGCGAGGACCGGCGCGAAGGCGAGCGCGTGCGGGGTCGCGTGGAGATCGGGTGAGGCGAGTTTGTCCGCGAACCAGGCCGCGAACTCGGGGTAGGTGGCGGGCGCCGCGTCGCGCGGCATCCCGAACAGCTCGCCGAAGCGCAGGTAGTCCTGCCAGAGCGCCTCGCGCTCCTCGGCCGACAGCGTCCGCACCATCGTCTCGTACATCGCCGGGCCGGAGTCGGCGATCACCGCCAGCGTCCACAGCATCAGCTCGGGGTCGAACGCCGAGTAGGCGGCGCCGGCGGCATGCGCCCCGGCGGCCTCCGGCAGCTCCCCTTTGATCCGCAGGTGCTGGTTGTGCACGCGGGCGAGGATCCGGTCGGCCTCCTCCTTGCTCCCGAGGAAGATCGTCTCCTGCGCCTTCGCCGTCCGCGCCAGCCGCTCGAACGGCCGATCCCCCGCCTTCGTGCTCAGCATCGTCCCCGTATAGGTCAGCGGTTCGAGCGCCCCGATCAACAGCGCCCGCTGTCCGTAGAGCAGCCCCACCGACCGCTCCCCATGCACGCGCCTGGCCATCGACTTCCCGGCCGGAAAGTAGCCCATGAGTCCCATCATGCCGGCCAGGCCGGCCAATCAGCCAGTCACCGGCCGAGCAGGCCCGGGCGTCGCGATCTCTCCCCCATTTGGCGACGATCAGGGCGCCGGACTTCCCGCGACGAGCACGCTCAGGAGATCGAGGGAGTCGTCCAGGACGAGGAGGTCGGCCGGGGCGCCGGGGGCGAGGTGGCCGAGGTCGGGGCGGTGGGCCATGCGGGCGGGGGCTTCGGTGGCGGCGCGGAGGGCGGCGGCGAGGGGGATGCCGAGGGCGTGGGCGTTGCGGACGGCGTCGAGCATCGTCAGGGTCGAGCCGGCCAGGGCGCCGTCGGCGTTGCGGACGGTGCCGTTCGCGGAGTGGATCGGGACCACGCCGCCGAGGGTGTAGTCGCCGTCGGGGGCTCCCGCTGCGGCGACGGCATCGGTGACGAGGACGAGGCGGTCGCCGGCGGCGTGCCAGGCGGTGCGGACGGTGTCGTCGGCGAGATGGCGGCCGTCGACGATCAGGGTGATGAAGACGTCGTCGCGGCCGAGCGCGGCGAAGGCGACGCCGGGGTCGCGCGCCGCCGGACGGCGCATCGCGTTGAAGAGATGGGTGACGGCGCCGGCGCCGCGGTCGAAGGCCGCGTGCGCGGTCGCCGCGTCGGCCTGGGTGTGGCCGGACGAGACGGTGACGCCGCGGGCGACCAGGGCGTCGACGAGGTCGAGCGCGCCCGGCATCTCCGGCGCGAGCGTCACCTGGGACACCGGGCCGGCCTCGAGCAGGGCGGCGAGCGCCGCGGGGTCCGGCGCGCGGATCGCGCCCGGGTCGTGGGCGCCAGGCCGCCCGGGCGAGATGAACGGCCCCTCCAGGTGCGCGCCGATCAGCCGCGGCGCCGGCCCGGCCGCCTGCATCGCCGCGAGCGAAGCGCGCATCGAGTCGAGGTCGGCGGTGACGATCGTCGGCTGGTAGGCGGTGACGCCGCCGGCCAGGAGGGCTGCGCCGGCGACGGCGTAGCCGTCCGCGCCCGGCGCGGAGAAGTCGACGCCGGCGAAGCCGTTCACCTGGAGGTCGACGAAGCCTGGCGCCGCGATCTTCGAGCCGCTCGGTGCGCCGAGGCCGACCGCCGCGACCCGGCCGTCGACCACGTCGACGTCGCCGTCGACCAACTCCCCACCGACCAGCGCCGCCGCGACCCCGAGCCTCATCTCACCCCGTTGTCTACCGGAGTCGACCGGCCAGGGTCCAGTCATGACCGCGATGCCGAGCGAGCTACGGGAGTTGATCGAGGCCGGTCCGTTGGCGCACCTGAGTCACCAAAGGAAGCTGCGTAGGCGCCCGGCGCGCCTAGCCCGGCACCGGTCCGGGCGCGAGCACGTCGGGGTCGTGCCCCGGTCGCACGTCGGCGCCCGCGTCGCGCAGCGCTCGCAGCCGTTCGGCGGAGGCGAGCTGGACCTCGAGGTCGTCGCCGAAGATCGGCAGCCGGTGGTCGTCGAGGCCCGCCGCGAAGTGGGTGACGTCGCCGCCGATGATGAGATCGTCGCCGACGCGGACCGACTGGTGGCCGGGGGTGTGGCCCGGCGTGAAGAGCAGCTCCACCGAGCCGTCGCCGAGGAGGTCGTGATCGCCGTCGACGAGGATCACCTGGTCGGCGAGCCCTTCGTAGTCGCGGGGCAGGAAGAAGTTGCGGGCGATCGCGTCAGGATCGGCGCCCGCCTCCCACTCGCGCCGCTGGATGAAGACCGGCAGCGAGGACGGCAGCAGCGCCGAGCCGCCGGCGTGGTCGAAGTGCAGGTGGGTCAGCACCACGCGGGTGAGCGAGTCGAGGTCGACCTGCTCGGCGACCGGCGCCTCCTGCTCGAGCTGGAAGTACCCGATCGACTCGGCGCCCTCGTAGTGACCTGCCGCGTCGGCGGCCGCCGCCGGGTGCAGGCCGGCGTCGACGAGGATCCGCTCCTCCCCGACCTCGACCAGGTAGGCCGGGACCGGGAAGCGCACCTGCCGCTCCATGTCCTCCCCGCGCCGCCAGAAGCCGGCCGGCGAGGTGAAGTGCCCCCCGTCGAGCATCGTCACCCGCATTCGCGGAGCCTAACGCCGCGGTCAGAGCTCACGCAGGGCGGGCAGCAGCTCGCGCTCGGCCCAGGCGATGAACTTCTCCTGGTGCTCGGCGCCGATCTGGACCAGGCCGACCTCGGTGAAGCCGGCGTCGACGAAGGGCTTGATCTTTTCGACGAAGAGGTCGACGTCGGCGCCGCAGGGGATGGTTTCGGCGACGTCTTCGGGGGTGACGAACTGGCCGGCGGCGTCGAAGGAGTCCGGGTTCGGGAGGTCGGCCATCACCTTCCAGCCGAGGCCGAACCAGCGGAACTGCTCGTGGGCGCGCCTCACGGCGGCGTCTTGGTCCTCGTCGTAGGAGACGGCGATCTGGCCGACGCGGGCCTTGCCGGCGCCGCCCGCGGCGTCGAACATCTCACCGAGCTCCGCCTCGGGCTGGACGGCGACCATGAAGTCGGCCTTGCGGCCCGCGAGGCGGCAGGACTCCGCCCCGGAGACGGCGACGCCGATCGGCACGCGCCGCTCGTGGCGGTCCCAGAGGCGCGCGGTCTCGAGGTCGAAATAGTCGCCGTGGTAGCTGACGGCCTCGCCCTCGGGCGCGTCGAAGAGGGCAGCGATGACGTCGACCGCCTCGGAGAGCATCGTGTGGCGGGAGCCGACCGCGGGCCAGCCCTCGCCGACCACGTGCTCGTTCAGGTTCTCCCCCGCCCCGAGCCCGAGGCGGAAGCGGCCGCCGGAGAGGATCTGGACCGTCGCCGCCTTCTGGGCGACGACCGCCGGGTGATAGCGGATGGTCGGGCAGGTGACGTAGGTCATCAGCGGGATCCGCTCGGTCACCGCGGCGGCGGCGCCGAGCACCGACCAGGCGTAGGGCGAGTGCCCCTGCTCGGCGAGCCAGGGCTGGTAGTGGTCGCTGATCTGGGAGAAGTCGAAGCCCGCGGCCTCGGCGCCGCGGATGTCGGCGACGAGGGCGTCCGGCGGCGACTGCTCGCACATCATCGTGTAGCCGAATTCGGTCATGAGACGCTGGTACCCGCCAGCGCGAGAATTGCATCGACGCCCTCCTCGCGCAGCGCGGCGACCGAGCGCTTCACCTCGACCGCGCCCGCCTCGCGCAGCTCCGCCTCCGAGAAGCCGCCGGTGAGGAGCGCCAGGGTCGGCACCTCGGCGGCCTCGGCCGCCTTCACGTCCCAGGTCGAGTCGCCGATCATCAGCGCCGGCCCGCCGCCGCCGTACTTGTCGAGCGCGGTCTCCACCAGTTCGGGATGCGGCTTGGTGCGCCGGGCGTCGGCGGAGCTGGTCGCGCCCGCGATCCGCTCGCCCGCGCCGAGCAGCTCGACGTAGTGCTCGACCTCGTCCTTATGGGCCGAGGAGGAGAGGACCACGGTCGCGCCCGCGTCGTCCAGCTCGGCGATCAGCTCGCTCGCCCCCTCCATCGCCTCGACTTCGCCGATCAGCTTCGAGTAGGCCTCGGAGTGCGCGTCGCGGAGCTCGTCCCCGCACTCGCTCTCCCCCTCCTCCCCGATCAGCGCTTCGACCAGCTGGTCCCCGCCCATGCCGATGTGGCGGTGGATCTCCCAGATCGCCACGCGGAAGCCGTGGTCGTGGAAGGCGCGGTGCCAGGCGATCGCGTGCTGGTAGTTGGTGTCGACGAGGGTGCCGTCGACGTCGAGGACGATGGTCGGGGCACCCGCGCTCATACGCGGTTCCGGCCGCTGAATGCCTCGCGCAGGAAGTCCATCGGCGGGAGAAGTACCCAGCCGCGTGGCCTTCTCTCACCGCGACTTCACCCGGGCGCGCTTTGCCAGGATGGAGCGATGGCGACCGCCTTCATCTGCGCCACCTGCGGCGCGCAGTATCCGCCCGCGGCGGAGCCGCCGGAGGAGTGCGCGATCTGCGCGGACGAGCGCCAGTACGTCGGCTGGGAGGGGCAGAAGTGGACGACGCTGGAGGAGCTACGAGCCGAGCACCGTGCCGACGTCCGCGAGGAAGAGCCGCGGCTGACCGGGATCGGCTCGACGCCGGGCTTCGCCATCGGCCAGCGGGCGCTCTTGGTGGAGACCGCGGAGGGCAACGTGCTGTGGGACTGCCTCGCGCCCTTCGACGACGAGGTGGTCGCGGCGGTGCGCGAGCGCGGCGGCATCGACGCGATCGCGATCTCCCACCCGCACTACTACACGACGATGGTCGAGTGGAGCCGCGCCTTCGACGCGCCGATCCACCTCCCGGCCGCCGACCGGCGGTGGGTGACGCGCCCCGACGACGCGATCCGCTTCTGGGACGGCGACCGGCTCGACCTCCCCGGCGGTCTGACCCTCGTGCGTCTCGGCGGCCACTTCGCCGGCGGCGCCGTGCTCCACTGGCCGGCCGGCGCCGAAGGCCGCGGCGCCCTCCTCTCCGGCGACATCGTCCAGGTCGTCGGCGACCGGCGCTGGGTCAGCTTCATGCGTTCCTACCCGAACCTCATCCCTCTCCCCGCGACGAAGGTCAAATCGATGGTCGCCGCGCTCGAGCCGTTCGAATTCGACCGTATCTACGGCGCCTGGTTCGGCAAAGTCGTCGACGCCGACGCCCACGACGCCGTGCGCCGCTCCGCCGAGCGCTACGTCCGTGCCGTCAACGAGGGGTTCGACGAGGAATAGCGCTAGGAGCCTGGCGCCGGCGGATCGCACCAGGCGGGCGCGTCGGCGCCGTACCGCGCCGCGGGAGCCGGCCAGGCAAGTGGGACGCCGCCGAGCGAACCGGGCGGCGGGACGGCGACGATCGACGGGTCGCCGTGGACCGGAGCGGCGGACGCGGCGCCGTCCTCCTCCCAACGCGGACGGGAAGCGGAGGCGGGACCGCCGGCGGCCGCGCCCGGGCCGGTCGGTGCCGGGCGGGAACCGGCCTCCTCGCCGAGCAACCAGTGGGCGGTGCGGGCCAGGGAGAGGCGGAGGTGGTGGGTGCCGCCCTGCTCGCGCTGATCGGTGAGGGCGTCGAGGACCGCGGCGGCGGCGAGGTAGCCGGTGCCGTGGTCGAGGAGCTGGCAGGGGAGCGCGCCGGGGACTCCGTCCGCGTCGGCTTCGACGGTGGCGATGCCGGTCGCCGCCTGGACGATGCTGTCAAAGCCGCGGCGCTCGCACCAGGGACCGGTGTGGCCCCACGCGGCGAGCTCCATCACGACGAGGCCGGGGTGACGGGCGGCGAGGTCGTCGGGCGCGAGCCCGAATCGGGCCAGGGAACCGGGTCGGTAGCCGAGCAGCACGACGTCGGCGTCGTCGAGCAGCGCCTCCAGCCGCGCGGCGCCGTCGTCGGTGCCGAGGTCGAGGAAGGCGCTCCGCTTGCCGAGCAGGGTGTCAGCGGGCGCGCCGGGCTCGCCGTCCGGCAGCGACGGCGGGTCGAGCCGGAGCACGTCGGCCCCGAGCGCGCCGAGGTACCTGCTGCAGACCGGCCCCGCGATGACCCGGGTGAAGTCGAGGACGCGCACCCCCGCCGCCGGCCCGAGGCCGGCGGCGGGCTCGCGCTGTTCGGAACTTCGGCTATGTCGAAGCTCCGAACAGCGCGGCGGGGCGTCGCCGAGGTGGAGGTGGGCGACCAAGGGCTCGGCGGCGACCGCGGCGCCTTGCGGGTGCGCGCGCCACTCGTCCGGCGTGCGGACCTTGGCGGCTATGCCGCCCGCCGCGAAGGCCGCCGCCTCGGTCTCCTCCGCCCCGCGCTCGGCGATGGCGGCGGCCAACGCGTCCTCGTCGGCGGCGCCGACCGCACGCAGCAGCGCCTCGCGGTGCCACGGGAAGTTCGCGTGGGTGCGGACCCAGCCGTCGGCCGCGCGCCAGAAGCGGGACGCCGGGGCGAAACTCGCACCCGCCGGCGCGCCGTCGACGCGGAAGAGCCGCTCGCTGACCAGGGCCGCCCGCACCCGGTCGCGGTCGACCGCCGGCGCGAGCCGCTCCCCCGCCCTCGCCTCGCCGCGGACGGACGCCGGCGCGCCGCCGCCCGTCAGCGCCTCGTGCAGCCGCGCCGCCGCCCGCAGCGCGGCTTCGACGCAGGCGACGCCGACGTCCTCGACCGGCAGGCGCGGTGCGGTCATGCGCCCGACGCCGCCACCCGCTCCAGCCGCTCCCAATCGACCTCGCGGAAGTTGTGCATCGGGCAGTACTTCGGCCCGCACATCGAGCAGAACTCGGCGGTCTTGAAGTAGTCGTCGGCGAGGGTCTCGTCGTGCATGCGGCGCGCCGTGTCCGGGTCGAGGGCGAGCTCGAACTGGCGGTTCCAGTCGAAGCCGAAGCGGGCTTCGGAGAGCTCGCGGTCCCAGGCCGCGGCACGTTTGTCGCCGCGGGCGAGATCGGCCGCGTGGGCGGCGATCCGATAGGCGACGAGGCCCTGCCTGACGTCCTCGGCCCGGGGAAGGCCGAGGTGCTCCTTCGGGGTCACGTAGCAGAGCATCGAGGTGCCGTGCCAGCCGACCACGGCCGCGCCGATCGCCGAGGTGATGTGGTCGTAGCCGGGGGCGATGTCGGTGACGAGCGGGCCGAGCGTGTAGAAGGGCGCTTCGTGACAGATGCGCTGCTGCTTGCGCACGTTGCGCTCCAGCTGGTCGAGCGGCACGTGGCCCGGGCCCTCGATCATCACCTGCACGTCGCGCTCCCAGGCGCGCTCGGTGAGCTTGCCGAGCGTCCGCAGCTCGGCGAACTGCGCCGCGTCGGAGGCGTCGGCGATCGAGCCGGGCCGCAGGCCGTCGCCGAGCGAGATCGTCACGTCGTGCTCGCGGCAGATCGCCAGCACCTCGTCGAACGCCTCGTACAGCGGGTTCTCGCGCTCGCGCTCGACCATCCAGCGGGCGAGGATGCCGCCGCCGCGGGAGACGATCCCGGTCACCCGCCGCCGCGTCAGCGGCAGGTGGGCGAGGAGGACCCCCGCGTGGATCGTCATGTAGTCGACGCCCTGGCGCGCCTGGTGGTCGATCACCTCGAGGAGCACCTCGGCGCTCAGGTCCTCGATCCGGTCGACGCGCTCCAGCGCCTGGTAGATCGGCACCGTGCCGATCGGCACCGATGCCGCGGCGATGATCGCCTCACGCGTCTCGTCGATCCGCCTGCCGGTCGAGAGGTCCATCACCGTGTCGGCGCCCCAGCGCTCGGCCAGCGCCAGCTTCTCCACCTCCTCCGCGGTCCCCGACGTGGTCGGCGAGGAGCCGATGTTGGCGTTGATCTTCACCCGCGCCGCGAGCCCGATCCCCATCGGGTCGAGCCGCGCGTGGTGGACGTTCGCGGGGATCACCATCCGCCCCCGCGCCACCTGGTCGCGGATCGTCTCGGGGGTCTGTCCCTCGCGCTCGGCAACCCGCTCCATCGCCGGTGACACGGTGCCCTCGCGGGCGATGCTCATCTGCGTCATATCTGCTCCCTTCGCCGGTATGAGCCGGATCAGGTTCGTCGGGTGGTGGAGCTAGGAAGCGCCATCTCAGCCCCTCGGCAGGGACCCCCCGGGATTTGCCTATGTGCGCCGCAGCCTAGCGCGGGTGGTGGTAGCGCCGCCACCGTCCGGGGGTGCCTCGGCGTAGGACGCCGAGGCACGGGTACGCAACAGGTCCGATGCCGGAGCGGGTTTCCGATCGAAAGCCTGAGGCGGGGCGCGGGGGCGCTGAGGAGAAGCGTGGCGGCGCCTGGTGGATCGGGCGCGCGATCGTCTGGGCACGGTTCCTGGTCGTCGCGGCGTGGATCGCCGGGGCCGTGCTCGCCACTCGACACCTGCCGTCGGGGTTCGGGGGCGAAAGCGCCGAGCTCGGCAGCCTCCTGCCGCGCTCCTCGCAGGCGCTGGAAGTCGAAGAACGCTCGCTGCGGGATTTCGGCTTCCCGCTGATCAGCCGCTCGATGGTGGTCGCGCGCAAGGAAGGCGGGTTCGACCGCGCCGACGCGGACGCGGCGCTCCGCTTCATCGCCCGCACCGACGGCTCCGGCTCGGGGCTGCGCGCGGTGCCCTTCGACGTCGAAGGGCACCCGCCGGCGGGCGGGGAGATCGGCGAGACCCTGCTCGTCTACCTCTACGCCGAACCCTCGGCGGAAGGCAGCGCGACGAACCTGAGCGAAGAATTCGCCGCCGGGCTGCGGCGCGCCACCGGCGCCGACACCGCCTACGTCACCGGCGCGATCCCCGCCTCCGCCGCCGAAACGAACCTGGTCGAAGAACACCTCCCCTGGGTGGAGATCGCGACCGTCGTCCTCGTCGTCGGCATCCTCCTCGCCTACTACCGCTCGCCCGCCATCCCGCTGCTCTGCCTCGCCGGCGTCGGGCTCTCCTACCTCCTCGCCGACCGGCTGCTCGGCCTGGTCGCGGAAAAGCTCGGCCTCGCGATCCCGGAAGAGGTGGAGCCGGTCGTCGTCGCGCTGCTCTTCGGCGTCCTCACCGACTATCTGGTCTTCTTCGTCTCCGACTTCCGCCGGCGGCGGGCACGCGGCGAGGCGCCCCGCGAGGCGGCGACCGCGGTCACCGGGGAGCTCCTGCCGGTCATCTCGACCGCGGCGCTGATGATCGCGGGCGCGACGATGACGCTGTCGCTCTCGGGGGTCGACTTCCTCTCCGCCTTCGGCCCGGCGATGGCGATCTCGGTGCTGGTCGCGGCGTTCGTCTCGCTGACCTTCCTCCCCGCCTGCCTGGCGATCTTCGGGCGCGCCGTCTTCTGGCCGCGGCGCATCGAGGCGCCGGAAGGCGACGGGGCGCGGCCCACGACCGAGACGCCGCGCGCCCGCGGCAAGGTCGTCGGCCTCGCCGCCCGCCACCCGGTGGTCGTCGCCGTCCTCTGCCTCGCCGCGCTGCTGACGGCGGCCAGCGGCCTGCGCCACCTCGAGCTCGGCAACCCGATCCTCCGCGGCCTCCCCACCACGACCCAGACCCGGCAGGGCTACGACGAGGCCACGCAGGCGTTCGGCCCCGGCGTCCTCGGCCCGACGATGCTGCTGGTCGAAGGCGAAGGCGCCGGCGACCCGACGGCGCTCGCCTCCCTGCAGGAAAAGATCGAGGCCCAGCCCGGCATCGGCACCGTGATCGGCCCGGCGCTGCGGATGGGCGAACTGCCGCGCGGCATCTTCGTCTCCTCCTCCGGGGACGCCGCGCGCTTCCTCGTCGTCCTCGAAGCCGACCCCGACGGCCCGGTCGCGCCCGAAATCCTTGCCGACCTGGAAGCGAAGCTGCCGACGCTGCTGCAGCGAAGCGGCATGGGCGGCGCGACCTTCGGCGTCACCGGCGACACGACGATCGGCCACGAACTGACCGAAGACACCTGGCACGCCGGCCTCAAGGTGGCGCCGGCGGCGCTCGCCGTCCTCCTCGCCCTCCTCTGGATCCTCCTGCGCAGCTGGTCCGCGCCGCTCTACCTGGTCGGCTCGAGCCTCCTCGTCGCCGCCGCCGCCCTCGGCCTCACCGTCTACGTCTTCCAGGGCCTGCTCGACTACAACGAGCTCGCCTTCTTCGTCCCGGTGGCAACGGCGATCCTGATGCTCGCGCTAGGCGCCGACTACAACGTCTTCCTGGTCAGCCGGATCTGGCGCGAGGCCGAGCGCCGCGACCTGCGCGCGGCGATCCGCACCGCGGGCTCGCGCGCCTCGAGCGCGATCGCCGTCGCCGTCGCCGGGATGATCCTCGCCCTCTCCTTCGCGGCCGTCTGGCTGATCCCGATCGCCGCCTTCCGCGAGCTCGCGTTCGCGATGTTCGTCGGGCTGATGCTCGACACCTGGGTGGCGCGGCCGCTGCTCGTGCCGGCGCTGGTGAGCGCCTTCGGCGGCGGCGGGGACCGCGACGAGCCGGGCGAGGACGAGCCTCAGCCGCGCCCGAGCGGCGGCGAGGAGATGGCGGGCCTCTCGCCTTTCAGCCACGGTTCGACGTCGGGGCGCTGAAGCCGGGCGCCCCCGGCGACCCAGATCGCGAAGGCGACCACGCCGCCGACCAGCGCGATGCCGAAGACGACCCAGACCGCCGCTTCGATCCCCGCGGGCGGGGTCGCGCCCACCGTTTCCGACATGTGCAGGAGCAGCGGGCCGGCGAGGAAGGCGGCGACGCCGCGCAGCAGCTCGATCAGCGCGAAGACGCGTGGCAGCTGCGGCGAGGGCAGCGTGAAGCCCGTGGTGAACAGCGCCGGCGCGACCGCGGCGCCGACGCCGACGCCGGTCGCCCCCGAGCCGACCAGGACCAGGGTTTCGGAGCCGCTCCCCACCCCGGTGAGGACCGCCGCCGCCCCGACCAGCACGAAGGTGCCGCCCAGCGCCAGCGTCGGGATCCAGCGGGTGAAGAAGATCAGCCCGAAGACGACCGCCATCCCCACCGCGCCGCCGAACTCGGGCCAGAAGAGCATCGCCCCGTGGGTCGGGTCGACCTCGTGGAGCTCGAGCGCGCTCTGCGCCAGGTCGATCAGCCCGACCGAGGCCGCCGCCGCGCACATCGCGATCAGGATCGCCGCGACCGGGATCGTGCCGACCAGTTTCTCGACCGGCATCAAGGGGTCCTCGACCACGTACTGGTGCACCATCAGGAGGACGATCCCGGCGACGCCGGCCAGCAACGGGACGAGCACGATCGAGTCGCCGAAGGCGTGCGTGGACAGCTCGGAGGCGCCGAAGAACGCGGCGGCGGTGCCGAGCCCGGCGAGCAGGATCGCGAGCACGTCGAGCGGCGCGTCGGTGTCGAGCGGCGGCGCGTCTTCGAAGGTGAGGAGGACGAAGGCGAGCGCCGCGACGGCGAAGCCGGTGATCACCCAGAAGAGCGTGCGCCAGGTTTCGAGGCCGACCGAGACGCCGCCGACCACCGGCCCGAGGGCGACCGCGCCGAAGATCGCCAGGTTCATCGTCATCGCGGTCGTCCGCATGCGGCGCTTCGGCCAGCCGATGACGAGCGGCGGCACCGCGGCGATCAGCATCATCGAGGTCACCAGCCCCTGCGCCACGCGGGCGGCGATGAAGACGCCGGCGCTCGGTGCCCAGGCGGCGAGCGCCGAGGCGGCGACGAAGAGCGCCACGAGGCCGAGGAGCAGGCGCCGCGGCGGCAGGCGGGTCAGGAGCTGGACCGAGAGCACGGTGCCGAAGCAGTAGGCGGCGTTCGCCATCCCGGTCGTCGTCTCCAGTTCGGCTTCGGTGAGGTGCACCGACCTCCCGATCAGTTCGTTCAGCTCCGAGACCGCCGAGGTGAGGACGAGGAACGGGGTCAGGGCGAAGATCACCAGGGCGACGGCGGCCCAGTAGGTGTCGGCGAGCGGTCCCTGCTCGTTCACCCGCAGGCGGTACCCGCTCGGTTCACGGGGTACCCGCGCCCGACGGCAATCCGAGGAGGAACGAAGATGAAGGCAGTGACCTGGCACGGCCGGCGCGACGTCCGCGTCGACGAGGTGCCCGACCCGAAGATCGAGCGGCCCACCGACGCGATCGTCCGCATCACCTCGACCGCGATCTGCGGCTCCGACCTCCACCTGTACGAGGTGCTCGGACCGTTCCTCGACGCCGGCGACATCCTCGGCCACGAGCCGATGGGGGTCGTCGAGGAGGTGGGCGCCGAAGTCGAGCACATCGCCCCCGGCGACCGCGTCGTCATCCCCTTCAACATCAGCTGCGGGCACTGCTGGATGTGCGAGCAGGGGCTCCAGACGCAGTGCGAGACGACCCAGAACCGTGATCGGGAAATGGGTGCGTCGCTCTTCGGCTACACCAAGCTCTACGGCCAGGTGCCCGGCGGGCAAGCCGAGTACCTGCGGGTGCCGCAGGCGCAGTACGGGCCGATCAAGGTGCCCGAGGGGCCCGACGACGACCGCTTCCTCTTCCTCTCCGACGTGCTGCCGACGGCCTGGCAGGGGGTCGAGTACGCGGGTGCGCCGAACGTCGCCGACCTCGACTCGCTGGTCGTCCTCGGGCTCGGCCCGATCGGCGACATGGCGACGCGGATCGCCCAGCAGCGCGGCGTCGGCAACGTGATCGGCGTCGACCTCGTGCCGGAGCGGCTGGCGCGGGCGCGCGCCCACGGCGTCGACACGATCGACCTCGAGGGCTCCGACGACGTCGTCGCCGAGGTCCGCGAGAAGACCGGCGGGCGCGGCCCCGACGCGGTGATCGACGCGGTCGGCATGGAGGCGCACGGCGCGCCGTTCGGCAAGCTGGCGCAGAACATGGTCAGCCTGCTGCCCGACGCCGTCGCCCAGAAACTGATGGAAAAGGGCGGCGTCGACAGGCTGAGCGCGCTGAACCTGGCGCTCGAGCTCGTGCGCCGCGGCGGCACCGTCTCCCTCTCCGGCGTCTACGGCGGCACCGTCGATCCGCTGCCGATGATGAACATCTTCGACAAGCAGGTCCAGCTGCGGATGGGCCAGGCGAACGTGAAGCGCTGGGTCGACGACATCCTGCCGCTGCTCGGCGACGAGGATCCGCTCGGCGTCGACGAGTTCGCCACCCACCGGGTGCCCCTCGAAGACGCGCCGCGCGCCTACGAGATGTTCCAGAAGAAGGAAGACGGCGCGATCAAGGTCGTGCTGACGCCGTAGGCGCGCCCGGCGTCGGCAGCCGAGCCGCAGCAGCCGCGACGTCCACGCCGATCCGCAGAGACGAGGGGGACCCTCCCGGTCGGGCGAGTCATGGTCACGCCGCCGCTCAGCTGCGGTTGCGGGAGCCGACGCCGGACGCGAGCTCGCCCCCGCGGAGCGGGCCGCCGGCCTTCGGGTCGAGCGGCGGCGTCTTGCCGCCGCGGCCGTGGCGGAGCCCCGCGAGGAGCTCGCCGAGCGCCTCGAGCGAGGTCTTCGTCGGCTCCCAGCCGAGCTCGCGCCGCGCCCGCCCGGTGTCCATCAGGGGGACGCCGAGCGCGAGGTCGATCCAGCCCGGGTCGGCGGGCTGGAGGCGGGCGTGCCAGGCCAGCGAGGCGGCGGCCCGGAGCGCCCTGCCGGGCACCGGCAGCTGGCGCGCGCGCAGGAGCGAGGCGAGCTCCGGCGGGCCGATCGTCGGCGCGGCGGCGATGTTGAAGGGGCCGTCCACGTGGCCGACGACCGCCCGCCGGTAGGCGTCGCCGACATCGTCGGCATGCACCGCCTGGAAGCGGAGGCCGGCCACGTCCGGCACGAAGGGGATCAGCCGCGGCCGCACCAGGATGTTGGGCAGCAGCGGGCCGAGGAAGAAGCGCCGGATCTCGCTCGCCGCCTCGGCCTTGAAGATCAGGCCGGGGCGCAGGCGCACGACGCGCATCTGGCTGCCCGCCGCGAGGTCGTCGAGCAGGCGTTCGACCCGCGCCTTGTGGCGCGAGTAGGGCGAGGACGGGATGCCCTCGGTGGCCCAGGTCTCGCCGACCTCGCGGTCCTTCGGCCCGGGCGAGTAGACGCCGACCGAGGACGCGTAGACGAGCGCCCCGACGCTCGCCCGGGCGGCGGCGCCGAAGACCCGACCGCTGCCCAGCACGTTGGTCCGTTCCATCGCCGGCTCGTCGTGGGAGGGCTGGATCGCCCAGGCGAGGTGGACGACGGCGTCGGCGCCCTCGAAGAGCGGCGCCAGCGGGGTCACGGTAACGTCGGCCCGGAGCCAGCGCACCTTTGGGAGGGACAGGGACTCGGGTACGCGGCGTGCCAGGCCGACGATCTCCGTGACGTGCGGGTCGCGCCCCAGGGCCGCCAGCACGCTCGTGCCGACGTTGCCGGTTGCTCCCGTGACCACGACCCGCATCGCCCGTCGGTACCCCCGCCCGACGCTGTTTAACGAGGGGGCCGGCGCGGTACCCGATCGCCCTGCGACCCCTGGACCAGCGGGCCACCGTGCTGGTGCCGCGTCACGGGCTGCTCGCGCGGGTACCCGAACACGACTGGCAAAGGAGTCGAGATGAGCCACGCGGAACGTCAACTTGCGGTCGCCACCGGAGCCTCGGGCGGGATCGGGTTCGCCGGGATCGGCGCGGGCGGCGACGCGGGCGGCGACTTCGCCCGCGAAGCGGACCGCGCCGGCAAGGGCGACCCGGCCGACGTCGCCCGCGAAGGTTTCGAAGCGTCGAGGGCAGGCAAAGAGAAGGTCGTGGCGGGCTCGTCGAAGAACAAGGTGGCCGAAGCCGGGTCGGATGGATGAGATCCCCCCGCAAGACCTGCCGGCCGAAATCGACCTCGGCCGCCACCGTGACCTCCAGGGCCGCATGCCCGGCCAATGGGTTCGGCGCGGCTTCCTCGCCCTGCTCTTCCTCTTCATCGTGGCGGCGCTGGCCAACGCCTTCGGCCAGGCCGACGCGACCGACACGGCGAGCGGCGTCGCGGGCAGCTTGAGCGTCAAGGCGCCGAGCCGCGTCCGCGGCGGCCTTCACTACCAGGCGGAATTCCAGATCCACGCGAAGCAGGCGCTCGGCGCGCCGACCCTCGTCCTCGAACGGGGCTGGGTCGACCAGACGGCGGTGAACACGGTCGAACCGGAACCGGCGGGGACGACCGGCGACGCCGAAGGGGACGTCAAGTGGCGCTTCCCGCCGATGGCGCCGGGCCGCACCCTCGTCGTCTACGCCCAGTTCGAAGCCAACCCGCTGAACGTCGGCTCCCACGACGCCGGGGTGGCCCTCTACGACGGCGGCACGCCGATCGCCAAGATCTCCCGCACCCAGTTCGACTTCCCCTAGGCCGCGATGGACATCGTCATCCGCGCCGCGGTCATCTTCATCTTCGTCTTCGCCCTCACCCGGCTGGTCGGGCGGCGCGAGCTCAACTCGCTCGAGCCCTTCGACCTGATCCTCCTGGTCGTCGTCGGCGACCTCGTCCAGCAGGGCGTCACCCAGAACGACGAGTCGCTCACCGGCGCCCTCCTCGCCATCTCCACGATCGGCCTCCTCACCGTCGCCCTCTCCTACCTCGCCTTCAAGTTCAAAACCCTCCGCCCGGTCCTCACCGGCGAGCCGATCGTCCTGGTCGAGGACGGCGAGCTGATCGAGCCCAACCTCCGCCGCCAACGCCTCACCCGCGAGGAGATCGGCGCCGAGGCCCGCCTCGAAGGCATCTCCTCCCTCGACGACGTCCGCTGGGCGATCCTCGAGACCAACGGCCGGATCAGCTTCGTGACCCGGTCGGAGAAATGAGGTGGGGCGGCGGGGCCGATCGGCGCTCGTGGCGCGCGGACGGGTCCTTTCATGCGCCTTCGGTGTCCTTCTCCGCGGATCCGTGCGGGTTTCACAACGGCGGATCGGTCGTCCGGCGGGGGCGGCGGTCGACGCGGGCGGCTTCGCGGGGGCGGTCGACCAGGCGGGCGCCGGAGTCGCGGACCGGGTGGGCGCGGGATTCGCGGAGGCGGACGCAGATGTGGCGGGTGAGGGCGAAGACGACGATCGGGAGGAGGATGACGAGGGCACGGTAGCCCCAGAGCTGGTCTTCGTAGGGGATGCCGAACTGGACGAAGGCACGGTCGGCGGAGCCGGCGAAGAAGATGGCGGAGACGAAGGTGAAGACGGCGGCGCCGATCGCGGTGCGGGTGGGGTTGTCCCGGGGGCGGTCGAGGAGGTTGTGGACGCCGCGGTCGCCGGTCCAGACGCGCTCGATCGTCGGCCAGAGGTAGAGGAAGCCGAAGACGGCGGCCGGGAAGAGGATGCCGCCCCAGAAGGGGTTCGGGATCAGGGTGTAGTTGCCGATCACGACGTCGAAGTGGGGCATCAGGCGGAGGGCGCCGATCAGCCAGCCGAGGTACCAGTCGGGCTGGGCGCCGTTCGTCCCCAGGTAGGGCTCGTAGGGGCCCCACTGCCAGATCGGGTTGATCTGGACGACGCCGCCGAGGAGGAAGAGGACCGCCGCGACGGCCATGAAGAGCCCGATGCTGCGCAGCGCGTAGGCGGGCCACATCGGGGTGCCGATGACGTTGCCCTCGCGCCGGCGACGGCCGCGGAACTGGGTGTGGTGCGGGGTCGCGATCAGGGCGAGGTGGATCGCCAACAGGGTGCCGATGAGGATCGGGAGGAGGAAGACGTGGACGAAGTAGAGCCGGCTGAAGAAGTCCGAGGTGCCGGGGAAGCGGCCGCCCCAGATGAGGGTGCCGACCTGGCCGCCGATCACCGGGATCGAGAGCGCCACCGAGTTGCCGATCGCGAGGCCCATGCCGGAGAGGAGGTCGTCGAGCAGCGAGTAGCCGACGTAGCCCTCGAGCACCGCCAGGACCAGCATCGTGAGGCCGACGTAGTAGTTGATGTCGCGCGGTTTGCGAAAGGCGCCGGTGAAGAAGATCCGCAGCAGGTGGACGGTGATCGCGGCGACGAAGACGTCGGCGGCCCAGTGGTGGACCTGGCGGATCAGGAGGCCCGCCTGCACTTCGAAGGAGAGGTTCAGCGCCGACTCGTAGGCGCGCGTCATCTCGCGGCCGTACAGCGGGGCGTAGCTGCCGTGGTAGACGACGTGGGCGGCGCTCGGTTCGAAGAAGAGCGCCAGGTAGATGCCCGTCGCGACGAGGATGACGAACGCGTACATCGCGATCTCGCCGAAGAGGAACGTCCAGTGGTCGGGGAAGACGTAGCGGAGCGCTTTCGCCGTCACCCCGGCGCCGCCGGTGCGGCTGTCGAGGAACCTGAAGATGCGGCGGGTGGTCACCGGCCACTCCTCACGCCGATCACGACTCTTCCTTGACCCGTCCCCAGGAGGCGCCGACCGCCCCGGAGAGCGGCCCGGCCGCGACCAGGATGCCCGCCTCGATCCGCAGCGGCAACTGCGGCAGCGGCCGCACCGCGGGGCCGAAGATGCGCTGGCCGCCGTCGAGGACGTTGAACGTCGAGTAGTGGCAGGGGCAGACGAGCGCCGGTCCCGGCGAGCGTTCGGCGAAGAGCGGGTAGCGGAAGAGGGAGATCGCGCACTGCGCGTGCGTGCAGATCTTGGAGAAGGCGAGGATGCCTTCCGGCGCCCAGTCGGCCCGTTCTGCGGGCAGTTCGAGTTCGCCGGGTTGCACCCGGACGACGACCAGCGAGGTGGCGAGCTGCTCTTTGTCGGCGCCCTCGGCGAAGGCCGTGAGGAACGAGCCGACCTCGAGGTCGGCGGACTTGACCGGCACCCCGTTCTCCTCGACCAGGCGCACGCCGTCCTTCCAAGGCGAGGCCGCGAGCCGGCCCCCCACCGCCGGCCCCAGCGAGGCGAGCGGCACGAGCGCCGCAGCCCCCAGCCCGACCCCGGCGGCGGCCGCCGCGGCCCCGAGCAACCGGCGCCGCGTGACCCCGTCCACCCCTTCCCGCACCGTCAGCGTCGCCTCCTCGACCCGCTCTTGTTGATGGGCCGAAAAACCACGTATATCGTGGTTTTTCGGCCCATCAACATCGTCCGGCTGGGCGAAGTCGGGGCGGGGCTCTTCCAGGGTCTCTTGCGGGACGACCAGGGCGGCGGCGAGGATCAGGGCGGCGGCGATCAGGGCGAGGGCGACGCCGATCGAGAGGCCGAGGAGCTGGGTGTTGGCGTCGTCGAAGGCGTAGACGGCGACGAAGGCGAGCCCCGCCAGGGCGGCGGCGAAGAGGACGAGCGCGGTCCAGGTCTCGGCGCGGGTCGAGGCGGGCAGCTCGCGGTCCCGGTGGACGGTCCGCTTTCTCGAGAACCGCAGGACGACCCCCGCGACCACCCAGCGCCAGATGTTCTTCATCGCGGCTCCTCCGCTTCGTCGTCGGCCCGGCTGCCGCCCAGGCGCTCGCCGATCAGCCGCGCGACCAGGAGCAGCGCCGCCACCGCGGCGAACCAGGTGACCAGCCCCTCGGGCACCGGGCCGATGTGGCCGATGCCGAAGCCGCCCGCGTCTTCGGGTTCCTGCGTCAGCTTCACGTACGCGGCGATCGAGTTCACCTGCTGTGGGGTGATCAGCGATTCGTTGAACCGCGGCATCAGGTAGGGACCGGTGCGGATCGCCTCCCCCACCTCGGTCGGCGTCGCTTCCCCGAGCGGCGGCGCGTACCCACCGATCGCGACGCCGCCCTTGCCGGTGATCGCGTGACAGCCCGCGCAGCTGTCGGTGAAGAGCTCCATCCCTTCGGCGACGGAGCCCTTGCTCGGGTCGACGTTCGGGATCGACGGCCCTTCGCCGAGCGAGCCGACGTACTTGACCAGCGCTTCGATCTGGGAGTTCGAGAAGCGCGGTTCGCCGCGCAGCGGCTCGTCGCCGACCTGCCCGAGCGGCATCCGCCCGGTCCGCAGGTAGAAGTCGGCGGCCGCTTCCCCGACGCCGATCAGCGACGGCGCCTGACCCTTCACCCCCTTGCCGTCGAAACCGTGGCAGCTCGAGCACGACTGTTCGAAGAGCTCGCGTCCTTCGGGGTTCGCTGCTTGCCGGCCCCCGGCTTCCGCCGCGGTGCCGGCGACGGCCACCGGTGCCGCGGCGGCGCGGGTCGGGTTGCTCGGCGGCTGCGCCCAGACCGCGATCGCGTAGCCGCCGCACACCACGGCGGCGGCTGCCATGAGGATCCGCCTAGCCCGCCGCATGGGCCACCTCGCTCCTCGCCCGCCGCTCTTCCCGTGCCATCGCCGCCCAGGCGACCCCTGCCGCGCCGAGCCCGAGCGGCAGCATCGAGGCGAGCATCGCCACGCCCGCGTCGCCGTAGCCGTCGAGCATCAGCTTGATCGCGCCCGAGTCGCTCGCGGTCATCGCCGCCATCAGGAGGCCCGCGCGCGCCCACGGGTCCCAGCGGCCGGGCAGCGGCTCGACCGCCAGGCAGACCGACCAGAACCAGACGGCGCTGACGAGGAAGATCGCGTGCTCGGCGACGTGCAGGCCTTCTTCGCGCAGCGCGTCCCAGAAGAGCGGCGTCCAGTGGAAGGCGAGCTGCGCGCCGACGAAGGCGGCGAAGGCGAGCGGCGGCCAGAGCAGGCGACGCAGCCAGGGCGAGCGGAGCGTGGCGGCGAGGTCGCGCGCGGCCGGGCGCGGCAGCGCCCGCAGCAGGAGCGTCACCGGGCGCGACAGCACGAGCAGCGGCGCGCCGACCGCGACGACCACCCCGTGCCCGGCCATGTGGACGGCGAGCGAGATGTCGTCGAGGCCGACGCCCAGCCCGATGGCGACGAGCCCGAGCGCGAAGCACGCCGTCCGCGTCCACGGCCAAGGCGATGCGGACCGGCGGGCATGGAGGGCGAGCCACGCGTAGGCGCCGAAGAGCAGCGCCGAGGGCACGACGATCCCGACCGCCGCGGTCATCGACCCACCGCCCGGCGCTCGAGGACGATCTCGCGGACCAGCCAGACGAGGGCGAAGAGGGCGACCTCGGCACCGATCAGGAACAGCCAGAGGCCGCCGGTCGCGCCGATCGCGGCCACCGCCGTGGCGATCCCCAGCACCACCACGGGGACGCTCACCCGGGCCAGCAGCCGCGGTCTCCCGCGCGGCGGGAAGACGCGGTTCCACGCCGACAGCAGGAGCAGCGGCACGGCGCCGCTGAGAAAGAGCAGCGCCGGGACCTGCTCGCCCCAGAGGGCGAGCATCGCCCCGAGCGCCATCTGCAGGCACGCCCACGCCAGCAACGGCCCACCGCCGCCTTTCGGCCCTTCGTTCACGCCGGCACCTCCTCCCCGCGGCGCTCGCGCTCCTCCTCTTCGGCCGCCTGCCGGAGGTCCAGCAGCGGCGCGTAGGAGGTGATCTCCGGCAGCGAGGTGAAGTTTTCGGACGGCGGCGGCGAGGTCGTCCACCACTCGAGCGTCTGTCCCGCGCCCCAGGGGTCGTTGCCGGCCGGGACCCGCGAGCGCAGCGAGACGAAGATGTTCGCCAGAACCATGAGGATCCCGATCGCGATCACCCCCGCGCCGATCGAGCTCAGCAGGTTCAGGTCGCCGAGCCGCGGTTCGTAGTCGGCGACGCGCCGCGGCATCCCGTCGTAGCCGAGGAAGAACATCGGGAAGAAGGTCAGGTTCGCTCCCGCGACGAGCACCCAGAAGCTGGCTTTGGCGAGGCGTTCGCGCAGCATCGCGCCGGTCGCCTTCGGGAACCACAGGTGGAGCCCCGCCAGCAGCCCGAAGAGGCTCCCGGCGAACAGCGTGTAGTGGAAGTGGGCGACGATGAAGTAGCTGCCGTTGACGTGATAGTCGAGCGGCGGCGAGGCGACGACGATCCCGGTCAGCCCGCCGATCAGGAACTGGAGGACGAAGCCGACCGCGAAGAGCATCGGCGCGCGGAAGACGATCGCGCCGCCGACCATCGTTCCGATCAGGTCGAAGTACTCGATCCCGGCGGGCAGCGCGAGCAGCGTCGAGGTCAGCGAGTAGTACTGGTTCTTCACCGCGCCGGTGATGAACATGTGGTGCCCCCACACCGCCATCGAGAGCGCGGTGAAGAGGAGCAGCGAGGCGACCAGGGCCTTGTAGCCGAAGAAGCGCCTGCGAGCGAAGGTGGCGATCGATTCACCCACCGCGCCGACGAAGGGGAAGAACATCACGTACACCACCGGGTGCCCGTAGAACCAGAAGAGGTGTTGGTAGGCGATCGAGCCGGTCGCGCCGGTGAAGACGCCGCCGAGGTGGCGTTCGGCGAGCAGCAGCCCCATCGCCCCGATCAGCACCGGGAACGAGGCGACGACCATGAACGTGGTCGCCAGCATCGTCCAGCTGAACACCGGTATCCGGAGCATCGTCATCCCCGGCGCGCGCTCGCGCAAGATCGTGAGCAGGATCGTGATCGCGATCAGCAGCGAGCCGAGCGTCGCGAGGCCGACCCCGATCACCCACAGGTCCATCCCGACGCCCGGCGTGCCGGCGCTGTCGGACAGCGGGATCGTCGCCGTCCAGGTCGCGTCGCCCGCGCCGTTGTCGGTGAGGAACCCCGTGTACATCGCGAGCCCGCCGCAGACGTACAGCCAGAACCCGTAGAGGGCGAGCCGCGGCGCCGCGATCTGGGAGGCGCCGATCTGCAGCGGCACCAGGTAGAGCCCGAGGCCGAGCGCCGCCGGGGTCAGGAACAGGTAGATCATCCCCGAGCCGTGCATGGTGAAGAGCTCGTCGTAGGTGTGGTCGGAGACGAACTGCAGGCCGGGCTGGGCGAGCTCCGCCCGCATCGTCAGCGCCAGCAGGCCGCTGAGGAGGAAGAAGAAGGTCGAGGCGATGCCGATCTTCGCCGCCGTCTTCTTGTGGTCGGTGGCGGCGAGCCAGGCGAAGCCGCGGTCGAGACCGCGCCGGGTGTCGACCGCTACCGGTGCGCTGCCAGCCATCGTTCGTAGCTCGCGTTCGAGAGGACCCAGACGCCGAAGCCCATGTTCGAGTGGCGCAGGCCGCAGTATTCGCTGCAGCGACCGACTTCGTGACCCTCGGAGTCGAATTCCATGACGAAGTGGTTGGTCCGGTAGGGGATCGCGTCTTTCTTGAAGCGCTGTTCGGGGATCCACATCGCGTGGATCACGTCGATGGAGGTGAGCGAGAAGTCGATCGGCCGGTCGATCGGCACGGCGAAGTTCGGCTGGTGGTCGGAGTTGCCGATCACCGACACGCCGTCGTCGGGATAGGTGAACCGCCAGCCCCACTGGAAGGCGACGACGTGGATGCGCACCGCGCCGGCGTCTTCCGGCGTGTCCTCCTTCGCCTCGGTGTGGAAGGTGACGAAGACGAGCAGGGCGACGATCGCGAGGATCACGACCCCGGCGCCGGTCTCCAGCGAGTTGAATTCGTCGCGCTTCGAGGGCGCCCGCCCGGCCCGCGCCCGGTAGCGCACGAGGGTGAAGCCGACGAAGGCGAAGATGAAGACGGCGACGGCGACGCCCAGCCAGAGATAAAGCGACCAGACGCTGGTGAAATCGCTCCTCGTGCTCGCCACGAGCCGGAAGTACCCAAGAAGTGCCTCACCGCACATCGAGGACTCGAACTTCTCGGTCAGGCGCTCGACCCGCGGGCATCCCGAAGCACCTCTGCCCTCCAGCTCCTCACCGCCGTGGCGCTCGGGAAGGCCGGCGCGGCGGGACGCCGGCCGGCGGCTCGGGGGCCGGCGGGGGAAGCTGGCGCGGCGGGGCCGGCGGCGGCCGGCTGGCGCCTTGGGGGGCCGGCGACGGGGAAGTTGGGACGCCGGCTGGCGCCTCGAGGTCTGCCGCGGGGAAGCTGGCGCCTCAGGGGCCGGCGGCTCGGGGCGGCTGGGACCTCGGGGGCCGGCGGCGGCCGGCCGGCGCCTCGGGCACCTGCGGCGGGGAAGCTGTCGCCTCGGGAGCCTGCGGCGGCGGAAGCCGGCGCCTCGGGCCCCTGCGCCGGGAAGCTGGCGCCCGGGCGGAAGCTGGCGCCTCGGGCGCCCGCGCCGGAAGCTGTCGCCCGGGGCGGCTGATCGGGGGTCCTGGCAGGCTGTGACCCCCGATCAG